>NZ_JBQDLQ010000020.1:0-48286 GCF_052095695.1 Halomonas sp.
GAGTGAGATATTTCGTTGCAATATGCCCTCAAAAATCTGAGATATTCAGGATGGCGCACTCGGAATTTTTTCAATGGCAACGACGCTAAAAATCAGGTCATTGACCCAATTAAAATAGGCATCAAATCGATAAGGGGACAGCCACTGAAGCCCCTGGCCGGGGTTGACGCGTAAGCTGGCCTGACCGCTTCGGTCCCAGTGTGTGATTTCCATCTCCTTGAAGTCAAGCCGCTGTTTTATTGATGGATAGAGCGCCTTGAAAAGACTTTCTTTGAGAGAAAATGCTGATGCAATAAAAGCTTCTGAGCTATCTGTTTTGCTCTTCCCCAGGTGTCGTCGTTCGCTGGTGGTTAAAATTTCATAACTGATTTCTGAAGCTTCCAATAGGGTCAGTTTCCTCTCTATATCGATTCCTATCCCCATATAACGTTGCCGCGGGGCGGCTATCGCCGCCGCGTACCCATTGCTGTGACTAATGGAGCCTACGTAGCTGCCCGGCCAGAATGGGGCACCATCAATATCGATACCAGGTGCGGCAAGCGATGGGTCGAATTTATGCAGCGCCCCGCGAGCACAGAGCCTTCCAGCGAGGAATTCGGCTTGACGCTTTCGGGCAGCCGACTGCAACGTCGGTGGCATTGTTATGTTGCACGCTTCCGGGTCTTGCACACTGAAATCCTGGGGGGCAAAGCGGTATGCGACAAGGTGAACATCACGCCAATGCATCGGCCAAGGCCAGAAATTAGCTAAGGGAGTGCAGAAGCTAGGGTGAAGGGAAGATGAAAAATGTGACTTGATAAGGCGTTGTGTCATAAGGATATTTTATCTAATTAGGATGATTTATAGTTAAGTTTATTTTGGATTTGCTACTTTTTTAGCGAGATCAGCCGGCGAGCATAACCCCGGACTTGACCCAGGAGTGTCACAAGGATTTCCTTCAGGAAACGGAAAAGACGATCAGTAAGTCACTGATAGACTGTAGTGGTCAACTAGTCCCGGGCAGTAATTTAAGATTTGGAGTGCCCCAGATTTCCGGACACGTCGAAGCCTCACGCTAGAATACTCGGGGCGATTCACCATTGCGTCCGACACAGCCGCGCCGCGACTGGGCGGGAGGATTGCCGAGGATGAAACGCCTGCATAATCCACGCGCCGACTCATTGTGCATCTAACGTATGTATAACTGTAAATGACTGTTCTTTAACTGCATGGACATCCATGGGCTGATTAGTCTTGGCGCATGCGCTACGAGTTCCAGTACCAGCCTGTAATGAACCCACTGGTAGTCCATTGCTTCATCAGGATTGAGTACGGGTGTTGTACTGGTTTTTGCAATAAAAACAGGGCAATACTCATTCTCTTTTATGCCGTTTGTATCTGTCGCTTCATATCTGAAAGAGTTGTCGATAAGCTGAATATCTTGAGCGTCTATGCCTAGTTCCCATTGGCCACGCCGATGCACCGCTGAAGATAGCGATTCATCTGGCAATGGGTGGCCACAAAATGAGTTACTCCACACCCCCGGCCATGCTTTCTTGTTTAGTGATCTACGGGTCATCAGTAGCTCGTTCTTGTCATTCAGCAGGTAGCAGGAAAACGCCAAGTGTAAGGGCGTATTCGTGGTATGTACTTTGCTTTTAGGCATTACGCCACAGGGGGCAAGGCTTTCATTCAACAGCACGACTTGTTCCATGGAGTTTCCTTAGAATGAGTAGGTTATGAAGGATGCACAAATAACGGTGTACCAGTATTCCACTAGCCGGAACGACAGGTGATCGTGATCGCGCGATGGGTTTCTTCTGAACATACGGACAACGATTCACAAAAGGAGGGCAGCGCTAGTCAGCTCGAAACCAAGACTCGCGAGTGGGAGTGGAGCGCCAGGTGGACGATTAAATATCGCGACGTGGGCTATAAGAAGATAGACAAGACAGACCTGAGCAATGCTTAGGCGTGGTCTGCGGGCACCGATCCGAATGGGTAGCGTTATCCTGCCAACTCTTCTGTCCCCTTCAACATCGCGGAAATCCTGAATCCCGATGAGCAATGTCATCATTATAAATATGTTAAGTAGCCACACTCCAATATCTAGCAGAGGCACGCCTGCGATGATGGCGGCTGGAAGCTGGGTTTGTATGCCAATACTGACCAATAAACACTTGAGTCACCAATGCCTACGACAGCCAGTATAGCTATAGAGCCAAGCGAGGCCAAATCATAGCAGTGCCCATCGCTCTACATTGAGTAGAAAGGCATAAGCGATGAAAGGCGCAGAGATGATAACGGCGCGTTTTTCCCCTGTTTTAGTGTAATGGCGCCTGCAGGTAGCGGTCTCTCGGGTTTGTTGATCCTATCTTCTTCTATGCCAAAAATTTGGCTGTTTATCTCGAATACATCAATAAATAAGGAGAAGTAGCTACAAGCAATTGTCGTGTTGGCGATTATTAATGATGGTGGTTGATTCGTCGCAACATTTAAGCCAAATGAGAATAGCGTCAGTGGGGAAGCTGTCGTCCATATGTCGGTGCGAATAAATCGCCAGGAAAGCCATGCTTCAAAAAACGGGGTTCACCGCTTTGTTGTAATCTCTATAGCTGCTTGATTAATTTGATAAATATCTTTATTCGTAATCAATAGCTCCTGAGTTCGGTTCCTAGTGTCCAACACTTAAAATGGATAAAAGAAAAGCATTAGAGAATTCAAAAGTGCTATCTGAAAAAAATGGCTTTTTTGTATTTAAGACTTCTATAAGGCACCTCTTTTATCCATGTCCATCATGTTAATAGGCTTGTTTTTAATATGATTATATTGTCTCTAATGTAATGAAGTTGTTGTTAAAAAAGATGAACTGCTTCAAAGCTGGCAAGCTGTTCGTCACTATCTCCGAATAGTATCAACTTATTTCCATTCACCTCCCACTCCACAACCTGCCTGAGAGCGACCAATAAAGCGTGCTCGGTTTCCATTTGCTGTGCGGGGCAGGCCATCATGGTGGTGGCGATTTGGCTGAATGTGATGTGCTTATTCTCAAGATGGTAACTGCCCATCAGCGTATTGCAGCCGGTAGCACCCGCCAGACGCGAAGCATCTTGGTGAAGAACCAGGTGGGCTTCACGGACATTCTCTCGCGTCACGACAGACTGGTCGCCTAACGTGGCAAGCTTCCAATACGTATTGATCAACGATTCATTAGGCATTGTGGCAGGTAGTTGGGTATTCATCGCAGCTGTGCAGCCTGCCGTTATTAGTAGCGTGCTGGTCAACCAGTAACGCGCTAATGGGTGTTTCAATGTGTTATTCCTTGTTCAATTATTTACAAAGGTTATTACCATTTTCGTTAAATAAAATTACTTCAGTAGCGCTTAATAGTCTGGATGTTGCTTAAAAAAGCATCCTTCAGTTTTTTTCATGTAACCTACATTATCAAACCGGTAACCGCTCCTTGCGAGGAAACTTTAGTCAACTAGGCTGCCCTCTGTACAGTATCTTAATTGTGCATTTATAAATATGTAAAGAGTTCGATCTGTAACCTAATCATACAAGGAGTGGATTAGATGACAGTCAAAAGCACACCGCTAAATTCTGTAACCGCCCATAAGCTCTATAGCGAAATGGCCGATACACCTAATGTTCACGGCAAACAGGCTGAACGCACACAGGCACAAGATCCTTACCCGTCGCGCTTGGCTTATATGCCCGAGAAGCGCTGCAGCCGCGCCAAGATGCGGTCGTTAAGGGGCACCAGTTGCCTGGCCCCTTAAGTCAGGCACAGCTTGATGAGTTCGAGCGTAAAGGTTTTTTATTCATCCCTAATCTCATTGAAGGTACTGAGCTTGATGAACTGCGTCGGAAAATGCAGGTGCTAATGAGTAACGATGACTATCGTAATGAGGACTTCATTACTGAGCCAGCGAGCCAGGAAATTTGTTCACTGTTTGCGGTACATTTCCTGTCTGAGCGCTTAGGTAAGCTGGCGAGCGATGAGTGGGCCGCGAGCGCAGCGCGCCAAATTATTGGCGACGACCCTTATGTGCATCAGTCTCGAATCAATTATAAACCGGGGTTTGCCGGTAAAGGCTTTAACTGGCACTCCGATTTCGAGACGTGGCACTCTGAAGATGGCATGCCCGCGATGCATGTGGTTAGTGCATCGCTGATTCTGACCGACAGCCATGAGTTCAACGGTCCATTGATGCTGATCCCTGGCTCACACAATAAGTTTTTGCCATGCCAGGGGGAGACGCCGGAAGATAACCATAAAAGCTCACTGAAAGCCCAGGAAGTGGGGGGCGAGCCCTGAAGCGCTCACTGAGTTAGTGGCTGAACACGGTATTGAAGCACCCAAGGCTAAAGCTGGTGGCTTATTACTTTTCGACTGTAATACTCTGCATGCCTCGAATGCTAATCTGTCGCCAGACCCGCGTAGCAACGTGTTCTTTGTGTTTAATCGTCCCGATAATTGCTGTGGTGAACCTTATGCGGCGGCTAAGCAGCGCCCGGATTTTCTGGCCCACAACCCGAGTAAGCAGGCGCAGCAACATCGATAATAGTCGTAGGGAGGATAAATTCATGGCTGAAGGGTGTGGAACCTTAGTATAGGTGGGGTAAACTGTTGCGCCTGTCGTTACGAAAGCGACACGCATAATGAGAAGGAGAATACCCGCCATGAGTTTTGTTCTACAGTTTACAGATGGTCAGGAATTTCCCCACGCGCTGGGCAAAGTCATCTGCATCGGCCGTAATTATGCCGCACACGCGAAAGAATTAGATAATCCTATTCCCACTGAGCCTCTGCTGTTTATTAAGCCGTCGACCAGCGTGGTGGATTTAACCAAGCCGCTAGATCCGCCTTTTTCACGTGGCGACGTCCATTATGAAGCAGAGCTTGCGCTGCTGGTAGGCGAAACGTTAACCCATGCTACTCAAGATGAAGCCGAGCGCGCCATCGTGGGGATTGGTTTGGCGATGGACCTGACGCTGCGTGATGTTCAGGCAAAGCTTAAAGAGAAGGGGCATCCTTGGGAAATTGCCAAGGCCTTCGATGGCGCTTGCCCGCTGTCGCCTTTTTTGCCGCTAAGCCGCGTTCCCAACTGGAACGCGCTGCGATTTACGCTTGAAATTGACGGGGAAGAACGCCAGCACGGTGAAGGCGCCGATATGATTTTCGCCGTTCCCACGCTGGTTGCAGAAATGAGCCGTCACTTTACCCTAGAGCCAGGCGATATCATTTTGACCGGCACGCCGTCAGGCGTCGGTGAGTTGGTGCGTGGCTCATCGTTGCGCTTTACGTTGACCGGTGGTTTGGAAATCGAAACCAGCGTCGTTGAGTAATCAGTGATTGAATAGCAACGCCACCCTGGATTAGGGTGGCGTTGCTCGTTTGGAACGTTGTAAACCGCTTATTTACAGCGATCTATTCAAGATAGGTGTATCCCTCAAGGCCTTCGCTTAAGCTCGCCGCAAAGTGCGCCTGCTCATCGGCAGAAAAGCCGCTAGCTGCGAGCTGGTCGGTTAGCTTTTGCTTGAGCACATTGGCATTGAAGTTTACGTACGCCAGCACGTCTGCGACCGAGTCACCTGCCTGCGGGTTCGAAAGCATCCATTCGCCGTCTGCATTGAGCGCGGCATCGACAGAGTCGGTGTCGCCAAACAGGTTATGCAGGTCGCCGAGAATTTCCTGGTAGGCACCCACCAAGAAGAAGCCAAGCCAGCGCTCGTCATCCGACGTCCACTCTGGCAGTGGCAGCGTGCTTTCTACCCCCTGGCCGTCAACGTAGCTGTCGATTCGGCCGTCGGAATCGCAGGTGATATCTTGAATGACGGCTCGGCGAGTGGGCGCTTGGTCCAGCCCGCTGAGGGGGAGCACCGGGAAAATCTGCTCAATGCCCCAAACATCAGGTACCGACTGGAAAAGCGAGAAGTTAACAAACAGCTTGTCGGCGAGCTTTTCCGCCAGCTCATCCATGATTTCGCGATGGGCGCGATTGCGGGTATCAAGCTGGGTACGCAGCCGCGCGCAGGCCGCCATGTAAACGCGTTCGCCGTCAGCGCGAGCGGTGATATTGCTTAGCCCCATCACAAAGCGATCCTGCAGTTCACTCACGGCTTGCAGCAGGTCATGCCATGCTTCGACCAGCATGCGCGGCTCTTGAGTGGTCGCTAACTGCTCGAACACTCGCCACAGTAGCTCTACTTGAGGATCTTCTTGGCTTTCCTCTGAGACATGACGCTCCGGTAGCGTGTCGTCTATACGCTCTTCACCAATGACATTGGTGATAAGCACCGCGTGGTGGGCGGTTAGCGCACGGCCGGATTCACTGATCAGATGAGGCTGTGGCAGCCCCGACTCTTGGCAGAGCTGAGCAAAAGCACTCACCACGTTACGCGCGTATTCGCGCATCGAGTAGTTGGCCGAGCAGAAGCTGCGCGAGCGCGTGCCTTCGTAGTCGATGCCTAAGCCGCCGCCGACGTCCACGGTGTCGATGGGCGAACCTAGTTCCATCAGGTTTTGGTAGAAGCGCGCGCACTCGCGCAATCCGCGTTGAATATCACGAATATTGGCGATCTGAGAGCCCAGATGAAAGTGCACTAGCTGCAGGCTTTCCAGCGCATCCTGATGGCGTAAGGTGTCTACGACGTCAAGAATCTGGCTGGCGGTCAGTCCAAATTTTGACTTTTCACCGCCGGTGTTCTGCCATTTTCCTTTGCCAACGGAGGCTAGGCGTGCGCGCAGCCCGATACGGGGCGTCACCTCCAGCTCACGTGCCTCTTCTAAAATCAGCTGCAGCTCAGAAAGCTTTTCGACCACGAGATAAACCTTATGGCCAAGCTTTTCACCCAGCAGCGCTAAACGTACATATTCGCGATCTTTGTAGCCGTTGCAGACAATCAGCGAGGAGCCACCGTCGGAAAGCGCCAGTACGGCTAGAAGCTCTGGTTTGCTGCCTGCCTCCAGCCCCACGCGGCCGTTACCGCGCTCGGCGGTGGCTAAAATTTCTTCGACCACACGACGCTGTTGGTTCACTTTAATAGGGTAAACCGCGGTATAGCCGCCCTGGTACTCGCAATCGCTCATCGCAGAGTCAAACGCGCCGCAAAGCTGCTCAACGCGATCGTGAAGAATATCGCTAAAGCGCACCAGCACCGGCAGGCGCAGCCCGGCACTTTGCAGTTGGCGAACCAGTCCACTCAATGGCAGGGCGGGGCCTTCTGCATCGCTACCCAGCGGGCGTACGAGGGCTTGGCCAGCGTCGTCGACATCAAAATAGCCGCTGCCCCATTGATCGATATTCCAGGTGCGCCGAGCGCGCAGCGCAGGGCTAGTAGTGGCCATCACACTCATCCAGAAACCTCAGGCAGCGGCAGTGCGCCATGGGCAATGCGCGCATGTAAAATAGTACGAAAACGCTCGGGATCATGAGGCGTCAAATCGTGGGCTGGTGGGTCAACGTAGACCACCAGTAAGCGCGACAGCCAATAGCGCAGCGCTGTCATACGTAGCATGGTAGGCCATAGTTCTCGCTCCGCTGAGGTTAACGGGCGGCGCGCTTGATAGGCGTTCAATAAGGCATTGTAGCGCTCTGCGTTGAGCGTACCATCCTCGTTAGAGGCCCAGTCATTGATCACTATCGCAAGGTCAAACAGCAAGTCACCGGTACAACCGTTGTAAAAATCAATGATACCGCCAAGCTGGTCACCCTCAAAGAGCGTATTGTCGCGAAATAGATCACCATGCAGGGCGCCTTGAGGCAGCTCATCGTGCTGAATAAAGGCGCTCTCAAAATCGTCGACTTCATTTTTCATCAACGTTTGATCCGCAGGGCTTAAATAGCTCAGCACCTTGTGGTGCATCACCTGTAACCAAGTCAGGTCGCGCGGGTTCGGGCGGTGACCGTGAAAGTGCTTTGACACCACATGCAGGCGACCCAATGTATCGCCCAAGGCTTGGCATTGGGCTAGATTAGGCGCTTCTGGATGGCGGCCAGGCAGGCGCGGAAATAACAGGGCCGGTTTGCCTTCAAGGCAATGAAGGGCAATGCCTTCACGATCATGAATCGTACCAGGCACCGGTAAACGGTGTTCGTCTAAATAATCCAACAGTTCGACAAAAAATGGCAGCTCTTCATGCTCACCCTGTTCGAACAGAGTGAGCACCAGTTCGCGGCGCTCGGTGGTCACAAAAAACGTCGAGTTTTCAGTGCCGCCTGCCACGCCCTGTAAGGAAACGAAGCTACCAACATCAAATTTTTCTAAAAACGCGGCGACCTGTGCGTCGCTAAGCGGGGTAAATACAGCCATGAGAGTCTCGCCCAGGTTGCTAAGCCCATTATTGTAGCGGCTTGAAAGCTCAGTTGGCAGCGTTGTTGTAACCGTTATAAATAGAGATGAGGTGGATTGGCTCTGCAGGTAGTCTGTGCAACGCGTATTATGGGGGGAATTCTTTTAGCAATTCTTTTTAACGCATTTTGTTAGCACTTTTTTCAATAATGGAACTTGGTTATGGCTCGCGCTCCGATCGTCCTTGTAGATGGCTCCTCGTATCTTTACCGTGCATTTCATGCGCTGCCGCCGCTAACGACCTCTAGTGGTCAGCCTACCGGGGCGGTGAAAGGCGTGTTGAACATGCTCAAGCGGCTGATCAAAGATTATCCGCAAAGCCCCATGGCAGTGGTGTTTGATGCCCCGGGTAAAACCTTCCGCGATGATATGTACAGCGACTATAAGGCTCATCGACCACCAATGCCTGATGACCTGCGCAGTCAAATTGCCCCGTTGCACGCCTGTGTGAAGGCGTTGGGCTTGCCGCTACTGTGCATTGAAGGCGTGGAAGCAGACGATGTGATTGGTACCTTAGCTCACTATGCCACTCAGGCCGGGCGCGATGCGGTGATCTCCACGGGCGATAAGGACATGGCGCAGTTAGTGAATGCCCATATCACGCTGGTGAATACCATGAAGGATGAAACCCTGGACGAGGCAGGGGTAGAAGAGAAGTTCGGTTTGCCCCCTGCGCTGATTATCGATTTTCTCGCCCTGATGGGTGACAAGGTCGATAACATCCCCGGCGTACCCGGTGTGGGCGAAAAGACAGCGATTGGGCTACTGCAAGGCATGGGGGGCGGGCTTGAGACTATCTATGGCGATTTGGAGCGCGTCAAAACGCTTACCTTCCGGGGCGCGAAAACCCTGCCCAAGAAGCTTGAAGAGCATCGCGATCAAGCGTTCCTCTCCTATCAGTTGGCCACCATTAAAATCGACTGCGATTTGCCGGTGGGCTTGGATGATTTGGATATTGCCCATCCTGACCGCGAAGCGCTGGTTGCGCTATATAAAGAGATGGAGTTCCGCCAATGGCTAGGTGAATTGCTGGACGGAAAAGACGAGGGTGTGGATGACGTTAAAGGTGGCGAACCTGTGCCCGCTAGTGCGGGGGAAGTGGATAGCGAGCCCGAGGTGTCACGCGCGTCTGTGCAAGCATCTGTGCGTGAAGATCACATCATTCTGGAGCAGGCAGACTTCGAGCGCTGGCTTGAGCGGCTGCAAAATGCAGAGTGCTTCTGTTTTGATCTGGAAACCACCAGCCTCAACTATATGGATGCGGAAATTGTTGGCGTTGGGCTGGCACTGGCAGCGGGTGAGGCAGCCTATATTCCGCTTGCCCATGACTATCTGGATGCCCCCCAACAGCTTGATCGAAAAGCGGTATTGGCGGCGCTAAAACCGCTGCTGGAAGACCCGGAAAAGACCAAAATTGGCCAAAACCTCAAGTACGATATTTCGGTATTGGCCAACTACGCCATCTCTGTGGCAGGCCCTTTTTCCGACACCATGCTGGCTTCCTATGTGCTCAACTCCACCGCCACGCGCCATGATATGGATTCGCTGGCGCTGAAGTATTTAGGTGAAAAGACCATCTCGTTTGAAGAGATTGCCGGTAAAGGCGCTAAACAGCTGACCTTTAACCAAATTGCCTTGGAGCAGGCCGCGCCTTACGCCTGCGAAGATGTCGATATCACCCTGCGGCTGCAGGAAACGCTGCGCCCCCAGGTTGAAAGCGAAGGGCGCTTGGCAGAGGTGCTGGATCATATTGAACTGCCGCTGATCAAGGTGCTTTCACGCATCGAGCGTAACGGGGTTGCCGTGGATGCTGAGCGTCTGTACCAACAGAGCCAGCAGCTAGAGCAGCGTATTGGTGAGTTAGAGCGCGAAGCATTTGCGCTCGCCGGGCGTGAATTTAACCTGGGCTCCCCCAAGCAGCTGGGGCAGATTCTGTTTGAAGAGCAGAAAATTCCGGTGCTTAAGAAAACACCCAAAGGGGCACCTTCGACTGCTGAAGGTGTGTTGGAGGAGCTGGCGCTGGATTACCCGCTACCCAAGGTCATCATGCAACACCGAGGCTTGGCGAAGCTTAAATCCACCTACACGGATAAGCTGCCTCGCCTGCTCAATAAAGCCACCGGGCGAGTACATACTAGCTATCATCAGGCGGTTACCGCGACAGGGCGGTTATCATCGTCAGACCCCAATTTACAAAATATCCCCATTCGTACCGAAGAAGGTCGCAAAATCCGCCAGGCGTTCATTGCCCGGCCCGGCTATCGCATTGTGGCCGCCGACTACTCGCAAATTGAGCTGCGCATTATGGCGCACCTTTCAGAAGATAAAGGGTTGCTGGCAGCATTTGCTGAAGGGAGCGATATCCACACCGCCACGGCGGCGGAAGTTTTCGGTATCTCGCTTGAGAAAGTATCCGGTGACCAGCGACGCAGCGCCAAGGCGATCAACTTCGGGCTGATCTATGGGATGAGTGCCTGGGGGCTTTCGCGCCAGCTGCACATTGATCGCAATCAGGCCCAAACCTACATTGATCGCTACTTCGACCGTTATCCTGGCGTGGCGCGTTACATGGAGCGCATTCGCGCCCAGGCGGCTGAAGATGGCTTTGTTGAAACCGTACTGGGTCGGCGGCTGTATCTACCGGAGATTCATTCACAGAACCGTAATCGCCGCCAAGGCGCTGAGCGCACCGCGATTAATGCGCCGATGCAGGGCACAGCCGCCGATATTATCAAGCAGGCCATGATTGATGTGGATGCGTGGTTAGCGAAAGGCGAGTTTGATGCGCTGATGGTGATGCAGGTGCACGATGAGCTGGTGTTTGAGGTGGCTGAGCAGCAGGTCGATACGTTTATCGAGCAGGTTCAAGCGCGTATGCAGGGTGCCGCCAAGCTAAAAGTGGCGCTGATTGTGGAAGCCGCAAGCGGCGCTAACTGGGATGAGGCACACTAAGGTGATGCGTATGTGACGTTAAACGCAACCCCCCCGCAGCCTAGGCTGCGGGGGGGGGGGGGCAAAAACGTTATGCTTAGCGTTTAACCCCAGCCGACGCGATCAAAAATGCGGATGGCTTCTGGGTTGTTTTCACCCAGCACGCTCATGTTCAGGTCATCTTTTTTGAAGTCGCCCCATGATTCGAGCACCGGATCTTTTTTAACGCCGGCCACTACCGGGAACTCATAGTTCCGCTCGGCAAGTACTTCCTGAGCAGTATCAGAGGCGAGGAATTCTAAGAATCGAATGCCATTTTCAGGATTCTGGGCATTGGCCACTAGGCCCGCGCCACCCACGTTAATGTGCGTTCCGCGATCGTTTTGATTAGGGAATATAACCCCTACTTTACGGGCTGCATCGCGCTCTGCCTCGTCATCGGAGTGAAGCAGGCGCACATAGTAATAGTGGTTAGCCACGGCTAAGGTACATTCGCCGCTGGCCACGCCTAGAATCTGATCGGTATCGCCGCCTTCGGGCGTACGCGCCATATTATTCACAACGCCCTGCGCCCACTCTTGCGCACCTTCTTCGCCGTGGTGCTCAATCATTGAGGCAAGCAGAGATTGGTTGTAAATATTGTTTGAAGAGCGGATGCACACTTGGCCTGCAAACTGTGGGTCAGCAAGGTCTTCGTAGCTTTCCAGCTGGCTGGGGTCGAAGTTTTCACGGTTGTATAAAATCACCCGTGCACGCTGGCTAAAACCAAACCATAAGCCTTCAGGATCACGCATTGACGCTGGGATACGCTCATTGAGCACGTCAGAATCAACGCTTTGGAAAAGTCCATCTTCCTCGGCGCGCCATAGGCGGCCGGCATCCACCGTCAGCATTACGTCAGCAGGGCTGGCAATGCCTTCGCGCTGCATGCGCTCCATCAACTGATCGGAGTCACCTTCCAGCACGTTTACGTCAATGCCGGTCTCATCAGTGAACGCCTTATAAAGAATTTCATCAGAATCGTAATGACGAGCGGAGTAAATGTTGACCGCGTCAGCAAGAGCGCTACTCGCAAAGGCAGAGCCAGCCATGATGGCGGCTACGGAAGCCGTTAGGCGTACTTTTTGCATCACCAAGAATCCCAAATGTTTATGATAATAAGTTTCATTAGCGTCGAGCTGCATTGAAGCGCTTCTAGCGAACGCCGTCAAGAGAAATGCCAGTCACGCCTTGATTAAAGCGGAAGCGTGCATCTGGTTGTGATTAAAAATAGAATGCAAATAACTTTCAAATGTATTGAATCCGCGTTTAGGCATTTATCGGCGCGACGTGCTCACCTGTAAAGCGATGATTTATGACCGCAACTCTGAAGGTAACCCAGCCCGCGTCTAACGCAACAGCGTTAACCCTTCACAATGTGCGCCATGCTTACGATGGCCATACGGTTGTGAAAGGCGTTGACCTGAGCGTCGCGCCGGGTGAAGTGGTATGCCTTTTAGGTCCTTCTGGGTGCGGGAAAACCACGTTGCTACGTATTGCTGCGGGGCTTGAAGTACTGCAAGAGGGCAGCGTCACTTTAGACGATACCTATATTGCTATGCCGGGCCAGCGTCATTTGCCGCCGGAAAAGCGCAATGTAGGCTTGGCGTTTCAGGACTCGGCGCTGTTTCCACACCTCAGCGTGCTGGAGAACGTGACCTTTGGGCTGAAACATTTGGCGTCTCGACAGCGCCGTGAGCGTGCCACGCAGCTACTCGAACAGCTGGGTATGGCGAAGTATGTTGATGTCTATCCGCACATGCTTTCCGGCGGGCAGCAGCAGCGGGTAGCGCTGGCAAGGGCGCTGGCACCATCGCCTCGCCTAATGCTATTGGATGAGCCATTTTCAAGTTTAGATGCGCGGCTAAGAGACCGTATTCGCGACGATACGCTGCATGTATTGAAAAAAGTGGGCGCGGCCACGTTGCTGGTGACCCATGACCCCGAAGAGGCCATGTTTATGGCAGACCGTATCGCCTTGATGCGCGATGGTCAGATTGTGCAGACGGGGACACCGCAAGCGCTTTATTGCATGCCTCAAGATCCGTTTGTGGTGACCTTTTTTGGTGATGTGAATGAGCTGCAGGGCAGAGTGCACAATAGCTTCGTGAGCACTCCGGTAGGTCGGGTGCCTGCCAATGGGTTAACTGAAGGCAGCGATGTGCAGATCATGATACGCCCCGAGGCGCTGCACATTGTTGAGCGAAATCTGCCCGTTGAAGCACATCGCCATAGCCATGTGGTGATGTCGAAACTGCTGGGGCGAACGAGTCTCTTGCACTTGTGCGCGCATGATGACAGCGGCCTTGAGGCGCACCTTCACGCCAGAGTACCTGGGGTTTTTCTACCCGCGGAGGGGCAGCCGGTGGACATTCACCTCGATCTTTCTCAAGTATTTGTTTTCCCGCTCAAGGCTTAAAGCATCGCAATCAGTGCTTAGCGCCAGGGCGTGAGCGGCGCATAGCCATGCTGAGCAGGATAACCGGCAGGATACCCACCACCACAATCGCCAACGACGACGTCGATGCTTCGGCAAGTCGCTCGTCGGATGCTAGATTATGTGCCCTGACTGCCAGCGTATCAAAGTTGAAGGGGCGCAGAATAATCGTCGCGGGCAGCTCCTTCATTACATCCACGAAGACTAAAATGCCTGCCGCCAGCAGGCTGCTGCGCATCATTGGTGTATGGATATGCCGCAGCGTGCCGCCAGCCGTTTGGCCAAGGGTGCGTGAGGCTGCATCCATGCTAGGCGTGACCTTGCCCAGGCTCGCTTCAACCGCATTGAAGGAAACGGCTAAAAAGCGCACCACGTAGGCGTAAAGCAAGATAAACGCCGACCCGCTAAATACTAAGCCGATGATGTAGCCGTAGTGGCTGTGAAGCCACGTATTAAGAGCGTTATCTAGCCAGGTAAAGGGAATCAAAATACCCACGGCAATGACGGAGCCAGGAATCGCGTAGCCCATCGAGGCCACCCGGGACGCCACGCGTGCAAACGCCGTGTCGTGCATGCGCACGCCATAGCTCAACACAACGGCTAAGCCCACGGCGATAAGCGCGGCCACTGTCGCCAGGCCTAAGCTATTCCAGGCGTAGCCGATAAAACGTGTGCTCCACTGAGAATCACCCCCGTTTAACGCTAAATTCAGCAAAATACCGCTGGGCAGTAAAAAGCCAACCAGTACGGGCAGCAGACATGCCAGCGTCGCTCCCAGGGCTCCCCAGCCGCGCAGCGCGTATTCGGGCAGTTGCTGATAGCGATTGGTGGTATGAAAATAGCGCCGCTTGCCCCGCGACCAGCGCTCCAGCAGTACCAGGATAATCACAAACGTCAGTAAACAGGCCGCTAATTGAGCCGCGGCAACCTGCTCGCCCATGCCAAACCAGGTGCGGTAAATACCGGTGGTAAAGGTATCGACTCCAAAGAATTGGACTGCCCCGAATTCATTCAGCGTTTCCATTAGTACCAGTGATACCCCGCCCACTAGCGCCGGGCGTGCTAACGGAACCGCGACGGTCGCAAACAGCTTCCACGGGCCGCGCCCTAGTGTACGACCTACATCCAGTACGCATACCGATTGCTCTAAGAAAGAGGCGCGCGCCAATAGGTAGACGTAAGGGTAAAGCACCAGCGTAATCACCGTCGCCGCACCGCCTAGCGAGCGTACGTTGGGAAAGTAGTAGTCGCCATATCCCCAGCCAAACATGTCGCGCAGCATGCTTTGCAAGGGGCCCGCAAACTGCAAAAAATCGGTGTAGGCGTAGGCAATGACATAGGTGGGTACGGCCAGAGGCAGCAGCAGCGCCCATTCAAACCAGCGCTTGCCGGGGAAGCGGCACATAACCACCAGCCATGCAGTGCCTGTGCCGATAATTAACGTGCCCAGACCGACCGTTACCACCAGCCAAAAAGTGTTGTTGAGATAGCGGCCTAGCACGGTGCTGGCTAAGTGCTGCCAAACGCCATCGGTGGGCATCACAATATGAGCAAACACTACCAGTACCGGCAGCGCAACGACGAAGGCAACGGCGATCAGTGCTATCGACCAAGGAGTGGCGCGATGGCTAAGCGAAGAGGAAAAAGCGAATAGCCCGCGATAGCCGGATCTGAACAAGCGCACACTCCTTGCAATAGCAGTATTAGTCCAGCAGTCGCCTAATGCGAATCACTGACGGCTGGGAATAGTAGCACTAGCCGTTAGCGGCTGCAGCGTTCCCAACTACCCTTGACGCAATAAAGCCCGCCGAAGCGGGCTCTTAAATGCACGTTTGTTAACGGGCAGGCTAGTAGCTCAGCATCATGCTAGGCAGCCCGGTAATCAGCCAAGGGAAGAATGACATGAGTAAACAGGCCAGGAGAATCAGCGCGACGAAGGGCACAACTGCTTTATACAGATCGACGATTTCTACCCCGGGCGGTGCGACGCCTTTTAAATAGAACAGCGCGTAGCCAAAGGGCGGAGTGAGGAACGAGGTCTGGAGTATGACTGCCACCATGACCACAAACCACAGCATATCCACGCCCATTGCATCGACAATGGGTAGCATGATCGGGAAGCTCAGCAGCACAATCCCAGTCCAGTCCAAGAACATGCCCAAAATAAATACCAGTAACAGCATAAGAATGAGCGCGCCAACGGTGCCGCCAGGCATCGCCATGACTAAATCGCTGATCACTGTCATGCCGCCACCGCGGGAGAACACACCCGTAAAGGCGGTGGCACCCACCAGCACCAGCATCACCATGGTGGTGGTTTTGCCGGCTTCCACCATGGTCCAAAAGCAGGTGGATATTTTGCGATCACCGAAGATCAAAAACAGAATGAAGGCGATAAATACACCGATTGCCGACGCCTCGGTGGCTGTGGCAATGCCGGTAAAGAGAGCGCCTAGCACCCCAAGAATTAATGACATCGGTGGTACCACGTACTTTGCCAACATTATAAGTAGCTGTTTTGTGCTGACTGCTGCGCGCTCTTCTGCCGGTACTTTGGGGCCATAGTGCGGCTTAAAATAGCAGATGATCAGCACGTAAAGTGCATACATCACCCCCAGTAATAAACCAGGGATTAGCGCGCCCGCGAACAGTGCGCCCACCGAGACCGGTGAGTAGCTCGCCATTAAAATCAGCATGATGCTAGGCGGAATCAATATGCCCAAGCAGCCGCTGGCCATAATAACGCCCGCGCTAAGTTCTTTGTTGTAGCCATACTTAAGCATGGGCACCAAGGCGATCATGCCCATTACTGCAATAGAGGCGCCAACAATCCCGGTGGTCGCTGCGAGCAGAACCGACACAATGACCACGGTTAGTGCTAAGCCGCCGCGTAGGTTTGCGAGTAGCAGGCGCATGGCGTCAAACATTTTCTCGGTGACGCCCGAGTCGTTTAAAAACCTCGCCATCAAAATAAACAGCGGTATTGCCACCAGCACATAGTTGTCCATGGCATTACCGAAGATATTGTTGATTAGAGTGCCAAGTATGCGCTCACCCGGGCCCAAAAAAGCGCCAATAACGGCCACGCCACCAAGCACGAACGCTAGTGGATGTCCCATAAATAGCCCGACCAGCAGGCCGCCAAACATCACCAGCGTGAGTAGTTCAGGGCTTAAATTCATGCTGATGTCTCCTCGCGAAGCTGCATGATGGCACGCAGCACAATGGCAGTCGCCTGCAGCAGGATGAGCACGGCGGCCACCACAATCACCCCTTTGATCGGATAGACGGGAATTGAGATCATGCCATACGTGGTTTCACCGCGGCTCCAGGCGCGTTCAAAGAATCTCCAGCCCAGCGTGATCAGCATCCAGATAAAAGGCACAAAGAAAATTAGATAGCCCAGCACTTCAAGTGCCGCCTGCTTCTTACGCGACAGCAGACGCTTTAAAACGTCGACTTCAACATGCGCATGGTGGCGTAAGCCATAGGCTGCCATCAGCATAAAGTGGGCACCAAACAGCATCTTGGTAACGTCAAACGCCCAGTCGCTGGGCCGGCCAAACAAAAAGCGTGAGGCAATATCGTAAAGAACGATGAGGGTAATGATGGCAATCAGCGGTGCGATGATGCGCCCAAACGCCTCGTTGATGGCATCGATCGCCTTGGCAATCGCATTCATGGAAGATCCCCGCAGTCAGCACAAAAAAACCGCCTCAGCAAAACCGAGGCGGTGCATAAGCGCCTTATAGGCAAGCTTCGATTTCTTCCAATGACGGGAGATTGTCCATCACTCGGCTCATGTTGAAGGGCGCCGATACGTCGCGCCAAGTGGCGTAGTGCTCAAGGTAAGCAATCATTGATTGATACACTTTGGCATGGTCAGCATTCTCACAAGCGCCGCGTAGAATAACGTTGTTGGTGATTTCTTGAATGCGTGCCAAATCTTCTTCAGAGAACTGGTTAATCGTCACGCCCGCATCAATAAATTTCTGCGTGGCTTCGGTTGACTGGCGCTCAGACCAAGCAAGTGACCATGCCATGGTGGCATCTGCAGCAATGCGCAGTTTCTCTTGCGTGTCCTCTGAGAGTGCATCCCAGGCATCTTTATTGATCATTACGCCAAACACGCTAGCGGACTGGTGCCAGCCTGGCGTTGCCCAGTAGTCAGCGACTTCTGCGAAACCAGCCTTGAAATCAACGCCCGGGGTCGAGAACTCGCCAGCATCAATGACGCCGCGCTCGATGGCTTGATACACTTCTCCACCGGCAAGCGTGACTTGTGAACCGCCCAGCTCTTCTAATACGCGGCCCTGATCGCGACCCGACAGGCGCAGGCGTTTGCCTTCAAGATCAGCGATACTTTCGATTGGCGTGCGGCCCATAAAGCCGGATTCGTTGTTAGTAATGCCGTAGGGCAGATAGATCATATTGAACTGGCCGTAGATCTCTTCGTATAACGCACGGCCGCCCCACTGCTGAATCCAGTTAAGGTAATCAACGCCATTAAACAGACTGGTCGTCGTCGCCAGCGGCGAGAAAGCTGGGTTTAAGCCTGCCCAGTAGCCCGGCCAGTCGCCCGCCGCTTCAATGCTGCCTGTTTCAGTGGCATCAAATACTTCGGTGCCGGGCATTAATGTACCGCCCGCGCGGAAGTTGATTTGCAGTTCGTCACCAGCCAGCTGATTGACCAGTTCGGCCCAGTGCTGGTCAATCTTGATCAAATCAAGGTTTTCCGGCCAGGTAGAGGTCATCGTCCACTCTTCTTGTGCTTGGGCGGTGGTGGTGAAAACAGCGAAAGCGATACCAGCAGCAAGGCCGCTGAGGGCAAATTTTGTGGTTTTTTTCATGATGTATTTCCTGGTTTGGCGTATGGCGTTATTAGTGTTTGTTACCTGGATGCAGGAAAGTGCAGCGTAGCAAAGGTTACGTTTACGTAAACAAGGAGGTTTTAGTGCTGCAACGCTAAACTAGCACACTCACCCCGCTGCAATGCAATATCAGTTAATTAAGAGGTTTCGGTTGATTCTTGTGCTAAGAAAATAGCTAATCATCTGTTAAGTAATGAATTACCTTTGTTTTTAAGTTTCCCTGGCAAGGGCTGAGTAGCGAGTCTGCGTTGAAATGAGCCGATTCATGCAACCAAAGTTGTAAGTCAGAGCCCCGCCATGAGAGGCTCGGCGACAGGTTTGATGGGGTGACGCTATGGGAAGCGGTGGCGGCAAATAGAAAAGGGAATAACGGTGGGCGCAGAAACACAGATAGAGAGTCGCGCGTTAGATGGCCAGCAGCTACGCACAGTGGCTACGTTGGCTTATCACGCCCGGCGTTTAGCCCACAGGCATTGGCGTCAACTGGTCTGGTTAAGCGGCGATACCCAGCAGTGTCGGCATCTCGCGCGGGCGCTGTGGCAAGCCCACCCTTGGCAGGCGCCGGTGTGGGTAGGTAGCGACAAAGAGACGAACCAATGCGAGTCGTCTGCTTTTTCGCCGGTACTCTCACCTCGTAAAGTACGCACGCGACTGGGGGCTGAGCATCAGTTAGTCGTGCTTGATACTCATAACACCGGCTTTGACCCTGAGGCGCTGGGAGCGCTGTCTGGAACCCTCATCGCCGGTGGTTTGCTGATGCTGATCACGCCACAGCCATGGGGGCAGGCACCCGACCCAGACTACGCCCGCTTCACGGACCATCCGCTGCGCTGGGACGGTCTCAGCTGTCATTATCTTGCGCGATTAGCACGCCAGTTGCAGGCTTCTGATCAGATCGTGCGCTGGGATGCGGGCGGCGAGCTGCATTTGCCACACTTATCCGCACGTAACGTTCATGGCAATGAGCATAGCCACAATGACGCTAATAATGGCTGCCTCAGTGGCGATAGCGACTGCTTGACGGCCGATCAGGCGCAGGCTGTCAGGGAGTTAATCGGCCTGAAGCGCCGCCGACCGCTGGTAATGACCGCTGACCGTGGGCGTGGAAAAAGCGCGGCGCTGGGGATTGCCTGCGCTAGGCTGCTCGCTCATAAGCCCCGTACGGTCGTGCTCACCGCGCCGCGCCTTAGCTCGGTCGAGAGCGTGTTTGAACGTGTGGTGGCTCTTTGTCCGAGCGGCAGCCGCGTTGCCCCGGGTCACTTTGTGCTACCCCAGGGCAGCGAGCTGCTTTATCTAGCGCCGGATGTATTAACCGAGCAGATCAATGCGCAGCAGCAGGGCGGCGATGGCAGCTACTTGCTAGTAGATGAAGCGGCGGCCATTCCTGCTGCTTTACTGGGCCAGTGGCTTGGCGCTTTTCCACGGATTGCGTTTGCGACCACGGTGCATGGCTACGAGGGTTCTGGGCGCGGCTTCGCGCTGCGCTTTCGGGCCACGCTAGACCGGCTGACGCCACAGTGGAAAGCGCTCACGCTTAAGGCTCCGATTCGCTGGCGTATCAATGACCCGCTGGAAGATTTGGTCAATCGACTGCTGCTGTTAAAAGCACCGCTGCCTATCGCACAGGCGCAACAAAGCGCTGAAATAACCACGGTCGTTGATCGCGCCGCGCTCGCTCAGCAAGACGCCAGGTTGGAAAAACTGTTTGGGCTGCTGGTGCAGTCGCACTATCGCACGTCGCCTAACGACCTGCGTCAATTGCTTGATGGCCCGGGTGTTGAGCTGCGCACTATCGAACAGGCTAGCGAGCCGCAGGCTGTATTGGTTACTCGCGAGGAGGGCGGTTTTGAGGCGGACCTTGCTGACCAGGTCGCCCGCGGCCTGCGTCGTCCGCAGGGGCACCTGCTAGCTCAGTCGCTCGCCACTCATACGGGTAGCCGCGCGGCGCTGACCGCTCGCTGGCGCCGGGTGGTGCGTATTGCCACTCATCCCGAACGGCGTCGCCAAGGGCTGGGGCAAGCGCTCCTACAGGCAGATATGAACGCCGCGAGACAGCAGGGCCTGGCGTTGTATGGGGCCACTTTTGGCGCTGAGGCATCGCTGCTGCAATTTTGGCTGGCGCAAGGTTTCATCCCGGTACGCTTAGGTATTAGCCGCGAGGCCTCGACCGGTGAGTTTGCCGTGATGGTCGCAAAAGCGTTGAATGAGCAGGGAGAGGATGTGTTGGTTGATCTTAGCGCGCGCTTCCAGGCAGCGCTTTTAGGCCTATTGGCGTTTGAACTTAACACGCTGCCCGCATCAATGGTTGCGCTGCTGCTCGCTGCATTGCCTGGCGCGGCGCTGAGTGCGCGTGATTGGCAAGATATAGACGATGTGGCCTTGGCGCATCGCGATCCTGTGCTTGCACGACCGGCGCTACAGGCTCTGGCACGCGAAGCCAGTCGCTGCGTTTTAACGGAGTCGCAACAGCTCGCGCACTACCAATTGGCCGCATGGGCATTTCAAAACCGACCGCTGGCGAAGGCTCATGGCGAGGCAGTTCAAGCCTTACGCATCGCTGTGCATATACTCATTGAACCGGTAAAGTAGGCCGGTTGCCTTAACGAAGAGTCACCATGAACGCACATCTTGAAGCACTGGCGCCCACTATCGTTTGGCGCCACTTTCGAACGCTTTGTAATACGCCGCGCCCATCTGGGCATGAAGCGGCGCTTGTAGCCATTCTTGAGTCTTGGGCCGATGCGCAAGGCTTTGCTCATGACCGTGACACCTTTGGTAATTTACGCATACGTAAAGCCGCTTTCCCAGGCTGCGAACAGGCGCCCGGCGTAGTGCTTCAGGGCCACCTGGATATGGTGGCGCAAGCGAATAGCGACCATGCGCATGACTTTACTCGCGACCCAATCAGCACCTATGTTGCCGATGGCTGGCTGCACGCCGATGGCACCACCCTAGGTGCTGATAACGGTATGGGCGTAGCGGCGATTCTGGCCGTGCTAGAAGATCCCGATTTACGCCATGGGCCGCTGGAAGCCCTGTTCACCCTGGAAGAAGAAACCTCCATGGGCGGGGCGTTGAATCTAGCCGAGAATTGGTTAGAGGGTTCGCTACTGCTCAACCTGGACAGCGAAGATCGCGGCCAGGTCTATATTGGCTGTGCTGGCGGGGCTGACGTTGAAGTGGATGCTCAGCTACCCAGCGCTACCGTGAATGATCATGAGCAAGTGATTAGCATTGCGCTTACCGGTTTAAAAGGTGGCCATTCCGGCATTGATATCCATAAACCGCTGGGCAACGCTAACCGTCTATTAATCAGAGTATTGCGCTCTCTAGAGTCGTTTGATGCACGGCTGATAAGCTATCACGGTGGCACTTTGCGCAATGCGATCCCCCGCGAAGCGTTTGCCCAGGTAGCGCTGCCTGGCGATGAAGTCGATGCGGCCATGGTCGCTATCGCCGGGCTTGAAACTATTCTGCTGAGAGAACTGGGAAGTGGTGACAGTGGTCTTAAAATCAGCGCCCAGCGTGTGAGGGAAACACCTGCTGCTGAGCCGTTAACCTTAGATGCTAGCTTAATGCTGCTGGCCGCGCTGCATGCCGCTCCCTGTGGGGTGGAGCGAATGAGTGCCGATGTGCCTGGCGTGGTAGAAACCTCCAATAATCTTGGTGTGTTAAGCCTAGAAAACGGCCGGCTACATCTCTGCGCATTGGTGCGTTCACTGCACGACAGCGCAGTCATTGCCATGGGCGACCGTTTTCATGCGCTGTTTGGCCTCATTGGCGCGCGGGTGAAAATTGAAAACGGCTATCCCGGCTGGGCGCCTAATCCACGGGGCAAACTGTTGGCGATGTTCAACGCACGCCATTTGGCGCTGCTGGGCCGCGAGCCAGAGGTGAAGGTCATTCACGCAGGGCTCGAATGCGGCATTTTGGGCAGCAAGTACCCGCATCTAGATATGATCTCGTTTGGGCCGCTGATTCGCGGTGCTCACTCTCCGGATGAGCGGATAGAGCTTGCTTCAGTGGAAGAGTTCTGGCTGATGCTGCGGGCATTAATCGAGGATCTTGCCGAAGCTAAATAACGCGAAAGATACGTGTATAAAGATGGCCTATTTCAAGCCCCTGGTGTTGTTTATCCCAAGGGCTTGAAACGTTAGAGGCCGATGTCGCTATCGTTAAAGACCGCTATGCCTGCTTACCAAGCGCTGATTGAGATGGCTGGCTATTGCTATCGCGCCGCGCCACATAGGGCAGCAGGCTAAGTAGCCCAAGAATGGCCAGCAGCGTGCCGACCCAAAGCGGTGAAAGCAGGCCATAGCCTGCGCTGATGCCGAGACCACCTAGCCAAACGCCCATTCCCAAGCCAATATTGATGATCGATGCATGCACCGTGTTGACCAGCGTGCCCGGCCGGGCCGTTCTCATCACTCGTGCCACCATGGCAGGGTTCATTGTGACACCCACCAGCCCGATCAAAATGACCATCATAATACTGGCCGTGGCGCTTTGCGCTAGCAGCGAAAACGCCACCAGTGCCGCGATCAGCAGCAATAGCCCGCAAACCATTACCGAATACGTGTGCTTATCCGCGTAGCGCCCCACCACCGCATTGCCGACGATATTAGCGACGCCATACATGCCAAGCAGCCAAGGAATGGCCGTTATAGAAAACCCGGTTACTTCTGTCAGGATTGGTGTGAAGTAGCTGAAGGCTGCGAATGTCGCGCCGATAATGAAGGCGCTGGTGGCATAGGCAGCCCACAAGTGGCCATTCTTAAACTCGGCCAATTCCCTGAGCAGGCCAATGGGAGCTGAGGATTTCGATAACGGCACTCGAATGCTAATGGCAACGGCACATAGCGCCGTGAGCGCCACCACGAGCCAGAAACTGGCGCGCCAGCCTACATTCTGATCGATCAGCGTGGCGATGGGAACGCCGAGCGCTGCCGCTAACATTAACCCGCCCAACACGATTGAAGCAGCGCGTCCGCGTGCCTCGACAGCAACCACCTCTGCACAGATGGATAACGACGTGCCGATACAGGCTGACGCCGCCACGCCTGTCACGATGCGCGCTAATGTCATAATCGTATAGCTGTCGGTCGACGCGGCAATAGACTGCGCGGCGGCGTAAAGCGCTAGCAGCCAAAGTAGCGCTGATTTGTTGGGCACACGAAGTTTGAGCAGGACAGCGGTTAGCAGTGGCCCACCAATCACCATGCCAAAGGCATACATTGAGATGAGCGAGCCGACCTGCTCTAGCGAAATATCAAACGCTGCTGCCAGCGATGGAATCATACCCGCGACCATGAATTCCGATGTGGTCAATGAGAAGATAGTTAGCCCAAGAATATAAACAATGAGGGGCATGAAAGTTTCCTGCCGTGTCACGGGCGTTAAAAGTGAGTCGCTAAAGCGCTGACTCAATATTGCTTGCTTAGAAACATAAAAACGGCACCCTTAGTGGGTGCCGTTTGACGTGCCTATTGTTAGGCGGTTATTTAACCACTTATTTACTCAAGTAAGCATTCAGCATCCAAATGGTTTTTTCCTGCTCACGGATGTAATCACCGGCTTGAGAGGCCGTGCCTTCATCGTCGGCGTCCGACGCTAGGGCCAGCAGTTCACGCTGCAGTTCAATGAGCGTTTGGTAGCCTTTCAGAACACCTTTGACGCAGGTTTTGCCGTCGTGAACATCCTTTTCTTCCTGAATGTTCGAAAGCTTTATGTAGTCGCTGTAGGCGTGCACTGGCTTGTGGCCTAGAGTCAAAATCCGCTCGGCGACTTCATCGACCTTGGTCAGTAGATCGGTGTAATACTCTTCAAATTTGACGTGGAGTTCGAAGAAGTCACTGCCCCTGATGTTCCAGTGATAGCCACGTACGTTCATGTAAAAAATCTGATAGTTGGCCAGCAGATGATTAAGCTTTTCGGCGAGCTGGCTAGCGCTGCCTTCGTGTAGGCCGATGCTATTGGTATCTGTCATATCCTGCTCCCTATCGGTGCCGCCTGCGCGGCGATTAATGCGTGATATGCAGCATAGAGCGTATTGGACGCGATGCAAAACAGGTTTTATGTATCGCTGCCATAGCGCCGCGACATTACGTCTGTGTCGGCTGCCTGTGACTGATTACTAAATGCTGGCAGCCATTGATTTTTTCAAGGCCTGAGGAGAAACATTCGCTATCGCTGGGAGGCTGTCCATAGCCGTAGCAGGCTTTCGCAGCGTGCCTCAAGCAGCTCGGCGGTGCGTGGCAGAGCATCTTTTAATGCCATGGGGCCATCGGCTAACGCAAATGCCGCGGTCACGCCTTCATCAAAGCAGGCTTCCCAGCCATCGCCGAGGCTGCCTGCGAGCACAATCACCGGTTTATTGGCACGCTGGGCGGCGCGAGACACGCCAATGGGTGTTTTGCCCGCTAGGCTTTGGCCATCCAGGCGGCCTTCACCGGTAATTACCAAGTCTGCACGGGCTAGCCGCTCCGCCATGCCGGCCTGCTGCATAATCATTTCAATGCCGGGTTTTAGAGTGGCGTTCAAAAACGCCTTTGCAGCAAACCCCATGCCGCCGGCTGCTCCTGCACCGGGCAGCGTCCGATGATCGCAGCCCAGCGTTTGCGCACTGATGTCTGCAAAGTGGCTAAGCGCTTGATCGAGTTGCTCGACTTGCTGCAAAGACGCGCCTTTTTGCGGGCCGAACACCGCACTAGCCCCGCGTTTCCCCAGCAGCGGATTATCCACATCAACCGCCGCTTCTAATGTGAGGCTGGCGAGGCGATGGTCGAGCCCCTCAAGTTCTAAACGATTTAACTGGCTAAGCGCCATCCCGCCGGGGGGCAACGGTTTACCCTGCTGGTCGAGCAGCAGAGCACCCAGCGCCTGCAGCATGCCGGCACCACCGTCGTTGGTGGCGCTGCCGCCGAGTAGCAATAGTGCCTTTTCCGCGCCTTGGTCAAGCGCTGCGAGTAGCAGCTCACCGACGCCAAACGTCGAGGTCGTTAAGGCGTTGCGCTCCTCTGCAATGAGGTGTTGTAAGCCGCTGGCTTCTGCCAGTTCGATAAACGCGGTACGCTGGTCGCTTAGCCAGCCCCACGTTGCTTGGCGCGGACGCCCTAGAGCGTCTTGAACGCTCAACTGGCGCCGTTCTGCGCCGGTGGCATCGATCAGTGCATCTAGGCTGCCTTCGCCGCCGTCAGCCAAGGGGCAGGTCTGAACGTGTGCATCAGGTACCGCGCGTTTTACACCCCGGGCCATGGCTTCAGCGGCCGCCTGGGCGCTCAGCGCATCTTTGAAACTGTCAGGGCAAAGCAATATATTCATTGGTACGGACTCCGCAAAACGTTCTTATCAAAATATTGTCATCATAATACAGCCATTGTTGGCGAGCTCAGCGCGCTAATCAGCGGTAAACCAGCGGCCTCGTCCGTTAGAGGGTCTAACATGAAGTCGATACCGATAAGCTTAACCTGTCTGCTGACACTGGCTGGCTGCCAGGCGGTTCCTGATCGTTTGCCACAAGCCGAGCCTGCCCCCGCCGCCGCTTGTTATTTTCCCACCTCAGCAGAGGGCGCGCTTAAAGCCAGCGTGGATGTGCTAATCGAAGAAGGATTTACACTAAGCTCCACCGATACCACATTAGGTCTGATTAGCGCCAGTCGTGAGCGTGCGCTGCAGGGGTATTATGATCCTTACGACAACGCCTACGGCTATGGGCGGGGAATGCGGGTATTTGGCGGATTGGGGTTTGGGCGGGGCGGATCCGGTGTAGGTATCGGGCTCGGCGGAATTGGTTTTGGCGGCGGGGTAGGCCAGCAGCCGGTTGAAGTGGAGCGTGTCTCGTTGCTGGTGAGCGATGCCCATATACGCATATCCCGAGATATTCGCCGCTTTGATCACGTAGGTGATTTACGTGAATCCTATAGCGCCAGTAACGACGATTTCTGCCGACGCTTTCAAACCAGTTTTGAACAACGCGTGCCGGTAACGAGGACACCGCTATGATGATTCGCCATTGGCTGCTGGTAAGTCTGCTGGGCGGGCTGGCAGGCTGTGCAACGACGGCACCGCTTGAAACTCGCGAGCTTTTCTATGCCACTGCGCCTGAAGAGACCTTTCGCGAAGCGGTAGAACTCATGGTGGAGCAGGGCTACGTCGTTCGTCATGCGGACATTTCACTGGGGCGAGCGGAGGCATCGCTTGCTCGTTGGCCTGAATATCGTTTGCAGCTGCAGGTCATCGAGGAGCGCAGCGGTAGTAGGGTGAGTGTTTCCGCGCTGCAGGGTAATCAGCCGCTGCCTCCCTATGTACTAGATCCATGGCTTGTAGCCTTACAGAGCAAGCTAGGCGTTGCGCCATGAGGCTAGCGCACGCTGCTATGGCATTGGGAATGGGGGTGAGTGGCTTGGCTGTCAGTGCGGAGGCCCTCGCGCACCCGCATGGCTGGATTGATCTGAGCGTTCAGGTCATGACAGATGACCAGGGCGTCGCTAGCGGTTTATATCAAACGTGGCGAATGGACCCGTTTTACAGCCTGGTTGTCTTTGAAGAGCTTCAGCAGGTAGAAAATGCAAGCCTTGAACAGGGGCTTGATCAGTTGGGAAAGGAAATTCGCGACAATCTCTCCGGCGCGCACTATCTCACCGAGATACACATTAACGGTGAGCAACAGGCGCTGGGTGAGGTGAGCGAATATACCGCTATGGAGCGCGATGGCCGGCTAGTTTTCATGTTTATTCTGCCGCTGGAAACACCTCAATCATTGACCGATTCAACCCTTACCTATCAAGTGTTTGACCCCACCTACTACATCGAAGTAGTGCATGAGGCGGACGATAATCAGCCCACCGATGATGCACTAATCCTTCAGGGTGAACCTTCCTGTGAGCTGAGCATTCTGCCCGCTAACCCCGATCCCGAACTGGTGATGCAAGCCGCATTGCTTGATAAAGGCGAAAGCGGTGAGCCAGGGTTGGGGCGCTATTTTGCGGAAACGGGCAGCGTTGATTGTACGGGTGGCTAAGAGTGTTGTTTTTCACAAAATATCGGCTGATAATTGGTCGCAATATGTTACTTTATAACTTTTAGCTGCGAGACCTAACGATGCCCTTAGCACGGCCTTTAACACGATCCTTCACACGCCATGCTGGCTTACTGCTTTGCTTTCTGCTGGTGGGCGCAGCGCTGGCCGTTATCGTTTGGACTGGTGCGCTACAGGGCGTGAGCTATCAATTGCTGGCCTGGCAGCGAAGTTTGCATCGGTCGCTCACGATGGCGATTACCGAACTGTCAGGCGCTCCTACGCTGACGACATGGGTGAGCCTGCTGAGCATTAGCTTTGTTTATGGTGTTTTTCATGCCGCTGGGCCAGGGCATGGTAAGGCCGTGCTGGCGACCTATTTAGCCACTCATGGCGGCGCGGTGAAGCGTGCGCTAGGGCTCTCTTTTGCAGCCTCCCTACTTCAGGGACTGACCGCCATTATGCTGGTGGTAGTGCTAGTGTACGGCTTGGGCTGGGTAACGCGCCAAGCGATGGGCAGCGTGGTGTGGGTTGAACAGGCAAGCTTTCTACTCGTAGCCGCCCTGGGTGCATGGCTATGTTGGCGAGCCATCAAGCAGCTTCGGCGTGCTTATCAGCCAGCCGTCGCGGCGCATAGTCACAGCCATCAGCACAATCACGGCCATAGGCATGATCACCATCATGAGGCCCATGACAGCCACTGCTGCAGCGGAGCCCATCATATTGAGCCCCAGCAAGTATTGGACTGGCGTACGGCGCTGATGACGGTGGGGGCCATTGGTATGCGCCCCTGCAGCGGCGCAGTGCTGATGGTCGGCGCTGCTAGTTTGCTAGGCCAATTCTATGTGGGCGTTGCGTCAGTGGTCGCGATGTCGGTTGGCACGGGCCTCACCGTTTCAGCGCTTGCAGTCGCCAGCATTGTGGCACGCGGATGGGCGCAGCGGCGTTTGGCTAAGCAGCATAGCGAGCGTCGCGTTCAAAAAGCCGCTGGTTGGCTGGCCTTAGCTGGTGGGGCATTCATCGTCTTGCTAGGGGGGGCACTCAGCGTTGCGGGAATAGTCGAGCCTGCCGGCGGGCCGCTGCTTAACGAGCCGCCTGCCCGCGTTGGCCACCCTCTTAGCGGGTAAGCGCTGGCTAAACATCTAGCGTTTGAATGTGTGCAAGCAACTGGTCACGCATGTGAGCCTGGCCTTCTAAGTCATAAGGTTCCGGCGTGCCGTTGCCCCAAACAGGCGCAGGCCAGGTAGCATCGCCATGCTGACGTATGACGACATGCACGTGCAGTTGGCTCACGACGTTGCCAAGCGAGGCAATATTAAGTTTGTCGCCTCCCATCGCTACCTTCATTGCTTCGCCTAGCTGGGTTGCCTCACGCCATAGCTGCTGTTGATCCGCCGCAGGTAGTTCAAATATCTCGCCGATCGCTGGGTGGCGCGGTACCAGAATGACCCATGGGTAGCGCGCATCATTCATTAGCAGCACGCGGCAAAGAGGCAGGTCCGCCACGGGGAATGTGTCGTTGGTAAGGCGTTCATCAAGCGTGAAATCGTTCAAGTAATAGGCTCCCGTCTACTTAATAGGTGTTTATTAGCATCATAGGTGTTTATTAGCATAGCAGTCACGGCATGACGTAGGGAAAACAAGCGCAATCGCGAAAACGCTGTTACCCTAAAAAAACTCCCCGGCGGTAAGTCGCATTGCCAGAGGAGTTTCCCTCGATTTTTGAATGACTCGTTCAGGAGAACGTAAATGAAAAAATTATTGGCCATGAGCTTTATGCTGCTGATGACGGCAGGTGTTCTGTCCGGTTGTAACACTATTTCTGGCGCTGGTAAGGATGTGCAAGCAGGCGGTCAAGCCGTCCAAGATGCAGCTGAATAAAGAGTTAAGTCTGGATTAGAGATAACGCTAGTATTCCCACGGGCTAGGCTAACGCCAAGCCCGTTCGGGTCCATTAGCTCATTTTTTCATTACGTTTTGGAGACTCAAGGATGAAGCCTCGCTTTACCCTGTCTAAAGTGGTGGCCATCGGCGCCTTCACTATGCTGCTAACGGCGTGCGTTAGTTCTCAAATGCCGATTTCACCGGCTAACGATGATGTAGATGCCGCACCGCCCCCGCCAACGGCCACTTCCAGCAATGCCGCTCAAGAGCAGGCCTCAACCTGTGATTTAGAGGCTATCAACTATGCGATAGGTGAGTCATTCGATGAAGCCGGGGTGTCCCAGCTGCAAAGCGAAAGCGGCGCCAGCCAGGTGCGTGTCTTACGTCCAAACGACATGGCAACCATGGATCATCGTCCTGATCGCTTGAACATTCATCTTGATGATCAAGATGTTATTGCCGATGTGCGCTGCGGCTAAGACGCTCGGCGCTTTGACACATGCAGCGTTAGCGTAAAATCAGTACAACGCAGGCGGCGGTCAGTGCGCCCATCGTTATATTGAACGCACGCCATGCGCGGTCGCTTTTGATCCATTGCCCAATGGCACTGCCAAAGGCGGCCCATAGAGCAATGCAGGGTAGGCCCACCAATTCCGCGAAGCCAGCCAGTATCAGGGCGTTAAGCACCGGAGGGCCGCTTTCCGGCAGGAAGCCCGCCATCAAAGCAAGCCCCATCACCCACGCTTTAGGGTTAGCAAACTGAAACGTCGCCGCCTGCCAAAATGTAAACGGCACGCTGTGTTCCTGGGTCTTAAGATTGGGTGGCGGTGCGGTGGTAATCTTCCACGCCAAATAGAGCAAATACAGGCTGCCGAGCCAGCGCAAGGCGAGCTGGAGCGATGGATAGCGCTCAAACAACACACCTAAGCCCAGCGCAATACCCGCGAACAGTACAAAGCAGCCACCCAAAATCCCCCACATATGCGGCAGCGTACGCCGAAAACCGAAGTTAGCCCCAGACGCAGTGAGCATGATGTTGTTCGGGCCAGGCGTTAGCGTCATCGACATCATATAAAGTGCGGCAGGGCCCAGAATTAACCACTCACTATTCATTTTTTGTATCCATACAATATGCGTTTCAAGGTTGTCTTAAGACTGCTTTTGCTAGCATAATGGGGATTAAAATGACGTCAAAGGTTTTATTGTCACCATGACAATCTGGGTGCCTTCATTAAGTGAGTTTTCTGGACCACGTTATCGTGCTATTGCCAGCGCCATCGAATCCTCCATTCAGGCCGGGACACTGCTACCTGGGCAGCGTTTGCCGCCTCAGCGCCGGTTGGCAGATGCGCTAGGGGTGACCGTCGGTACGGTGACGCGCGGTTATGCTGAGGCTGAGCGCAATGGGTGGGTGTCGGCCAGGGTAGGCAGTGGCACCTATGTGAAAAGCGAATCCCAAGCCAGCGCTTTTAGTCCGACATTTCACAATGACGAAACGCCTGGCGTGATCGATTTAAGCCTTAGCTTGCCGCCACCACATCCGTTGCGTCAGTTGCTGCTGAGTGAAGCACTGGTTGCCTTAAGCCAGTCAGGGGCCGCATTAGCTCGGGGGGTTACCTATCAAGAGGCCCAAGGTCGCCGTGAGCAGCGTGATGCGCTAGCGAGCTGGTTGAATAGCTTGGGAATGCCGTTGAGTGCCGATGAACTATTTATTACTCAAGGTGGCCAGCACGGTATCAGCTTAGCGATCAGTACGTTACTGCGGCCGGGCGAGCTGTTGGCCGCTGATGCGTTAACGTACCCTGGCGCTATTAGCGCCGCGCAACAGGCGCACCTTAAACTGGTTGGAATCGGTCAAGACCATGAGGGAATGCGGATCGATCTTCTTGAGGCTCAGTGTGCCCGACAGCCTCCCCGAGCTATTTACCTGACACCGGATCAGAACAATCCCACCGGTGCCTGTTTAAGAGAGTCGCGTCGCGAACAGCTGGTGGCGTTAGCAAGGCGCTATGATATTTGGCTGATTGAAGATGGCGTGCAATATTTGCCGGTAGAGCAGCGCGGCACGCCGCTTTATCAGCTTGCGCCGGAGCGCACGCTTTACGTTTTCAGCACCGCTAAAGTACTCGCGGGCGGACTGCGTATTGGTGTGCTACGAGCGCCGACGTGTTTGCATGAGCGACTTGCGACGGGGCTCCGCTCGCAGAGTTGGATGGTCCCCCCATTGATGGTTGATGTGGCCTGTCACTGGGTCAGTCAGGAGGCAGCTAAGGAGCTGCTTACTTGGCAAACCCAAGAGTTAGCTGAACGTCAGCGATTAACGGCCGAATGGCTACAAGGTTTTACCCTGAGTGGGCGTTCACATAGCAGCAATGTTTGGCTCACGCTGCCGGAGGGTCGTCGCGCGGTGGAGTTATGTGAACGATTACTGCAGCGGGGCGTGAAGGTCAGCAGCGCAGAGCCATTTTGTGTCGGGAGCACGCCAGCGCCACAAGCGATTCGTTTATGTATTGGCGCGGCGTCAGATCATAGCAAACTCATCCATGCATTGAGCGTTATTGCTGCCTGTTTAACTGAGCGCCCGCTGGCGCCCGCTACGTTATAAATTATTCATAACGGTCTTTCCATCCTTGATGGCGCACTTGGTCTTTTAGCATTTCGAGAACATCGTATAGCACCTGCTCTGTCACGCGGCTACTGCCTTCATCGACCGTTAACCAAGTGTCAAAGCCGCTGTCGGCGGTGCGTTCTACTAACTGCCTGAATTCGTCAGAATGAATGCCCAGCATCAGCTCATCGACTAAACGCTGGGCAACGCCGCTTAAAGAGGCTTCCATCGCGCTGGTTGCCTGCTGGCCCATCGGCAGCCGGTGCAGCCGCTGAATCTCTGGGCTTTCGCGCAGGGTTCGATGCACCAAATCACTGATCGCCGCCATGATGGATTGACGATTATGCTGGTAAGCCTCACCGACAGTGCTCTCCAAACGCTGAACGATTTCCTGAATTAGCTGTGCCTTGCGCGGCATAATCACACGCTCAATGATCCGCTCGGTCAGCGAATCGCTGCCGCGGATCTGCTGTTGCACATTAGTCAATAGGCGAAGGGCAATGCGATCAGAAAGCTCTTCAAGCAAAATATCGTAGTATTTGGCAAAAAACAGGGTGATATCCCAGCGAGTAACATCAATAAGGCCGAGGCGATGCAGGCGGTGGATCAGCGACACCACGCGTAGAATCCGCAGCAGGCGGAAGCCGGCCAGAGGAATACAGCCCAGCACGTCATACCAATGTACGAAGGGGTAAAAGAACCACCGGTGGTAGCGCCGCTCGGCAATCGCGATGGACCAGCCCAGCAGTACATCAACGATAAAAAAGCTGACGAATATTAAATCGATAGTCGTAAAACGGCTATGTATCACGTCAGCGTAGAAGGTGTGAAAACTCGGTGCGATGCTGGCAATGCCTTGGTTGATAGGGCCTAGCAGGAACAGTGAATCAAATAGCAGTAGCCCAAGGTTGATGACCACCGCCGCCAGGATAAGAAAATCCCAACCGATGTGGGCATATTCAACGGCTTTAGGCAGGTGCGGATAGCGTTCCCTAGCGGGCATACGAACTCCTTGTCGTTGGGCGATGCAGTGCTCTTACTGAGCTCGCGACTGATACTGTTGCTGGGTCAGGCGCTCTTCTTTTTCTGCCTGTTTACGCAGCTTCTTGCGCAGGGCGGCCTTTTCAAATCGCAGTTTCTGCAGCGGGGTTGCCAAATTAAGCGGCGGCACGCTGGCGGGTTTGCCATCAGCATCGACAGCGACCATGGTCAGGTAGCAACTGTTGGTGTGGCGAATAAGCTTATGGCGAATATCCTCAGCCACGACCTTGATGCCAATTTCCATTGATGAGCGCCCAACGTGATTGACGCTGGCTAAAAAGGTGACCAGCTCGCCAACATGAATCGGCTGTTTAAACAGCACCTGATCCACTGACAGTGTCACCACATAATGGCCCGAATAGCGGCTGGCGCAGGCAAACGCGACTTCATCGAGTTTTTTAAGAATGGCGCCGCCGTGAACTTTTCCACTGAAATTAGCCATATCTGGCGTCATCAGTACGGTCATCGACAGTTCGTGCTGCCCGGGCAGGGCGCTATTCGCACTTATTTCGGCGTCGGTCATGCGATATTCCTGCGGTTATCGTGAAACGTTAAGGATTGCCCGCCGCTCCTCAGTGATGATTCAGCGGCGGGCAATGGAGAAGTGCTAGAACCACACCAGTCCGATGGAGATAATAATACCGGTGATAAATAGTTGAATCAGGCAGAAGCCCATGATGTCTTTCGCCTTCAGTCCGGCAATGGCGAGCACCGGCAATGCCCAGAAAGGCTGCAGCAGGTTAGTCCAGGCGTCGCCCCAAGCAACGGCCATGGCTACGCGTGAAATATCGGCACCCAACGCTTGAGCTGCAGGTAGCATGACCGGTGCCTGCACCGCCCACTGGCCGCCACCGGAAGGTACAAATAGGTTGACAATCCCCGCACTAATAAATGACCAGAACGGTAGCGTTGTCGCCGTGGCAAAGGACACCAGCCATTCGGACATGCTTTCTGCTAACCCGGACTGCACCATGATCGCCATAATGCCCGCGTAAAATGGGAACTGAATAACGATACCTGCGCCGCCTTTAATCGCCTCGTTTAGGCTGTTCAATAAATTACGTGGCGTGCGGTGTAGCACAATGGCCAGGAACAAAAACAGGAAGTTAACCACGTTAAGGTTCAGGCTGCCTCCGCGCAGTAAAAAGTGATCCAGTAAAAAAAGTAGCCCAGGTACCCCGACCAGCAGCGCGAGAGCCATGCTGTTTTCGAGCTTTTCAGCCGGCCGTGTAATACGCCCCATTGGCTCTGGCTCATCGTCGAGCACTTTAGGATCTACGTAAACGTTATCCTTTTCATCTGGCAGCATCATGCGGTTGACGAGAGGAATCGCGATAAACAGGCAGATCACGATTGCGATGTTGAAGAAGGCAAAAATCGTTGAGCCGGTGCCAATGACGCCAATTTGATCAGCGGCAAAGTGTCCCTCGGTCGCAATCGTCAGCGGTATCGAGCCCGCTAAGCCGCCGTGCCAAACGACGAAGCCTGAATAGGCGCTGGCAACCAATAGCCGGTAGTCAACGCGAATCAGACGTGCCAGCTCTTTAGCAAATAGCGCGCCGACAACCAGGCCAAATCCCCAGTTGATCCAGCTAGCTGCCAATGAGACCAGCGTGACTAAAATGATAGCGCCACCGGGCGTTTTGGCGGTGCCGGCAATTTTTTGCAGAATGCGCTTTACCGGTGGAGAGCTTGCCAGCATAAAGCCTGTCACTAGCACTAGTAGCATCTGCATGGAGAAGGTCAGCAGGCCCCAGAAACCGTCACCCCAAAACCGTAAGACGGCCAGCGGTGACTGGCGCTCAATAGCAATCGCGGCGACTGACGCGATGAGCGTCAGCAGCAGAACGAAAATGTACGGGTCAGGCAGATAGCGCTCCACCAGCTTGACCGCCGGTTTTGATATCATTTTAAGCATGGGATGCTCTCTTTTTTCATTATTAGGAAGTGCGTGGCTGCTCCGTGGCTAATATACGGGGGAGGGCGGTATTTTTCACCTTGAAGCACCACGCTTCATCTCACGTTAGCTTAGTTAACGCTAGTTGCCCTGTTTTAGCGCCAGCGGTTTAGCTGGTAGCGGCGATGGTAGTGACGGCGATAGTAATGGATCAATACCGCCGAGCGAACCAGGGTAAACAGCATAAACGATAGCCAGAGCCCATGGTTGCCGAGCCCTTGGGTTAGCCACCAGGCGGGTAGGTACGCGGCGAGACCGATAAAAATACTGTTGCGCATTTCGCGCACGCCGGTGGTGCCAATAAAGATGCCGTCGAGTAGATAGCTCCACACCGCAATCAGCGGCATAACCACCATCCACGGCAGGTACTGCGCCGCGGTTATGCGTACGTCTTCAAGGCCGGTAAGCAGGGCCACCAGCCCATTACCCCCCACGGCGAACAGGCAGGCCGCCGTGCCCGCGGTCCAAAACGAAAAACGTGCGGCGGCGCGCACGGTAAGCGCAAACACACGCCAGTCTTTGCGGCCGTAAGCGCGCCCCACCAGCGATTCTGCCGCGTGGGCAAAGCCATCCAGGGCATAGCTGGTCAGCATGATAAATTGCAGGAGTACCGCATTGGCAGCCAGTATGGTGTCGCCTTGGCGCGCGCCCTGAGCGGTAAAAAAGGCCATGACGAATAATAGCCCTAGCGTGCGCACGAACAGATTGGCATTAACGTGAAAAAGCGCGGTGTAGGCCGCTAGCGCGAGCAGACGTTCGCGCAAAAAAGTACCTTTCAGCGTGGCTAGCTGGCGCAGTACTAAATAGCCACCGAACGCAAAGGCCGTGTAGTCAGCAATCACGCTGGCCCAAGCGACGCCGTTGCTGGTCATTCCCAGTCCCATCACAAACCAGATATCCAGTGCGATATTGACACTGTTGGTCAGTAGCAAAATCATTAGGGTGACGCGTGAATTTTGCTGGCCGAGAAACCATCCTAAAATCGCATAGTTAGCGAGAACGGCTGGTGCCGACCAAAGGCGTATGCGGGCATATTCACGGGCTAGGTGAGTGGCCACTTCGCTACCGTCTAATAGCCATAGCCCTAGTGAGATTAGTGGGGACGCACATAGAATAAGCAGGACGCCGATCACGATTGCCATGATCAGCGACTGGCCCAGCAGGTTTTGCACGTCAGTGTCGTTCTCGCGCCCCATGGCTTGAGCAACCAGCCCTGTGGTGCCCATACGCAAAAAGCCAAATCCCCAGTAAAGGAAACTAAATAGCATCGCGCCTAGCGTGACGCCCGCTAAATAGCGAGAGTCCGGCAGGTGTCCAACCACGGCGGTATCCACCAGGCCCAGCAGTGGGACGGTGATGTTAGATAAAATGATTGGCCAGGCGAGGGCCCAAATGCGCATGTTAAGGACTGAGCCGCTTAAGCGGCAGTGATGATGCGGTACTTCGTCATCAGCTGTTCTTGGCTTTCGTGGCGCTCAGGGTCGAGTGGAATACAGTCTACCGGGCACACTTGCTGGCACTGCGGCTCGTCAAAATGACCGACGCACTCGGTGCACAGACTAGGGTTGATGACGTAAATCTCCTCGCCTGGGGAAATAGCGTCATTGGGACATTCGGGCTCGCAGACGTCGCAGTTAATGCACTCGTCGGTAATCATCAGGGCCATGGGCGTACCTCGCGGATGGCTGGCGCACTCAGGGGATCAATACCTGAGTGTTTTACTCAACAATGGCGTTGGCTAGTTAGTGTAATGCTTACGCAGCGCCTCGGCGACCTGGGGATGAACTAATGGGGAAATGTCGCCGCCGAGCTTGGCAATTTCCCGCACAATGGTCGAAGAGATGTACGAATTTTCTACCGCGGGCGTGAGAAACACGCTTTCGAGCTCTGGATTTTGAGCGCGGTTCATATTGGCAAGCTGCAGCTCGTACTCAAAATCGGATATCGCGCGCAGGCCGCGTAATATGATCGATGCACCCTGTTCGTGCATCATGGCGGTGAGCAAGTTTGAAAAGCCAATCACCTCAACGTTAGGCAGCGCCTCGCAAACCGTTTTTGCTAAGGCTATACGCGTTGCCAAGGTGAGGTTGGGGCGTTTGCCCGGGCTTTCTGCGACCGCAATCACCACCTTGTCGAACAATTGCGCACCACGCTCAATCAGGTCGAAATGGCCGTTGGTGATCGGGTCGAAGGTGCCTGGGTAAACGGCGATATTGGCATTGCCGATACTCATGACGAGGTTTCCTCATCAAGCCGGCCAAACGGATTATCGCTGGTTAACGAGATAGCGTGATCGTAGCCGGGAATGTGAATTCGGTCAGCATGGATATCCAGCTCTGAACCTTCAAGCACCGCTTCGCCAAATTGATAGCGGGGTGCGTAGTGGCCAGAATCAGCCTGGGCAAGATAGGCCGCCGCGGTTAGGCGAGTCGTCTCGCGACGCTCTTTCCAGACGAGCACTGCAGCTTCACCATGGCGCTGAGTGAGCAGGCGCTCGGTCACCGCAGGGGAAAGCACCACGCCGGTGGCATTATTGCCCCCGAAGCCTTTGGCATTGATAAAAGCGGCATCGGCATGAAATGCTTGTGTCGTTTGCGAAAAGCGTAGCCGCTCGGCATAGACATCGTCGGCCACCGCGTCAAGCGTGGGGATTCCCGGTAGCAGGCCGTGGGCAAAGCTGCCTAAGGCGCTCGCTAGCTGGTCGCCTGCAGCTGAACCTTGCGAGTGGCCGATAAACGCTTTAATGGCGACCACGGGCCAATCGTTGATCCCGTTGGCACGAGCAATTTCATCCAGGACATGAGATTCAGTGGTGCGATTTTTGGGCGTGCTGGTGCCATGGGCATGCACAAAACTGCGTTCTTTCAGTGCTTTTTCACCAAGCATGTCGCGCACTAGCGCGGCCGCTTTACCCAGGGTGATGTAGTTGCCAATGCCCGGTGCGGAGATCGAACGCTTATAGCCGTCAGCATTGACGAATACATCGGGCACGGCGCCCAGAATGTCGGCGCCGACATTCATCGCTAAGGTATCGTCCATTAACATTACGAACTGGCTGGCTTCTGCCATTGTAAAGCCGCAGTTGCGTGCAAACGGCCGGCAGGCGCGCTGGTAGTCAGCATCAGTGAGCAGCTCCAGAGCATCCAGCGCTTTCAGGCCTGCATCGTCAGCCAACGCACCCATGGCCCGAAAGCCTTCAATAATTTCTGGCGTAATGGGGGCATCGGCGGTGCCTACCATCACTACCTGCCGGCGTCCGGAGCGAATATCGTCAATGCCCAGGCGCAGGTTATAAAGGAAGCTCGCGCAGGCGCCTAATGCAGCGCCGGTGCCGCCTACGCTGCCAAGCACGTAGGCGTTTAAAAAGTCGGCAGGCATTTGGCCATAGCCCAGCGGCATCTGCTTAGACGTAGCGCGCTGGCCGCTCACAAGGCTCTTCAGTAAGCCCCCCCAGCCCTGATCGTCCAATTGACCAATAGAGTTTCCGGCATACACGGCAATATGATCCGGGCTCAGCTGTTGTCGCAGCGTTTCCCAGGAAAGGCCGCTGGCGCCCAAACAGTCGCTGGCGCCAAACACCGCCAGTGATAGGCCGCGAGGGTGGTGCACGCTGCGGTATAGGCTGGCGGGATCAAACCCGCTGGGTAGCTGAGCCGCAGCACGCACTTTAGGAACCTGCGCATCGGGTAGCAGTACCTCTAACACGCCTGCGGGCACGCTGACCTCTACCTCTCGGGCATCAATGTCGCGCACCTGCCAGTCTGCCGGCAGGTGATCGGGCAGTTGGCGTCGACGCAGCGTAAAGCGCATCGGCTCAGCAAGATGCATGCTGGCTTGCCGATTAGACGGCATCCCCGGGTCGAGAAAGCGCGGGTCTTCATTGCGGCGGATCAGGGTATGGTTAAGCACCTGTTCACGCAGCGACTCAGCAGGGGCATCTACGGGCTGGCCAGACTGATCAAGCCAACCTTTGTCGGAGTGCTGAACAAGACGCATAAGCGCCGCCAAGCCTTCCAGTGTCTGGCGTTGCTGGTCAGCAGGAAGAGCATCAAGCACGGTGCGGCGGAAGGCCTGATGGCCAGATGTTCTGCCTGCGGGATTGATGCCACCCATGCCGACAATCACCGGTAAGTGTGACAAGCCGGGTTCCTCGTGGTGCGATGGTGGTAATGACGGTTTTTGGCAATACTCGGACCGTATAATGACCAGAGTCATGCGCTTCATAAGCAATTAAGGCGTGATGATAGCACCGGGCGTGCAATGGCGTCATGCCGCAAGCGTTCTAGACTGATAGAATCACGGCTTTTCAGCCGAGAGATGGCATGCAGCATAATTCTCGATCAGTGGTTTCTAATCAATCTGGCCCCCACCACGATCTAGCGCGCCAAGTCAGCCGAGCGTTAGCGTATCCGCTGCGCAAGCCAATTGCCGACCATACCAAGCACAGTTTTGCGCTGGCAGCGGAGTGGTTTCAGGCCCGCCAAACGCCGCTGATACTCGATTCAGGTTGCGGTGTAGGGCTATCGACACGTCAGTTGGCGATCCAGTTCCCAACCCGAGCGGTGATTGGCATTGATCGTAGTGAGCATAGGCTGGGTCGTGATCACGGTGACCTGCCGGCAAACGCTCTGCTGGTTCGAGCGGACCTTGTGGATTTCTGGCGGCTCGCCCAGCAGGCTGGCTGGGCACCCGAGCGGCACTATCTGCTTTACCCTAATCCTTATCCTAAGTCTGGCCACCTAAAAATGCGCTGGCATGGTCATCCTATTTTACCCACACTGTTGGCCCTTGGGGGATGCCTTGAGTTGCGCTCCAACTGGCCAATATACGTTGAGGAGTTTGCTTCAGCGGTGGCTCAGGTGACCGGTAAGCAGTCGAGCATTGCCGAAATTTTCCCCGACGGTGATTATTTAACCCCGTTTGAAGCTAAGTATTCGCAAAGCGGCCAGGCGCTGTGGCGTTTACGCGTTGATTTGGAGCGAACATGACGCATTTTTTTAACCTAGCTGCGCGTCTGCAGCGTGGTATTTCTGTTGTTAGCATCACCACCGCGGCACTGCTGGCCAGTTCCCCGCTGCTTGCCGACTTTAATCGCTTAGGGCAATTAGAAGATAAGGGGTTCTCGATCAGCGCTGAGGCGCGACTACTCGACGCTGACTCAAACGCCAATGCGTTGCTAGGCAGTTTGAATCCTGACCGTCAGATGTCTCCAGCGTCGGTAACCAAGACGTATTTAGCCGCGGCGGCGCTGAATCGTTTTGGTCCACAGCATCGCTTTACTAGCCAGTTAGTGAGTTCTGCCCGGGTGGATAATGGCGTGCTGAGCGGTGATTTAGTGTTTGAGGGCGGGGGAGATCCGGGCCTGACCACTGAAAATTTATGGCGCTTGGTGCAGCGTTTGCACTTAGCAGGGGTTCGCGACGTTGACGGTGCGTTGGTGGTTAGCCAGTGGCGCTTTGGGCCTGTCGATTGCATTACCACTGACCGCTGCAATGCCCTGACCCAGGTCACTAACGCTTACAGCGCACCGCTTTCTTCGGCAGGCGTTGATTTCGGCACCTGGTGCGTTAATGTTGCCCCCGCCGCCGTTGCCGGTGAGCCTGCACGCGTTGGCCTGTGCGACAGCCAGGCACCGTTGATCACCATTGATAATCAAGTGACGACTCGCCCGGCGAACAGCGGCACAGAGATCAGTGCTGAACGGATGACGGACGAACGCGGCGATATCATGCGTCTCACCGGGCAGATTTCAACCAATGCCAGCGCCCAGGATATCTATCGCGGTGCGGGCGATGCGGCTGAAAAAACAGCACAAGTATTGCTGAATATGCTCAATCAGGCGGGTATTCAAGTGCGTGAGCCTTGGCGGGTTAGCTCCACCCAGCCGCCCAGCACGGCCCAGCGATTGGCGGCGATCGACGGTCAGCCGTTACAAGAGATACTGCTGCGCATCATGAATTACTCCAATAATTATATGGCTGATGTGCTGGCGCTGGATCTAGTCGAGAAACCACAAGCGCAGCTGCGCCAAGCGGGCCAAGCGGTCGCAGCATACGCTCAGGGCCTGCCTGGGCACGGGCCGTTAACGCTATACAGCGGCAGTGGGCTAACGACGGAAAACCGGACGTCTGCGCAAGGTGTGAACGTGATGCTAGAGGACATGTTTCATCAGAGCGCTCTGTTTCCAAGTTTTGTCGCGGCGTTTCAATCGCCGGCTAATGGGGTGATGCGTTTTATTCGACGTGGCTCAGCGACGTTTCAAAACAATGTCATGTTAAAAACAGGTACGCTAAACCAACCCTTCGCGGTTCGCGCTGCTGCGGGTTACTTTCGTACGGCGCAAGGGCGCTGGGGAGTGTTTAGTGTTCTGGTCAACGGTAACGGCAGTACGCCTTACCTAAGCTGGCCCGAGGTGCTGGATCCGCTGTCTCTTGATCTAGATGCAATGATTTTAGCGAACTGATTCAACTTTACGCTCACAAGGTGAGGCAACGTGTATGAAACCAGGGCATACCGGCTTAACACATTTGGTTCACTCCACGCGTTATTCATGGAAAGGCCTTAAAGCCGCGTTTAGAAACGAATCGGCTTTTCGTCAGGAAGTTGGCATCACGGCGGTTATGCTGCCGTTTGCCTGGTGGATTGGTGAGGGCCCTGTTAGCTGGCTGCTGCTCGTGGGAAGCCTGTTTTTGGTGCTGATAGTAGAGCTGCTCAATAGTGCGATTGAAAACGTGGTCGATCGCATTGGCACCGAGCATCACGAGCTTTCTGGGCGGGCTAAGGACATTGGCTCTGCGGCGGTTATGCTGTCGCTGATTATGGCCGGGCTTACCTGGGGGCTGTTAGGTTGGGAAAAATTCTATAGCTAAGTCGGGGTTGGAAGGCCAAGTTTAATAACTAGCTAACTAGACGAACTTTTTCAACGCCGATAAACGTGCTTGGCAGCGAGGTGATCATGCAAGTGAACAACGATTTTTTACCGTTGTCGACGCTGCCAGCGTCGTTACAAACAGTGGCCCAATCTGCTTGGCAGCGCTTGGTTGAGGCGCTAGCCCAGGCGGATAATGTCGCCGAGATGACTCAGCAGGAGCTGCCCTCAAGTAACTGGCAGGGCCTTTCTGAAGCCCGTCGCGAGGCCCTGGCTAGAGTGCTGTCGATCTCAACCTTCTTGGTGGATAGCCTTGCCCGATACCCGCACTGGCTGACGGAGCTTGATGTCGCCGGCGAGCTAGACGTAAACCCAGGGCGCGAAGCGCTGGAAAACTGGCTGAATGAGTCGCTTGAGCGGATCGATGACGAAGAAGGTATGCAGCGAGTAATACGCCGTTTTCGCCGTCAGCGTATGCTGGGCATTATCTGGCGTGATCTTAACCGAGTGCCCAACCACTCCATGTGGGATACCGCCGCGGCGGTGTCTGGGCTTGCCGAGCTATGCCTTGAAGCTGCGCTAACCTGGCTTGAGCAGTTTTACGCCACACGCTGGGGCACGCCCGCTCCACGCAAAGACGGGACGCCCCAGCGGCTGGTTATTTTAGGGATGGGCAAGCTGGGGGCCAGGGAGCTTAATCTTTCCTCTGATATCGATCTTATCTTTGCTTTTCCCGAAAAAGGCGAAACCCAGGGCGGGCGGAAACCGTTAGAACATCAGGAGTATTTTACTAAGCTGGGCCAAAAGCTAATTGCCGCGCTGGATGCTATGACTGCCGATGGTTTTGCCTTCCGCGTTGATATGCGCCTGCGGCCACTAGGCGATGGAGGCCCGCTAGTAGGCAGTTTTGCGATGCTGTCCAGCTACTATCAAGATCAGGGCCGCGAGTGGGAACGTTATGCCATGCTGAAGGCGCGCCCGGTGGCGGGCGATGTAGATGCAGGGCATGAGCTGCTAGCAGGGCTGCGTCCCTTTGTGTATCGCCGCTATCTGGATTTTGGCGCGATTGAGTCGCTGCGCGAGCTGAAAGCGATGATTAATCGCGAAGTAAAGCGCAAAGGTATGCAGAGCAATATCAAGCTTGGCCCTGGCGGCATTCGCGAGGTTGAGTTCGTAGTGCAGGCCTTTCAGCTAATTCGCGGCGGTCGCGATACGGAGCTGCAGGTGACGTCGCTGAAAACCGCGCTCAACCGATTGCCCGAGCTAGGCTTGTTGCCTCAAGCTGTGGTTGATGAGCTACTGCCCGATTACGCTTTTTTACGCGATATTGAGCACGCACTTCAAGCGCTGGAAGATCGCCAGACACAGACCTTGCCTATCGATGATAGTGATCGTGAGCGGGTGGCCTTTGCCATGGGCCATGAAGATTGGTCTGGCTTGATGGCGCAGCTTGATGAAGTGCGTGAACGGGTGCGCCAGCACTTTGATGCGGTGATCGCGGACCCCGAAGACGATGTCGACGAGGCAAATGATGCCAGCCAGTTGGGTTTGGCTCAGTGGCGGCTAATGTGGCGCGGCGAGTTAGACGCAGACGAGGCCATCGCGCATCTTACCGAGGCAGGTTTTCACGAACCCGAAAAAGCCCTTAAGCGGCTGCAGAGCCTGTATCACTCGCGCCAAGTACAAAGCATGCAGCGGATTGGCTTTGAGCGGCTGGACGCACTAATGCCGCTCTTACTGGATGCCGTGGCGAGTAACGATGCGCCGGACACGGCCCTTGTGCGCGTGCAGCCGTTAATTGAAGCCGTCTTACGGCGTACCGCTTACCTTGCGCTATTGCGCGAAAATCCGCATGCGCTTGAGAACCTTATGCACCTGTGCGCTGCCAGCCCCTGGATTGCCGAACAGCTGTCGCGCTACCCCATTTTGCTCGACGAGCTGTTGACGCCAGAGACGCTATATACGCCTGCCGATAAGGCACGCTTGGCGGACGAGCTGCGCCAAACGCTGAACCGCTTGCCCGAAGATGATGAAGAGGCGCAGCTGGAGGCGCTGCGGGTCTTTAAGCATGCCAAAACGCTGCACGTCGCCGCCTCCGATGTTGCGGGTACTCGGCATTTGATGAAAGTGAGTGATTACTTAACCTTTATTGCCGAAGTGATTCTTGACGCGGTGCTGGCGATGGCGTGGAAGCACATTACGCGTAAGCACGGCGTGCCTGAGGGGGTCAATGCCAGTGAGGCCGAGTTTTTAATTATTGGCTACGGCAAGCTGGGTGGCATTGAGTTGGGCTACAGCTCCGATTTAGACCTGGTGTTTTTGCATGATAGCGACGGCAAAGGTGCGACTGACGGCCCCAGGCCCATTGATACAACGATGTTTTTTACCCGCCTGGGTCAGCGCATTATTCACCTGCTGACGGCGGTGACGCCGGCGGGCAGTCTTTATGAGGTTGATATGCGCCTGCGACCTTCGGGCAATTCAGGGCTATTGGTCACATCATTGAAAGCCTTTGCCGATTACCAGCATCAGAATGCCTGGACCTGGGAGCATCAGGCATTAGTGCGCGCACGGGTCGTGGCAGGCAGCGGTTTACTCGCCGAAAAATTTGGCAGCCTTCGGGGCGACATTTTATCTCGTCAGCGTGATAACGCCGCGTTGCGAGACGAAGTCGTCAAAATGCGTCAGAAAATGCGCGATCATCTGGGCAGTAAAGCCACCAGCGATACGTTCAATGTTAAGCACGATGCGGGCGGGATGGTCGACATCGAGTTTCTTTGCCAGTACGCGGTGTTAGCGCTTGCTAACCAAACTCCGGCGCTGCTGACCTACAGTGATAATGTTCGGATTTTAGAGAGTCTGACAGAGAGTGGGTACTTACCTTTCGATGAAGCAGAGCGCCTTCGAGAAGCCTACCTTGCCTATCGTAGCGCTACTCATCGTGCAGCGCTGACCGGTGAAAAAACGCGTAGCGATGGTGAGGAATTTAGCCGTCAGCGTGAAATAGTGACGGCCCTTTGGCAGCGTTTTCTTGAGCCGCCCATGGCTAACGATCTCTAGCCAGCCGTCGCTATCAACATAATCTGGAAGAATAAATGATGCTAAGGCGCAAGGCAGGGCGAGCCACATGATTGGGCATATTCTGGGCACGCTGCTGCCGGTGTTTTTGATCGCCGGCTGTGGCGCTGTTTACGGGCGCTACCGCACGCCGGATATTCGCAGCCTCAATACGCTAAACATGGAGCTGTTCGTCCCTCTACTAGTGTTTGCCGTGCTGGCCGACCGCCAGGCGCCGCTAGCCGAATACGCTTGGCTCGCCACGGCGGCAGTTGCGGTGGTGCTAGGGTCGGGGCTGGTACTGTGGCCACTGGCTAAATGGCTATCGTTAGACATCAAAACCTTCCTGCCTCCGATGATGTTTAATAATGCAGGCAATATGGGCGTGCCGCTATTGGTGCTGGCCTTTGGTCCTGAGGCGCTGCCCGCGGCGGTCGTGGTATTTATTGTCGAAATGCTGCTGCATTTTTCGATAGGGATTTACATGCTCAATCCGCGCACGTCGCTGTGGCGCATGCTGCGCATGCCGATTGTCTTGGCGAGTGTGGCGGGCTTAGCCGTGAATATTGGTGATTTAGCGCTGCCGGGCTGGCTGCTAGAGGCCATGCATATGCTGGGCGGGGTATGTATTCCGCTCATGCTGTTTGCATTAGGGGTCCGGCTGCTGGAAATCGACTTTAGCGATTGGCGCACGGGCATGCTGGGGGCGGTGCTGTGTCCGCTTTCCGGATTAGTGATTGCCTTGCCGTTAATGTGGCTGCTGCCACTGAATGCGCTGCAAACGGCCGTGCTGCTAGTGTTTGCAACGTTGCCACCTGCAGTATTGAATTACTTGGTTGCAGAGCAATACCAGCTGGCACCGCAAAAGGTAGCTTCGCTGGTGCTGATTGGTAATTTAGGGAGTTTGGTCGTAATGCCGCTAACGTTAGCCGCGGCATTTACCTGGATATACGCACCCGTATCATAAGGCCTATCTCATAAGCCCCGTGTCATAAAGCATCGCTGCAAGCACGATAACCAATAACAGCGATGCCTGACGCTTAGATGCTTAAAGTGACAGGCTAATTAGCGATCATCTTTTACTTCATAACTACCGTCTAATGCGTCCTGGTGGCCTGGGCGCTGTGATGGCGCATGTGGGTTAGCATAGCCGCCACCGATGTCTTGCGCTTGTTCTGCGCGCATTTGCTCCATACGCTTTTTCATCTTATGGCGCATAAACGGCATCATCGCCCAGCCAATCAATAAGAAAAACAGACCAAGCACCACGCCGACGATCATTAGCGCGCCAAACGCCAACCATGTAAAGAGCAGCTTTAAACTGCCGGCTAAACCGGTGGGCTGAGTTTGCGTTGCGCGAGCACGCCATTGGTTAGCCGCTTGCCATGCAGCATTACGTTGGTCGCGATTCATCTGTGGCATTAGAGCCTCCATCATTGACTTGCACAATTGAGTGCACAGTACGCTTTGGAGGCCAGCTTAGCGAATAAGTTCACCTCGGTATGTTGGGCGTATACACAGAGACGTTGCGTTTTACTGAGAGCGCAACTTTGCCAAAAGTTAGCCATTGCTATGTTTGTTTCCATGTGTGAATATAAATTGCTTGAGCTTATCTTGTTGCGAGTTGTTGACTAGCCTCAACGTTCTGGTTTCAGCATCGAGAGCTTTATCGATGTGTTGTGAACATAAGATTTGGACATTCTTGGGGGAAGAGAGCGATGAAGCGAGTAGTAGCTTTACTGGGGATGATGTCCTTTGCACCCTTAATTTCAGCCAATGAGTCACCGCTAAACGTGGTGACAACTATTGGCATGATTGCCGATGTTGCCCAAGAAGTGGGTGGCCAATGCGTTGAAGTAGAAGCGATGATGGGCCCTGGCGTTGATCCCCATCTGTATCAAGCGAATGCCAGCGATGTCGCCATGCTGAGACAAGCAGAGCAAATTCTCTATGCAGGCTATTCCTTGGAAGGCCAGTTAGGCGCTGTGCTGGAAAACTTTTCGCACAGTAAACCGACGCTAGCGGTAGGGCCCTCAGGTATTGATCCCGCTGAGCTTATGACGTCTCAAGATGTGTACGGCATTGACCCCCACTTGTGGATGGACGTTTCGCTTTGGGCGCAAACAATACCTGCAATCAGCGACGCTTTTACGACGGCAAGGCCTGAGTGCCAAGCATCTATCGAAGCCAATGCCACGAAATACGAAGAGCAGTTGAACGCGCTGCACGCGTGGGTGGCTGAAAGTATTGAAAGCATTCCAGAGCGTCGGCGCATTTTGGTAACCGCCCACGATGCCTTTGGCTATTATGGGCGCGCTTACGGTATTGAGGTGGAAGGCATTCAGGGGATTAGCACTGAAACCGAAACCGGTATCGCAGATATTCGGAGCATGACCGATGTGGTGGTGGAGCGTGAAGTCCCCGCTATCTTTGTAGAAAGCACGATTAATCCGCGTACCATTCAAGCGGTCATTGATGCAGCTCGCCAGCGCGGGCATGAGGTTGCTATCGGCGGCGAGCTGTATTCCGATGCAATGGGCGATGCCAATACCGCAGACGGTACTTATATCGGCATGATCTACGCCAACACTCGGCATATTGTAGAGGCGCTGGGAGGCACCTTAGCGCCCATGCCAGACGCGCTTTCTGAATGGGCAGAGCGTTGGGAGATAGCCGAGTGAAGGCACGCAACAGTTTAGCTGCGGAGAGCGTTTATGGTGCGTGATGAGCGTGTCGCGTTAAGTGTTAATGATTTGACTGTTAGCTATCACAGCCAGCCCGTGCTGTGGGATATCAATATCGATATTCCATCAGGTGTTATGGCCGGTATTGTCGGTCCTAACGGTGCGGGCAAAAGCACACTGATTAAAAGCCTGCTGGGATTGGTGCCTTCGCTTTCCGGGGAGGCCTTTATAGATGGAAAGTCGTATAAGTCGCAGCGCAAGCGCGTGGGCTATGTGCCCCAGCGTTCAAGCGTTGACTGGGATTTTCCGACCACCGCACTCGATGTAGTGACGATGGGCCTATATGGTCGGCTGGGGTGGTTTAAACGGCCCGGACGCAAGGAACGCGAAGAGTCGCTTGAGGCGCTCGATATGGTGGGGATGCGCGCGTTAGCGGATCGTCAAATCAGTCAGCTATCCGGTGGCCAGCAGCAGCGGGTTTTTCTCGCTCGCGCCCTGGTTCAGAAGGCTGATGTTTATTTTCTTGATGAGCCAATGGCCGGCGTTGATGCGACCA
>NZ_JBQDLQ010000021.1:0-46324 GCF_052095695.1 Halomonas sp.
CCCTGACCATCTGGCAGGACGGCGAACCGCTGCGCCGGGTGCACGGTATCGTCAGCGAGTTTGGTCGCGGTGACCGCGGTCACCGACGTACCTTCTACTCCTTGGTACTGCGCCCGGCGCTCTGGCGGCTTTCGCTGCGCCACAACTCACGCATTTTTCAGAAGACCGATCCGCTCACTATTATCAATACATTATGCGATGAACGGGGCATCAGGGAGGTGGCTTTTGCGGTCACCCGCGAGCTTGCCGAGCGCGAATACTGTGTGCAGTACCGCGAGACCGACCTCGCCTTTATCGAGCGCCTGGCGGCCGAAGAAGGGCTGTTTTATTTTCATGAATTTGAAGAAAATGGTCATCGGCTGATCTTCGCCGATGATCCTCAGGTGCTGACCAACCTCGGCGAACGCACTTACCACAGCCGTGCAGGCGGCACCGCGCCCATGCGCCATATGCGTAAACTCAGCCACACCGCTCGGGTAGCAAGTTCATCCGCCACGCTCAAAGATTACAGCTTTAAAAATCCCGCCTATGCACAGCTCCACGATCACCTGGGCCGTGACGTCGAGCAGCACGGCCAGCAAGTGGACTACGAACACTACGACTACCCCGGCCGCTACAAGCAGGACGCCTCCGGTGAGCCGTTCACACGCATCCGCCTGGAACAGCTGCGCCGGGAAGCGATCACTGCCAGCGCCGAAAGTGACCTGCCCGAACTCGCCCCCGGCCTGCGCTTTACCCTGACCGATCACGATAACGACAGCCTCAATCGGGACTGGCAGGCGATTAGCCTCATCCACCACGGCGAGCAGCCCCAGGCGCTGGAAGAGGATGGCATGCTTGTCGGTAAAGAGTCTCAGGGCGATGCCAACGGGATGACCCGCTACCACAATCAGGTCACGTTAATTCCTGGCGATACGCCCTGGCGGGCCACGCCCAATCCCAAGCCTCGCGTCGATGGCCCTCAAGTTGCCTTTGTGGTGGGCCCTGAAGGCGAAGAGATTCACTGTGATGAACATGGCCGGGTAAACGTACAGTTTCCCTGGGATCGCTACGCCGAGCCCAATGACACGGCGAGCTGCTGGGTACGCGTGGCCCAAGGTTGGGCCGGCGGCGGCTACGGCAGTATCGCCATTCCCCGTATTGGCCATGAAGTGATTATCTCGTTTTTAGAAGGTGACCCCGATCAGCCGCTGGTCACCGGGCGCACCTACCACGCCGTGAATACCGCGCCGTACCCACTGCCCGAACACAAAACCCGCACTGTCATCCGCACCCAGAGCCACAAAGCCGAAGGCTTCAACGAACTGCGCTTTGAAGACGAAGCGGGCGAAGAGCAAATTTGGCTCCACGCCCAGAAAGACCTGGAGCTGCTAACGCTTAACGACCGCACCGAAGAAATTCAAAACGACAGTCACCTTAAGGTGCACAACGACCGCATTAGCGAGATCGATAACGACGATCATCACACGGTGCATAACAACCGCCACACCCAGGTAGACGGCGACGACCACCTGAGGATCGATGGCACCCGTCATGAAAAAGTCGGCCAGGCGCAGTTGTTGGAAGCAGGACGGGAAGTGCACCAAAAATCAGGTGGTAAAACGGTCATCGATGCGGGGGCGGAGATCACCCTCAAGGCCGGGGGCAGCTTCGTTAAGCTCGATCCCAGTGGCATCACGATTGTGGGCGCTCAAGTAAACATCAACTCTGGTGGTAGCCCTGGGGTGGGGAGTGGTCAGGCGGTGTTAGATGCCTTATTGCCAGGGCATGTAGCAACCGAGCGACACGAACGCATAGCACCTTTACAGCAAAACCAGCTGATGACGGCAGCGTTACAGGGCGCTGCCGTGGTGGAAATCTGTCAACGGCTGAAGGACGGTAATAACAACAATGTTCATCGCTGTGCTCTAGGAGACAAGTGCCCATGCCGCTAAGAACGCCACCGAGGTCGGTCTTTTATTTGGTCGACTTGGCTCTCTATCCGCAGCTGTTGCGGCAGATATTCGAAATAGACGAGCGCCCCGTCTACGAGCGGCTGTATTGGCAAACAGCTTATGCTCAGCATGCACAACAAGGACCAATCTTGATCAGCCTTTCAAGTGATAGTGCCCATACTCGCGCTGCCAGTTGGGTGCAGCAGGGCGCTGCTATCGAGCTGCATAGCGATGCAACCCTTCCAGAAATAGCCGTGCATTACCGGCAATTAACCCATATTGATCGACAAGTTGGGCCTCCCGCCCTGTTTCGCTATGCCGATTCACGGCTATATGGTGGATTGGCCGGTGTATTAACCGAAGGTGAAACGCACGCGTTACTAGGGCCTGTTAACGTCATAAAGGGCGTTACCAACGGTGAGGCGTGGCGACTGGAATCCACGGCCCCTGGCGTTCAACCATTGGGCAAATTCAGATTGACGGCGGTACACCAGCAGGCGTTGCAGAGCGCGCGCGATCAAACGCTTTGCCAACAGTTGGCCAATGATCATTGTGTTTCACTTTCGCTAGTGCAGCAATGGCTCAAGCAAATGGAAGCGCTATCTTTAACGACCGAATATGCGCGCTGGGAAGGGTGCAAGCGACTTGCCGCATCAGACTATGGGACGCCGCTCTCGCCACACCATATAGAACAACTGAAGGCACATAAGGGGTCTTGGCAGGCAGTGCTGAATGAGTTGCAGATGCTGGTTAGTGTGCAAGCCCCTTTAACTGATGGTGACCACCGATGACAGACACACTTTCACCACCGCCTTTACAGCCCAGCCGAACAAGCGCGACAGGCGTCAGTATGCCTGCTCACTGTAGCGTGGGCGTTACTGTATTGATTGTGCATCGCGATACGTTGGGGCGTTATCTACCAGAAGGCACGTTGGTCAGGTTAGGGGATGCTGCGGGTAAAAGCATCAGCGCGACCATTGATGCCGAGGGCGTCAGCCGTCATGAAGGCGCTGCGCCTGGCAAGGTCGCTTGGCAATTGATGGATGCGCATGGTCAGCACTTGGTGGCGGTTGACGATGAGCCACTGGAACCCTGTCGAGCAGCGGCGGCTCCGCCTGAAGTCGATATTGCCATGGATGAAACGACGATCCAGGCCACCTATCTGCCTCCGCCTATCAGCCTCAATCTGCGCGATGAAATGACATCGCCCGAGGCCGATTTATTGAGTGAAGCTCAACTGGAGCAGCTGCGTTTGGCGGGCAATAACGCCACCCTGTTCTTGCATGGCTACAATGTGCCGCTGGGCCAGTACGGTACTTTTGCCGCTTGGGATAAGCGCAGCGATATCAATGCGCAACCGTTATTAACCACTGCCCACACGGCCAGTAGCGCCACCCTTCTTCAAGGCATTAACGCGGGCGAGCATACCTCGGCTGAGTATCGTGAAGAGCCTGATAATGGTAATGGAGCCTATAACTGGTTTGTGCACATGGAGTATCAGCTCAACCGTGCTGCCGGGATGACCGAAGAGGATTGGAGACCCTACACCCGCATGGTGGGAATCGCGTGGTTTGGCGATACGGGCAGCGTCGATTTCTTCCAGGCCGAACTCAATGCGATGGCAGCAGGACGGCGTTTGGTCGCCTTGCTTGAACAGCTTGTTGAAGCCGGCATTGCCATCAATATCATTAGCCACTCGCTAGGTGCGCGCGCGGTGCTCACGGCACTCAATATTCTCGGTGAGCAGGAGCACCATCAATGGATTGACAACGTGTATTTATGGCAACCGGCGGTTGCCGATAATGCCTTAGTCAATGATGCCTCTCAGGATAGTCATCCGCTGGGCATGGGGGTGTTCCCAGATGCCCATCAGGCCGCCAGCAAGATCGTCGTGCTGCAATCGCAGCAGGACGGGATTCTAGGGCCACCACCCAGTCAAGCAGACAGCTTCTGGAGGCAAGCTGCAGAGTACGTTCCTAGCGTTTGGCTAGGCTCAAAACTCAACGATATCTTTTCGGCGGACGACAGACTGGATGCTCTATTGGGTACCTTCGGTGGTGCCTATAACAAGAAGTGGTGGATTATACCCATTGGGCTTGAAGGCCCAGTGACCCGTTACTACGACGGTAAGGCACCCACCGATACGGTAAGGCCACCCATCCCCCGGCAGCCACCCGCAGGGCCAGACCCCTACGGCCGGGAGCGCGCGGCCCAGTCATGGGCTGTTTTCCGCGAGCAAGCCATTCAGGAAGCGCGAGACGCACTCGCCAGTGCCGACCCCTTACCCACGTATGACCTGCTGGCACCGCTAGCCCACCATGCCGTGGTGAGCGAAGAACGCGCCGCCGCCTATATCGACACCCTGCAGTGGCTGGTGGGCAGAAACTGGCGAGCAGGGAAAGCCCCACGCGCAGCGCTGGGGAGTATTGGGTTTGGTGCGGTAAGCGCCGAAAGTTTGTTTATTGAAAATTTGCTACGTAACAAAATCTTTGACTTTGTCGATCAAACCTCCTGGCTATTCGACCACTCGGGGATGAAAATTCCTAGCACTGAAGTGTTCGAGAAGAGCTATCAGGAAGGGATCGTAAGACCATTATTAAGGGAGAGTGGATTTGGTGACTATAAACCAACCTAGGAAAAAGATTATCGGTTTTGGGGCAGTCCTTTTCATTCTCCTGGCTTCGGGAGTGTTGGCTTGGCAGTTTATGGACAGGCTTGAGCCTGTTATGGCGCTCGGTGTCTCTAGCGACGGTAAATATGTAGTCACTACACACGAAGATGGTGCACTAGTGCTATGGGATGTTGAGCGCAAAAAAAGGGAGGTGCTGTCCAATGAAGCCAATATCTACAGTGCTTACTTTATTGAGGGGGGCGATGCCTTCTTATGGCAGGATCAGGATGATGTGGTACACGTGCAGCGTGTTGATGGCGAGGTGATTGAGGAATTCGAGCACTTCCCGACTTATGGGCATGTGATGGACTCAACCTTTTCCGATTATCTGGCTTCCGATATCGATTGGAATATCTTCCATGGTTACTGGGACGACATGCAGCCGGTCATGCAAGATGGTATTTCTCCTAGTTTCAAAGGATCGGGGAAAATATTGAAAATAACCCTATCAGAACAGGGGCGTAAATTCGTATCGGCAGGCTTGGGTGATCGTGAGAGCCCTGGTGTCGATGAGGTACCTGCGGTGGCGCCTGAGCGCCGATTCAGCAACTATACGGGGGTGACGCTGTGGGATCTTGATACCTTTCAGCCCATCGCTATGCTGCCAGGGAACTCGTTTAAGGTAGACGCCACTATCAGCCCCGATGGGCAGTGGGTGGCCAGTGGTGACGAGAATACTTTAGGTTTTTTTTGGAATACTCAATCCCCGGAAGAACGTCATGATATGGCTAGTTATAATTATGGCATTTTTATCGAGGGGTTGCCTGATGGGCTACCAGAAGAAGATTACCGGGATGACAGTGAATTAATTGATGTTCCAAGAAAGGAAAAACCCGATGAGCATGGCATTTATCGCCCGTTAGCCACGCCAACGACTATTGCCATTAACTTTATCAATGGCAGCGAGGAGTTCTTGCGTATTGGTTACAGCCAGTATCGGAAAGATGGCACCAGCCAGACCTATGCCGGACTGTTCGAGGCAGGTAACCCCTGGCCTCAAGCATATCTTGATTTGGGTACGGATCCTTTCCCATCGATCAACAACTACTCCCGCAACCTGAGTATCGACTCCGCACCCGACGCCAACCTACTGGTCACCGGCCATGCCTTTGGCGGCGGTATTACCGTGTACCGTTATGATCCCGAGGAGCGAACGCTAGCCAAGGCGTGGGTGGGGCGGTGAAACTAGCAAGCCTCTTAGCGAGAGCCAAACATCGTCGCCGAGAGTTAGCCGTTGTTATGCTGGTGGTCATAGGCGTTGCTGTTTGGCTCGGGTTTGCACTTAGCCGCCTGGAACCGGTGACGGCCCTAAGCCTCTCAAGCGATGGCCGTTACGTCGTTTCGACCCACGAAGATGGCGCATTAGTGCTGTGGAATATCGAGGACAAGAAACGGGAAGTGCTTTCCAATGAAGCCAATATCTACAGCGCTTACTTTATTGAAGGGGGCGACGCCTTTCTTTGGCAGGATCAGGATGATGTGGTTTACGTGCAGCGCGTTGATGGAGAAGTATTAGAAGAGTTTGAGCACTTCCCCACTTACGGGCATGTGATGTCCGACGATAGGCAGCACTACCTTTCCAGCAACAAAACCTGGAACATTTACCATGGTCATGGCGATGCTTTACAGCCCGTCTTGCTCGATAGCCAAAGCCCCAGCTTTACCGGCACTGGGCAGGTCTTGAACCTGTCGATGGGCGGCGATTTTTTCGCTTCCGGTGGCTCGGGAAGCCCGGGTGGCGAACTCGAAGACTCCCCGCCGGTGCGAGAAGAGGATGAATATCGTTTTTCCTCCAGCTATGGCGGGGTGACGTTATGGGATATTGATACTTTGGAGCCCGTTGCTAAGTTGCCGGGCAACTCATCCAAAACCTATGCCACCATCAGCCCGGATGGGCAGTGGGTGGTCAGTGGTGACGAGAATACTATCGGACTTTTTTGGGGTACGGATGAGCCTCAGGAGCGCTATCGGATGGCAAGCTATTATCATGGACTTTATCGAGACAACCTACCAGAGGGGCTCCAGGAAGATGAATATTGGGATGAGAGTGGGCTAATTGATTTCCCACGAAACGATAAGCCTGATGAACACGGCGTTTATCGCCCGCTAGCTACGCCAACGACCATTGCCATTGCTTTCATCAACGGCAGCGAGGAGTTCTTGCGTATTGGTTACAGCCAGTATCGGAAAGATGGCACCAGCCAGACCTATGCCGCACTGTTCGAGGCAGGCAATCCCTGGCCCCTGGCGTATCTCGATTTGGGCACGAACCCTTTTCCCTCAATCAATAATTACTCCCGCAACCTGAGTATCGATTCCGCACCCGACGCCAACCTGCTGGTCACCGGCCATGCCTTTGGCGGCGGTATTACCGTGTACAGTTATGATCCCGAAGAGCGAACGCTAGCCAAGGAGTGGGTGGGGCGGTGAGTTTCGGACTATCGAGTAAGTAACTCTTTACGCAAACTCATTACCCGGTTTATTGGCCAGAATCACTGCCCGCCGTGGTGCTGGGTAGCCTTCAATGGTGCGGGTGCGATCGTTAGGGTCAAGAAAATCTGCCAGTGACTGATAGGTCATCCATTCGGTTGAGCGCTGCTCTTCCAGTGTGGTGATGGCTTCATCGACTACCCGCACATTGGTGAAGCCGCAGCGCTCCAGCCAGTGGCACAGCGCTTTTGATGAAGGCAGAAAGTAGACATTAGGCATGGCGGCGTAGCGTTCGCCGGGCATAAATACTGTTTGCTCATCACCTTCGACCACCAAGGTTTCTAGCACCAGTTCGCCGCCAGGCGCCAAGGCTGCTTTAAGCTGCTGAAGATGTTCAAGCGGTGCGGGGCGGTGATAGAGCACACCCATAGAGAATACCGTGTCGAAAAAGCCTAGATTCTCGGGCACATCTTCTATGCCGACGGGTAAAAACTGCGTTCTCCCGCCGTCGGCATCGCCTACAAAGTGGCGAACCGCCTGGAACTGCCAATAAAAGCGCGGCGAAGGGTCAATCACCAATACAAACGCAGCGCCCGCGCCGGCCATCCGCCAGGCGTGATAACCGCTGCCGCCGCCCACATCAAGCACTTTGCGATACTTTAGCGGCGCCAAATGCGGTAAGACCCTTTGCCACTTCCAGTCTGAACGCCACTCTGTGTCAATATGAATCCCGCCCAACTGAAAAGGGCCTTTGCGCCAGGGTGCGAGCTTTTTAAGTAGATTAAAGCATTGGCGCTGTTGGCTATCATTGAGTGCGAGCTCAACGCTGACGGTATCGCTGTTGAGGTTAACATTACGTTCGCTAGGCAGCGAGGGCAGTTTGGCAACGGCCTTTTCCCAGGCGGGAAGATCGCCGTGGCGATTCCGGTCAAGCCCCTGGGCAAGCTGCTCGGGCAGTTTGGCGAGCCAGGCGGTGAGCGACTGATTGATGACCGCTTGATCCAAAAAAGCTTGGTAAAGGGCGCGATGATGCTCGGGTAAATCCACCTCAGCCCTCCTTAAAAGCGATCAGCGAGGCAAAGTTCAGATACTGAAACCACGTTACCGAGCGGGGAAATCCTGCGTTTGTTAAACGCCCGTGAAGCACATCCAGTGTGTCGGGCACCAGCACGTTCTCAAGCGCGGTGCGCTTCTGGCTGATTTCTAAGTCGCTATAACCATTGGCACGTTTAAAGTCGTGATAGCGTTCAACGCGCCAGGCATTGTCGCGTTCGTCAGCGTCCACGGTTTTTTCTGAAAGAATTAGCACGCCGCCGGGCTCAAGCGCTGCGTACAATTTCGCCAACAGGGCATCGCGATCAGCCGCGGGAAGAAACTGCAGCGTAAAGTTGAGAATGATCAACCCAGATGGCGCATACTCAAGCGTGCGAATATCGGCTTCTTCCACCTGCATGGCGTGATCAGAGCACTCTGCAAGGAAGGTTTGGCGTGCCTGGCTTACCATGGCGGGTGAAAGGTCGACCCCGGTATAGCGAAAAGCGTCTGGCGCCAGCGTGCCTGCCAGGGCAAGCCCGGAAGCGCCAAGCGAGCAGCCTAAGTCATAAACGTGGGCGCCATGGCGCAAATGGCGCTGGGCAATCAGACTCAGCATGCCCAGAATTTGTCCGTAGCCAGGCACTGAACGACGAATCATGTCAGGAAAGCACGCGACCACCTTTTCATCGAATGAGAACCGCGCTACTCGGTCAAGGGGTGTCGAAAAGATAGCGTCACGGTAAGATGCATCACTCATGGGCAAGCCGGGATCATGGATAGGGCGTAATAGTTTACCCGCCCTGATATGTCTATAACAGACCCTGCTACACGGATCGACGCCACTGGAGATATCACATGGCCTCAGCATCAAGCGCTACCCCCGATACGTTACCCGCTTGGCAGACGTTGAAGCATCATGCGCAAGCGCTGCAGAATGTTCACTTGAAAACGCTGTTTGGCACCGAGCCTTCGCGCTGGGAAAGCTTTACTCGCCAAGTGGCGGGCTTAACGCTGGATCTTTCCAAGCAGCGTTGGGATGACGATACTCTAGAGCACCTTTTTACGCTGGCCACTGAGGCGGGCGTGCCGGCAGCGATAGAGGCATTGCTTAGCGGCAAGCGTGTGAACGTCAGTGAAAATCGGCCCGCTTTGCATACGGCGTTGCGCTTGCCCGCCGATGCAACGCTGGACGTAGAAGGGGACGATATCGTTGCTGCGGTGCAGGAAAGCCTTGCCCAAATGGAAAGTCTGGTCAGCCGTTTACACGCCGGGCAGTGGCGTGGCGCGACCGGCAAGCCGATTCGCGATGTCGTCAATCTAGGTGTGGGGGGCTCTGATTTAGGCCCATTGATGGTAACCCACGCGCTGGCCGACTTTCGCCCCAAAGGTATTCATCCCGTAGAAGTGCACTTTGCTTCCACGATGGATGGCTCGCAGCTTGCCGACTGCTTAAGCCGGTTAAATCCTGAAACGACCATTTTTGTTTTGTCATCCAAGTCGTTTACGACCATCGACACGCTGTCTAACGCCAATACTGCCCGTGAGTGGCTCTTGGGCCGGTTAACGCAGCATGGCTCGGCGCCTATTAGTGCTGAGATGGTTGTACGCCAACACTTTATTGGCGTTTCAGCGAGTCCGGATAAAATGACCGAATGGGGCATTATGCCAGACCATCAGTTAACCTTCTGGGAGTGGGTCGGTGGCCGCTATTCGCTGTGGGGCACCATTGGACTGCCGATTGCACTCGTGGTGGGGATGGAGAATTTTCGCGAACTCCTAGCCGGTGCCCATGCCATGGATCGGCATTTTGCTGAAGCGCCGATGGAAGGTAACTTGCCCGTACTGCTTGGGCTGGCCGGTATCTGGAACGTCAACTTTCTGGACATTCGCGCGCACTCTATTTTGCCCTACGACGGGCGGCTGGAATATTTCGCGGCCTATCTCGAACAGTTAGAAATGGAATCCAACGGTAAGTCGGTCACCCGTCAAGGTCAGCCTGTCAACTACTCCACCTGCCCAGTGCTCTGGGGTCAGCTAGGCCCTAATGCTCAGCATGCGTTTTATCAATTGCTACATCAGGGCACTCAGCCCGTCGTATGCGACTTCATTGCCCCGCTTAAGCGCTACGATGAGGTGGAAGACCCGGATACCCGTCGTGATCTTAAAACCCAGCATCGTTTATCGCTGGCGAACTGCTTTGCTCAGTCGCGTGTGCTGATGCTGGGTGACGACGCTTTAGAAGACGACGGGCCACGTCCAGAGCACAAGCGATACCGTGGCAACCAGCCTTCAACCACGGTGCTGCTTGACCAGCTAACGCCGTTCACACTGGGGGCGCTCATCGCGCTCTACGAGCACAAAGTATTTGTTCAAGCGGTGATTTGGGATATCAATCCCTTTGACCAGTGGGGCGTAGAGTTAGGTAAGAAAATTGCCACGGATACGCAAAAAATTATTGATCATCAAGGTGATATTTCACTTATGGATGCTTCTAGCCGTGGCCTGATTGAGGCGTTTTGGGCCGCTGAGCAAGAATAAGCCATAGCCCTGCCACCGTGCGGCAGAGCTACTCTGACGCTTTGCTAATAAGTATGGCTAGATATACAGCTTTTTGCTTTTCAGCTATCCTGTGTTTCTTTGCCAGCTGCCAGCACTTTTTTCAGGAATCGACGTTACATGACCCAGTTTGATGCCTCTCAGTACGGTGCGAGTTCCATCGAAGTCCTATCCGGGCTCGAGCCGGTACGTAAGCGTCCCGGTATGTATACCGACACCTCACGCCCCAACCATCTTGTTCAAGAAGTCATTGATAATAGCGTCGACGAAGCGCTGGCAGGTCACGCCTCAGTTATCAACGTTGTGCTGCATAGCGATGGCGGGATTGAAGTACAGGATAACGGCCGAGGTATGCCTATCGACCTGCATCCAGAACACGGCGTATCGGGCGTTGAACTGATATTTACCAAGCTTCACTCAGGGGGAAAGTTTTCTTCCACAAGCTATCGCTTCTCGGGTGGCCTGCATGGCGTTGGGGTGTCGGTGGTTAACGCGCTCTCACGCCGATTAGATGTAGAGGTGATCCGCAATGGTGCACGCCATGCCATGGCCTTTGAGTTTGGTGAGAAAGTCGAAGAGCTGCATGAAATTGGCAAAGCGCCAAAGAGGGCGAGCGGCACCCTGGTGCGTTTCTGGCCAGATGAAAGCTATTTCGATAGCCCCAAATTAGCGCTAACGCGGCTGAAACATTTGCTGCGTGCCAAAGCAGTGCTTTGTCCAGGGCTAAAAGTCACGCTAGTAGAGCCGGATGGTACGTCCTCCGAGTGGGAGTTTGCTGACGGCCTGCGTGATTATTTGGTAGAAGCGACGGACGGTTATGAAGTGCTGCCCCGTGAGCCTTTTGTTGGCCACTTCAATGATGACGAGCACGGCGTTGACTGGGCAATTCAGTGGCTACCCGAAGGCGGGGAGGCGCTGTTGGAAAGTTACGTCAACTTGATACCCACGCCCCAAGGCGGCACCCACGTAAACGGGTTTCGTTCCGGTCTGTTGGACGCACTGCGCGAGTTTTGCGAATACCGCAGCCTGTTGCCCCGCGGTATCAAACTCACCGCTGATGATTTGTGGGAGCGCACCTCGTTTGTGCTTTCGGTGAAAATGCTCGATCCGCAATTTGCCGGGCAAACCAAAGAGCGGCTGTCTTCGCGAACCATTGCAGGCTTTGTGTCGGGCGTGGTCAAAGACGCTTTCTCACTGTGGCTAAACCACCACGTCGATCAAGCCGAAGCGATTGCTGAAATGGTGATTAGCGCGGCGCAAAATCGTCAGAAAAAAGCCAAAAAGGTACTGCGTAAAAAGGTCACATCCGGCCCCGCATTGCCCGGTAAACTGGCCGATTGTTCCGGCCAGGATCCCGCGCAAAGTGAGCTGTTTTTAGTGGAAGGGGACTCTGCCGGGGGGAGTGCCAAACAGGCACGCAACCGTGAAACCCAGGCAATCCTGCCGCTGCGCGGTAAAATTCTGAATACCTGGGAAGTTGAGACCCACGACATCTACGGCTCTCAAGAGGTCCACGATATTGCGGTCGCTATTGGTGCCGACCCAGGTAGCGACGGCCTGGATAAACTTCGCTACCACAAAATTTGTATTCTCGCCGATGCCGACTCCGACGGCCTACACATTGCCACGCTGCTGTGTGCGCTTTTTGTTCGTCATTTCCCAAGTCTGGTGGACGCTGGACACGTCTATGTCGCGATGCCGCCGCTTTATCGCATTGATCTAGGCAAAGAAGTGCATTACGCCTTAGATGAAAGCGAAAAAGCCGCGATTCTCAAGCAGCTGGCCAACAAGCGCGGCACGCCTAACGTGCAGCGATTTAAAGGCCTGGGTGAAATGAACCCGCTACAGCTACGTGAAACGACGATGGCGGTAGAAACCCGTCGACTGGTTCAGCTCACGTTGACCGAAGGCGACGGCACCATGGAAATTATGGATATGCTGCTGGCCAAAAAACGTGCCGGTGACCGCAAAAAGTGGCTGGAAGATTACGGCAACCTCGCAGACATTGAGGTATAACCCCCGATGACCATGGATATTCAAGTAGCAGAGGGCGACGTCGAGCGTTTGTCCCTGCGCGACTATACCGAAAAAGCCTACCTCGATTATTCGATGTACGTGATTCTCGACCGTGCGTTGCCCAATGTCGGCGACGGCATGAAACCCGTGCAGCGACGTATTATTTACGCCATGCGCGAGCTGGCGCTGCACGCTAATGCTAAATACAAAAAATCGGCGCGTACCGTCGGCGACGTGCTGGGTAAGTTTCACCCTCATGGCGACAGCGCTTGCTATGAAGCCATGGTGCTCATGGCGCAGTCGTTTAGCTATCGCTACCCGCTGGTGGATGGCCAGGGCAACTGGGGTAGCCCCGATGACCCTAAATCCTTTGCCGCCATGCGCTATACCGAAGCGAAGCTTTCCAAGTTTGCCGAAGTGCTGTTAGGCGAGCTTGGCCAAGGCACCGTTGATTGGGCGCCCAACTTTGATGGCACCATGCAGGAGCCGTTGGTACTGCCCGCCAAATTGCCGCACGTATTGCTAAACGGCGGTATGGGCATCGCGGTGGGTATGGCCACCGATATTCCCCCGCATAACGTAGCTGAAATTGTCGAGGCGACCTGTCATCTGCTGCGTAATCCAAAGGCGACCACCGCTGATTTAATGGAATTCGTGCCCGCGCCGGATTTTCCTACTGACGCGGAAATTATCACTCCGCCTGCGGATCTGCGTAAGCTTTATGAATCCGGCCGGGGCTCGGTCAAACTACGTGCCCGCTACATTCGTGAAGAAGCCAATATCGTTATCACCGCTGTGCCGTATCAGGTTAGTGGTGCCAAGGTATTGGAGCAGATTGCCGCGCAAATGCAGGCTAAAAAGCTGCCCATGGTGGCCGACCTACGCGATGAATCGACCCATGAAGAGCCAACGCGCTTGGTGATTGAGCCGCGCTCCAGCCGCATTGACGTTGAGTCGCTGATGGCACATCTGTTCGCCACGACCGATTTAGAAAAGAACGTACGCGTGAATATGAACGTGATCGGCCTGGACGGTCGGCCACGGGTGATGCCGTTGCCTGAAATGCTCGGCGAATGGCTGCAGTTTCGTCGCAGCACCGTACGTCGGCGTTTAGAGCATCGGCTAGGTAAAGTTGAAGACCGCCTGCATATCCTGGAAGGCCTGCTGACCGCCTATCTGGATCTTGATGAAGTGATCCGCATCATTCGTGAAGAGGACGATCCCAAGGCTTCGCTAATTTCCACCTTTAGTCTTTCTGAGCGCCAAGCAGAGGCCATTTTAGAGCTGCGGTTACGCCACCTGGCCAAGCTCGAAGAGATGAAAATTCGTGGCGAGCAGGATGAGCTGGAAAAAGAGCGTAAGTACTTGCAGGGGTTGCTGGGCAGCGAAGCTAAGCTCACCACGCTAATTGAAAAAGAAATTCGCGCTGCTGGTAAAGAGCACGGGGATGCGCGCCGTTCACCGCTTGTTGAGCGTGAAGAGTCCAAAGCGCTGTCTGAAGTTGAGCTTATGGGCGCTGACCCGATTACCGTGGTGCTATCAGACAAAGGCTGGATTCGGGCGGCTAAAGGGCATGATATCGACCCCGAGGGGCTGTCCTATAAAGCCGGTGACAGCTTCCAACTCGCGGCGCGGGGCAAAACCAATCAGCCGCTGGTACTGTTGGATGATACCGGGCGTGCCTATACGCTCTCAGCGCATAATCTTCCCAGTGCACGGGGCCAGGGTGAGCCGGTGACTGGGCGCGCCAATGTTGCCGCTGGGGCGAAAATGGCGGGGCTGATGTTTGCACCACCCGAGCGGCGTTTTGTGCTGGCCACTGACGGCGGCTACGGTTTTGTTGCTAGGCTCGACACGCTGACCGGTAAAAACAAAGCCGGTAAAGCGGTGCTGAGCCTACCCAAGGGCTGTAACGTCATGGCGCCTATTGAGGTGCCGGAAGGCGAGGAGCTTTGGGTTGCTTCGGTATCAAATGAAGGACGTTTACTGCTGTTCCCCTTGGCTCAATTGCCCGAGATGTCCAAAGGCAAGGGCAATAAAATGCTCGATATACCCGGCCCTAGAGCGGCACGGCGGGAAGAGTTTGTATGCGGAGTTGTGGTGTTAGCGTCCAGCGATGCACTGATGCTGCATGCCGGTAAGCGCAAACTGACGCTTAAAGCCGATGACTTGGCCTATTACCGCGGTGAGCGCGGCCGGCGTGGCAGTAAACTACCGCGCGGTTTCCAAAAAGTAGATCGTTTAGAGGCAGGAGAATAAGCAATGGCACGCGGTGATTTTATTCTAACCGCCTTAGGATCGCGTTTGACTGCGGACATTCAATCGCAGATAGATGCCTTAGTGGCACAATTTGGCCTTGAGCAGAAAAGCGTCCAGCGGCTTGCCGATGCATCATTGCCGGGCGGCGACAACATTGACTGCATTGAGTACCGCCTGGTCGGTGACAGCGTTGATATTGAAGCGGTACGTAAAGCGGCATTAGCGCTGGGTGAAACTCTAGGCATGGATGTCGTCATTCAAGACGACTTTCGTGACCAGGTTCAACCACGCTTAATATGCTTTGACATGGATTCCACGCTTATCAAAGCCGAAGTCATTGACGAGCTGGCGCGTCGTCATGGGGTAGGAGACGAAGTCGCTGCGATTACCGAACGCGCCATGCGCGGTGAACTCGATTTTCAGCAGAGCTTTCGCGAGCGCATGAGCAAACTAGCCGGTTTGGATGAGTCGGTGCTGGCGGATATCGCTAAAGAACTGCCGCTGATGGATGGCGTTGAACGTTTGATGGCCAATCTAAAGCGCTTGGGTTACCGCACGGCGATTCTCTCTGGCGGCTTTACCTACTTTGCTCGCTACTTACAGGAGACGTTAGGCTTCGACGAAATTCATGCTAACGAGCTGGTGATTGAGCAGGGTAAGGTGACCGGCGACGTTCGCGAGCCCATTGTCGATGCCGAGCGTAAAGCGGAGCTATTAGCCGCCATTGCGGAGCGTGAAGGCTTTACCTTGAATCAAACCATTGCGGTGGGCGATGGTGCGAACGATCTTAAGATGCTCGCTAGTGCTGGCTTGGGCGTCGCGTTTCATGCCAAGCCCGTGGTGCGTGCCCAGGCGCGTCAGGCAATCTCAACGCTAGGCATTGATGCGTTGCTGTATGTGATGGGCTATCGCCAGCAGAATTTAACGTCTTAAAAAATACCCCTTAAGCATAAGGCGGTGCCTTTCAGCACCGCCTTATGGCGTTGTTACGAGACGCTATGGGACTGCTTTTAACCATGGCCTTTGTCGGGATGTGGCACCGGTTTTTCGCCGACTTCTTCGGCCTTCAGTTCCAACGGTTTACCCTGGGTTTTATCGCTATGTTTTAAGCGCATGTGCAGGCCGGATTTAGCCAGCAGGTGGGCGCTCACGGGAGCGGTGATAAACAGAAATAGCGTAATGAGCATTTCTTGAATATCCGGCTTACCGTCCACGCTCCAAAAATACAGCATCGAAGCAATTAGCATGCAGCCGATACCTAGCGTGGTGGCTTTGGTCGGGCCGTGCAGGCGCATATAAAAATCGCGCAGGTGAGCCATGCCCAGTGAGCCGATAAAAACAAACATACCGCCCGCGATCAACAGCAGTGAAATAACCCCTTCCACTATTATCGGCATAGCCGCTGCTCCCTGTTGTAGGCGTCTATTATGTGCGTCATTCGATAATATCTCCGCGCAAAATATATTTACACACCGCCACGGTACTGATGAACCCTAGCATGGCGATCAATAGCGCTGACTCGAAATACGTTTTGCTGTTAAGCCATAGCCCCAACAGCACAATGAGCGCAATTGAGTTTACGTACATGGTATCCAGCGCTAATACCCGATCAGGCAGGCTTGGGCCGATGGTGAGCCGATAAAGGTTCAGCAGCAGTGCCATCACGACCAGGGTTAAGGTGATGTAGAGTGCAATACTTAACATTCGTAAATCTCCTTAAGTGGGCGTTCATAGCGCTCGCGTATTTGCTCGATCAGTGCCTCTTCATCACCTACGTCTAAGGCGTGAATCAGCAGAGATTTGCCGTCCAGGCGTAAGTTAGCCGAGACGGTACCCGGCGTCAGGCTAATAGTGCTGGCCAGCAGAGTGATGGTGAATCGCTCTTCGAGTATCAGCGGGTATTCAATAAAGTGGGGGCGAAGCTTGCGCCAAGGATTGGTAATTAAGTAAGCCACTTCAAAGTTGGCGACGACGATATCGCCGAGCACTCGAAACAAGAAACGCATTAAAGCGAAAGGCTTAGTGATCCGCGGGCGTGCATCCCAAAAACGGTGGGTCAGCAGAGGGATCAAAATGGCTAAGGAGCCACCTAGCACAAACTGACCAATGGCGTAGCTGCGCACTAACAGCAGCCAAACCACCAGCAGCAGTAGGGATAAAACAGGCGTGGGCAGCCAGGCGCGTGGGGCAATCATTGTGCTTCTCCTGCATCAGTAGCTTGATCAGGCAGTAGCGTGCGTATAAGCACCTGCGGATTAGCGAGTTGTTCCGCCGTGGCCTGTGTATAGCTACTCACTGGCCCAGCCAATACCACTAATAGGGGAGCCGCACTAAGTAGCCAGATAACGCCAAACCACTGGCGATACGGTAGCGGGCTGCCGCTAATATTGCCGCGGTAGCTGCGCCAAAACAGCGTAGACCCCGCGCGCGCCAGGGCGACCATGGAACACAGCCCCGCTACCAGTAGCAGCGGCCATAGCCATAGTCGCTGAGTGCCTTCTACTGCATTGAGCATCAGTGCTTTGCCAATGGCGCCTGACAGTGGCGGCATGCCCGCTACGGCGATTGCGCCTGCAAAAAAAAGAATCCCTAGCGCAGTGCCTTGCACCATGGGGCGGCCCTTAACTAGTCGGGTGCCGGCTTTGCCACGCTGCAGGCCGATCATTTCTGCTAACAGAAACAGTCCGCCGGTAATCAGCGTTGTATGTATCAAGTAGTACAAGAGTGCCGAGGTCGCTTGAGGCGTGCCTATGCCGATGCTGGCCAGCAGCGTACCCACTGATACCAGCACTAAATACGCAACCAATAGGCGTAAGTCTCGTGCGGCCATTACGCCAGCGCCAGCGGCCGCAATAGTGGCCAACGACAGCCACCAAACCCAGGGCTGCTCCAGTGCTTCCAAGCCGCCCGCACTATCACCAAAAATTAATGAATAGACACGTAGGATGGCGTAAATACCCACCTTCGTCATAATGGCGAAAAGTGCGGCGACCGGTGCCGGCGCTGACGCATAGGCCTTGGGCAGCCAAAAATACAGCGGCAGCATAGCGGATTTTAAAGCAAAAACGACTAGCAGCATCAGTGCGCCAGCGGTGACTAATCCTTCGCGCGCAACCGGCAAGTCAGCCACCCGAATCGCCATATCGGCCATGTTGAGGGTGCCCGTTGCGCCATAGAGTATGCCCACTGCGATTAAGAACAGCGAAGAACCCGCTAAGTTGAGCACCACATAGTGCACGCTGGCTTGAATGCGCGCTTTGCCACCGCCGTGCAGCAGCAGCGCGTAAGACGCCAGCAGCAGTACTTCGAAAAAAACGAAAAGGTTGAATAGGTCGCCGGTTAAAAAGGCGCCATTTATCCCCAGCAGCTGCCACTGAAATAGGCCATGGAAATTACTGCCTTTTTCGTCGTCACCTGCGCAGGCAAATACCACGGCACCCACTGCTAACGTGGCGGTTAATAGCACCATTAATGCAGAGAGACGATCCAGCACCAGCACGATACCAAAGGGTGCCTGCCAATCGCCCAGCGCGTAGTAGGTGACGTCGCCGCTGGCGGCTTGGCGTACTAAGCCTATCGCCACCAGCAGTAACAGCAGCGTAGCCGACACGCTAACCGTGCGCTTATAGCGCACTAAGCCTTGGCGCTGATAGAGCATTAAGATGCCCGCAATCAGTGGCAGGACAACAGGAAAAACAATCAGGTGCTGCATCATTCTCGGTCTTCCTTATTGCCGTCGACGTGGTCGTTGCCCACTTCGCTGCGTGCCCGCATTGCCAGGATCACCACAAAAGCCGTCATCGCAAAGCCGATAACGATGGCGGTAAGCACCAGCGCTTGAGGAAGAGGGTCGGCAACGTTTCCGCCTCCGGACACAATCGCGGCGCCGTCAGTGGTCAGTCCACCCATTGAAAACAGAAACAGGTTTACCGCATAAGAGAGCAGCGTAAGGCCCACCACGACGGGAAAGGTACGGCCTCTTAACGTGAGATAGAGACCCGAAGCGGTCAATACACCGGTGGTCATCGCGTAAAGCAATTCCATTAACGAGGCTCCTGAGTAGCTGAAGAGGCTGGGGGGGCGTCGATATCTTTTTCCGTCGCTTCGGTCACCGGGCGATGCGCGGTGGTGACTTTACCCAGGTTGGCAAGAATCATCAGCGTGGCACCGACGACGGCCAAATACACACCCAGATCAAATAGCAGTGCGGTGGCCAGCTCAAACGTGCCGATCAGCGGAAGGCTAAAATAGCCGAAGGCGGAGGTTAAGAACGGATGCCCAAACAGCCAGCTGCCTAGTCCGGTGAGCGTAGCCACGGCTACCCCGATAACGGCCACTGGTTGGAAGGGGAAATCCAAACGTTCTTGTGCCCACGCCACGCCACGCGCCATATACAGCAAAATAAGCGCCACGGCGGTAATTAAGCCGGCAATAAAACCACCGCCTGGCTGATTGTGGCCGCGCAAGAAAATAAACGCAGATACCAGCAGCGCCAACGGAAGCAGCGTCATTGAAATGGAGGTAAGCACCGCAGGGTAACGGTCAGGTGACCATACACGGCCCTCGCCGTCGCTGTGCGGCATAAATAGGCGCAGGCGATTCAATAGCTTAAATATCGCTAAGCCAGCTATGGCCAGTACGGTAATTTCACCCAGGGTATCGAAGCCACGGAAGTCGACCAATATAACGTTGACCACGTTATAGCCACCGCCGCCAGGCTTACTGTTCTCTAAAAAGAAGTTAGAAATTGCCTGAGTATCATGGGTCATGACCGCATAGTTAAGGCTTGCAACAACTAGCCCTAGCGACCCCGCCAGCAGCATATCGCGAATATTACGCAACGGACTGGATTCTCTGGGCGTTTTCTGCGGTAAGAAAAATAGCGCCAGCATCAGCAAAATCATGGTCACCACTTCGACCGACAGCTGTGTCAGGGCAAGGTCGGGCGCTGAGAAACGGGCAAAGGTGAGAGCGACAAATAGTCCCACTACCGACAGCATCAGCAGAGAAATAAGCCGGTAACGATGGGTGGCAGCGGTAGCTATGCCACCAAACATCAGCATTCCCGCGCCTAAAATGAGCACGCCATCTAGTGATTGATTGCCCGCCGCGCCGGTTAAATCTGTAATCTGAACGAGGCCGATGCCGCCCATTAATAGCGCTGCTAACCATAGCCAGCCTACATAGCGCTGTAAGGAGTTGCCGTCGAGCGTAGTAATAAGCTGTTCGGCGCGGAAGCTAATGGCAATAAGAATACGTTCAAATATACGGCGAGCATCCACGCCCACAAACTGCTGGGTAAAACGTTGAACGTTGCCGTAGCGCCAATAAAGCGCAATGCCAGCTACAAAAGCGAGCACACTCATCATCAGCGGCAGGTTGACGCCATGCCAGATCGCCAGGTGGATATCCAGAGGGCTACCAATCACGGCCAGACTGGCAAGTTCTAAGGTGTTGGTGGCCATCACTGCGGGAAATAATCCCACCACTACACACAAGGCAACCAGTATTTCCATCGGCAGGCGCATCAAATGAGGCGGCTCATGAGGCGACTTAGGCGGTGCTTCGCGAGCGGGCTTGAAGAAGACCGCGTGAACCAAGCGCAGCGAGTAGGCGACCGATAGAATGCCGCCGATTGCTGCTAGCGCGGGTAATAACCAGCTTATTCCGCCGAACACAGGGGTTGCCAGTGTCTCGGTAAAGAACATTTCTTTGGATAAGAAACCGTTGAAAAGCGGAACCCCCGCCATGGACGCTGCCGCTAAAATGGTTAATAGCGCCGTGACCGGCATGGCATTTTTTAGGCCGCCCAGTTGTTTAAGTTCGCGGGTGCCGGTTTCGTGATCAATGATACCCGCACTCATAAACAGTGCGGCTTTGAAAGTGGCGTGATTGAGAATATGAAAAAGGGCGGCCAAAATTGCCATTGGGCTACCAATGCCCAGCAGTACGGTAATTAAGCCGAGGTGGCTAACCGTGGAAAACGCTAATATACCTTTTAGGTCGCTTTTGATCAGCGCAAACCATGCGCCATATAGCATCGTTATGATGCCGACTAGCGAGACAACCACGCTCCATAGCTCGCTGCCAGCAATCGCCGGATGCAGTCGCGCCATCAGGAAAATGCCCGCTTTAACCATGGTGGCAGAGTGTAGGTAGGCCGAGACCGGTGTGGGAGCGGCCATGGCGTGGGGCAGCCAAAAATGAAAAGGAAACTGTGCTGATTTGGTAAACGCGCCGAGTAATACTAAGCACAGCATCAGTGGGTAGCGCGGGTCGGCAAGAATGCTATCGCCGCTTGCTAATACGTCGTCCATGCTGAAACTTCCGGCCATGTTGCCAAGCAGTAGCAAGCCTGCCAACAGGGCAAGCCCACCGGCCCCAGTGATCGTTAGCGCCATGCGGGCGCCCTTACGAGCATCTGATTGATGCGACCAGTAACCAATAAGTAAGAATGACGAGAGGCTGGTTAACTCCCAGAAAAACCAGAGCAGAATCAAATTGTCCGACATTGAAATGCCCACCATTGATGCCATAAATAGCATCAAGAAAGCGTAAAATCGGCCAAACGGCTCATCTTTTGCGAGATAGTAATGGGCATAAAGTATAATCAGTAAACCAATACCCAGTATCAGCAGGTTAAACAGTAGCGATAATCCATCTAGCCGAAACGCTAAGTTTAGCGCCAGTTCCGGCATCCAGGCGGCTGAAAAACGCAGCTGCTCGCCATCTTGTAGCGCTGGCACGTTGAGTAGCGTCATTGCTAGCGCGGTCGCTGGTAGCACGGCGGTTGTCAGTGAACAGGCACTGCGACCAAATCGTGCGGTGAGTAGCGGCACCAGTACGCCTAGCAAAGGCAACAAGGCTATCCAAAGCAATGTCATGGGTGTCATCCAGCGGCTAAGTTAAAAAAGTCAAAAGACCACCTCCAGAGCGCCTGGAGCAGGTTCAGGTGGTGCAGGATACATCAAGTGGAACAAGAGGATATCACTTGTGCAGTAGCTGTGAAATTTTAGTATAAAGTGTGCCGGTCAACCGATGAGAGATTTTTTGTTCCATGAGTGAACCCTTTAATACCTGGCAAGCCCGTTTCGAAAAGCTGCGATCAAACAAGCTTTTTGAAGCCGTCGTGATTGCCATTATCGTTATTTCTGCCCTAGTAATAGGGGCCAAAACCTATGAAGAAACCTCTCGGATTGAGCAGTGGCTGCTGTATTTAGATGTCGCCGTCACTATCTTCTTTTTGATAGAAATTTTAATCAGGATGGCCGCTGAGCGCACTCTTCTGAGCTTCTTCAAAAAGGGCTGGAACGTTTTTGATTTTCTGATTGTGACCGCCAGTTTAATCCCTATGGATGACTCTGAAATGGTCCTGTTGGCGCGGCTGCTGCGTATTTTCAGAGTGCTGCGCTTGGTGTCGATGATTCCTGAACTGCAGATGTTGCTCAATGCCCTGGTGAAGTCGGTGCCGCGGATGGGCTATGTCGTTCTGCTGATGTTTATCATTTTCTATATTTATGCCGCCATTGGCAGCTTTCTATTTCATAGCGTTGATGAGGGGCTGTGGGGCAATATTTCGCTGGCGATGCTAACGCTGTTCCAGGTGGCGACCTTTGAAAGCTGGGCGACGGCCGTGCTTTATCCCACCATGGAAGTTTATCCCTATGCCTGGATATTCTTTTTAACGTTTATCTTTCTGAATGCCTTCATTTTTCTCAACATGATGATTGGCATCGTATTGGACGTGATGCAGAAGGAGAGTGCGCTACTCGATTTAGAGAATGATGGCGGTGATGCTGCCCAAATGCAGGGGCTGCGCAGCGATGTGCGGGATTTACGCGCACAGCTTGACCGAATGGAGAGCGCCCTTGCACAGTCTCATTCGCCACAGGGCTCTGTGCCTCATAACTCATTGGAAGGCGATTCAGCGCAAGCCGGTTCAGTACAAGACAGCTTCGCGCAACGTAATTCAGCGCATAGCGATGCAGGCGGTAAGCAAGCCGATAAGCCCATTACCGACTAATGTTAGACAGGCATCATCGGGAGTGGGCAAAACTTGGTGGTTATGCGGCCACGATCGTCATGGATCGCGCGTGGTTTGCCGCAGTCACTGCATTTCCGGCGAGCCTTCACGGCTTCACCGACCTGATCTTGCACAACTGCCTCCTGTAACCGCCTCAACAAGGTCTTTGCGCCGTCAAGGAGCAGGCCCAAGTTCTCAGCTCTAAAATCGTCGGCCGCACGGCGAAGGCACATGATATTGCGCCTCCGAGTTTCTCCATCGTCAAACGTCGTCTCGGCAAAAAAATACTTACATCCATGGTGGGTCCCGCCTTGTTCTGAAACCCTTACCCTACCACGCCGACCACCAGGTTTTGCCCACTCCCGTACACCTGCATGGAAAAGCAAACGACCCACTCTAAGCGCCATCAATCACAAGAGGAGCTTGGGTAGATTTGTGATGCTTAATCAGCGTTAAAGCGGCGTTTTGCTTGCCTTGCCAGGAATTTCCCGCACCAGCCGCGGCATTAAGAACCCTGGCAGATAGTCACGAAGCTCGGCAACAAGCGCGCGGGCGTCTTCATCTGCCACATCAAAATGCGCCGCACCCTGCACCGGATCTAGTACGTGCAGGTAGTATGGCAGTATGCCTGCTTCAAACAGGCGCTCGGAAAGAGTGGCCAGCGTCGTCACGTTATCGTTCACGCCGCGCAGTAGTACGCTTTGGTTAAGTAGCGTCACGCTTGTTTGCTTCAAACGCGTGCAGGCATCTATCACGGCTTGGTCAATTTCGTTGGCATGGTTGATGTGCAAGACGATCACTTTCTGTAGCCGCGTATTGCTTAGCCATGCCAATAAGGCGTCGTCAACTCGGTCAGGTATCACTACCGGCAGGCGGGTGTGAATGCGTAGCCGCTTAATGTGCGGGATGCCTTCAAGCTGATCAACCAGCCATGCTAGCTGGCGGTCATTGGCAGCCAGCGGGTCGCCCCCGGAAAGAATCGTCTCATGGATCGACGTATCTGCTCGCAGGTAGTCGAGCGCTTCTTGCCACTGCGCCCGCGAAGGGGCGTTATCGCTATAGGGAAAGTGACGTCGAAAGCAGTAACGGCAGTTGATCGCGCAGGTCGGGCTGGCAATTAACAGTACACGGTTAGCGTATTTGTGGATTAACCCTTTTGCCGGTTGATGGTCGCTCTCTTCCAGCGGATCAGCCACATAGCCTGGGGGCGTAAGCGCCTCTTTATCAACGGGCAGGATCTGGCGTAGCAGCGGATCGTTTAGATCGGCATACGCTATTCTGTTGAGATAAGCATCGGGCACGCACACGTCAAACAGCGTATGCCCCGTCTGGGCGCCTGCTAGCCACTGGCTGCTTAATCCAAGCCGGTCACACAGCACCTTAGGGTCGCGAATGGCCATGGAAAGTTGCTGTTGCCAAGTCAGGGGCGTCTTAGACGCGGCAATAATGATGTTCTCCTGCAAAAAAGCCCTCCTTCGGGTTATCATGCGACGCACTGATCATAAGCGTGAAGCCGCGGCTTCGCAGACCACGTAGCTAAGAATAGGTAATTGAGAGGCGATATGGCGAACTATTCTACCAATGAATTCAAAGCCGGTTTGAAAGTAATGCTCGACGGCGACCCTTGTTCGATTGTCGAAAACGAGCTGGTCAAGCCAGGTAAAGGACAGGCGTTTAACCGCGTTAAAATGCGTAACCTGATGACTGGCCGTGTGGGTGAGAAGACGTTCAAATCCGGTGACTCGCTGGAAGGCGCCGATGTCATGGATTTAGAGATGGAATATCTCTATACCGACGGTGACATGTGGCACTTCATGAAGACCGATGGTTCCTTCGAGCAGTATGCCGTGGAAAAGAAAGCCCTAGGCGATACCTCAAAATGGCTTAAGGAGCAGGTGCCTTATACCATTACGTTGTGGGACGACAAGGCTATTTCTGTTACACCGCCCAACTTCATTGAGCTGGAAGTCGTCGAAACAGATCCTGGCTTGAAGGGCGACACTGCCCAGGGCGGCTCCAAGCCTGCAACGCTTACCTCGGGTGCCGTAGTACGCGTACCGCTGTTTATCAACCGGGGCGAAGTGCTAAAAATTGATACGCGCAGCGGCGATTACGTCTCGCGCGCTTAATCAGTTTTGCTGCCGATGATATGATTTAAAGGCCACGCAACGAGCGTGGCTTTTTTTCGTGCCTTGCCCTAGGAGTCGTAATGGCCATTGATTGGCACCCCACAGCGTCTATCGAAACATTGCGCGAGCGTGCGCGTTTAATGGCCAGCGTGCGGGCATTTTTTGCTGCGCGTACTGTGCTAGAAGTCGAAACGCCGGTGTTAGGGCAGGGCGGCAGCACGGATGTGCATTTGGTCTCACTGAATACCCTGGCACGGACTGACCGAGGGCAGCGCCGTCTCTGGCTGCAAACTTCGCCTGAGTTTCATATGAAGCGGCTGCTGGCTGCGGGCAGTGGACCGATTTTTCAGCTAGCCAGAAGCTTTCGCGATGGTGAAGTGGGGGCGCGGCATAATATCGAGTTCACCATGCTTGAGTGGTATCGGCCTCAGTTCTCGCTCAATGAGATGATGGCAGAAACGGCGGCGCTGGTTATGGCTCTGCTGCCAGCTGCGCCTGGCGACATTGTGCATTATCGTTACCGCGAGCTGTTTCATACCCACCTGGCGGTCGACCCCTTTACATCGTCGCTGGAGAAACTGCGGATGCTGGCCTCAGAGCGGGGGCAAATGTCTGCCCATGCCTTGGCCGATGAAGGGCGTGATACCTGTTTGGACTTATTGATGAGCATGGTAATTGAGCCTCAGCTTGGCCAGCAGGAGCTTAGCGTGGTCACCGATTACCCTACCAGCCAAGCGGCCCTGGCTCGACGCCATCAAGATGCGGATGGTGAGTGGGTAGCGTCTCGTTTTGAGCTTTATGTTAACGGTATTGAACTGGCCAATGGCTACGATGAGCTAACCGATGCACAAGAGCAGCGCCGGCGCTTTCATGAGGATAACGCCGAGCGGCGTCGTGTAGGCTTGCCGGAAGTGGATATTGACGAGAACCTGTTGGCCGCGCTTGAGCACGGTATGCCCGAGGGGGCTGGCGTGGCGCTGGGCATCGACCGTCTTATTCAGCTGGCGCTGGGAAAGGCACGCCTGGAAGACGTGCTCGCATTTTCAACACCCAATTGTTAGGGCGGGATACGTCTTATGCCTTGATGCGTTTGAGTAGAAACACCAGCGGCACCGTGGCGATATAGATCAGACCCATCCACGTAAAAATATCGTTAAAGGCCAGTACCTTGGCCTGCTGTGAGACCCGCTGCGCGAGTAAGCCAACGGCCGCGTGGTAGGCATCAGGCACCGACCCGCTGAGCATGGCTTCATACTTGGCGATTTCAGTCACCACCACCTCTCGGCCGGTATTGATGGCCGGAATTAGCTGATTCCAGTGAAAGTCCTCGCGGATATCGCGCACCGTATCAAGCAGTGCAAGCCCCATGGCGCCGCCTAAATTGCGCATGACGTTAAACAACCCGCTGGCGTTACCCACTTCGCTGGGGGAGAGGGTGCCTAGCGCGATTCGCGAGGCCGGAATGATGCACATGATCAGCCCCATGCCGCGCACAATCTGCGGCAAGCAGAACTGCCAGAACCCTGACTCCACAGTGAGATTGCTGTTCATCATGGTGCCCACGCCTACCAGCAGTAAACCGAAAAATAGCATCACGCGCAGGTCTAGGTGATTAGTCGCTTGGCCGATGAGTGGTGCACACAGGAACATCGTTACCCCGGTGACAAACATTACCTGACCGATCTGTAGGCTTGAGTAGCCGCGTACGTAGCCAAAGAACAGCGGCATGATATAAACCAACCCATACAGCGCAATGCCGATAATAAAGCCCATTCCTGCGCCGATCGCGAAGTTGCGGTTGGCGAAAGCGCGCAAGTCGACAATCGGATGATTGCTGCGCAATGTGCGAGTAAAAAACCACACGCCCGCCAGCAGGCACACCACGCTGAAGATAGTGATGCGGTCACTGGCGAACCAGTCATCGCCCGGGCCCTCTTCAAGGACGAACTCAAGTGATCCTAGAAACACCGCGATCAGGGCCAGGCCGATAAGATCAAGCTTGCGCGCTAGCGCGTGATTAGGCTTGTCGATATTTAAAAATTTCCATGAAGCCCAGCACACCAGTATTCCCGGAATGATATTGGCTAAGAATAGCCAGTGCCAGCTCTGGGTTTCAGTGATGTAGCCACCCACCGTGGGGCCGATCGAAGGTGCCATGGTCACTACCATGCCAATGACTGCCTGTACGCTGCCCATCACCCGGCGAGGAAAGATCGAGAAGCTGACCGCTTGTGTAATTGGAATCATCGCGCCACCCATGAAGCCCTGAATGGCACGCAGTACGATAAGTTGTTCAATTGAAGTAGCCATGGCGCAGCCAAGGCTTGCCAAGGTGAAGCCCGCGCAGGAAAGGGTGAAGACGACGCGAGTTGAAAGAATCCGCATCAGCATACCCGATAGCGGAATCATCACTATCTCTGCAATCAGATAAGAGGTTTGCACCCAGGATATCTGGTCTGCGCTAGCCGAAAGGCCCGACTGGATCTCGTTTAGCGAGCTGGCGACGATCTGAATGTCCAAAATCGCCATAAACATGCCAAACACCGCGGCAATGAAACCGACTCGCTGGCGCCAGGATGGCATGTCGTTGACACCTCCTGCCGAGCTTCCTGCTGCCTCGCTCATAAGTCGCGGCGTTCCTGGGTGCTGCCCGGGGTATTTACGTGGGCAACCCCTGTGTCGTTGCCTGGCTCAAGGTTGCGAGTATCGATTTCCGGCACCGCCGAAAGCCCTGCACGCAGTAGGTTTAATGCATCTTGTGGGCCGGTAAAGCGAATCTTGACGGGCACGCGCTGCACGATTTTATTGAAGTTGCCGGTAGCGTTATCCTGAGGTAAGAGACTGAACTCAGTGCCCGTGGCCGGGGATAGGCTGTCGACCACGCCCTGATATGTGATATTCGGGTAGGCATCTAAATGAATACTGACCGGCTGACCGACGCGTATCCGCTCAAGCTGGGTTTCCTTAAAATTAGCCGCCACATACGCTGATTCAATGGGCACCAGCTGCAGCAGCGTTAGGGATGGCTGCGCCAGCGCGCCGGCCTTCACCTGAAGGTTGCCGATGATGCCCGCCCGCGGCGCGACGATACGCGTTTTGTCGAGCTGATGTTGGGCATAGTCGAAATCGGCGCCTGCAGCATCCAGATTGGCTTCGGCTCGGGTCACGTCGCTTTCGGCCACTTCCAGTTGACGCCTGGCCGAGATAACCGCGGCGCGGCTCTGGGCCAGGTTGGCCTCAGCAACCCTGAGCGTGGTTTGATCGTCCTCGTTTTGCTGGCGAGAGCCATAGTTGCTGGCGGCAAGAGAAGATGAGCGCTCAAGGTGCTGGCGAGCTTGGCCGACATCGGCTTCGGCGGCATCTACCTGGGCATTGGCTTGGTCGATAGATGCCTGCTGTAAGGCTACCTGACGCTGTGACTGAACGATTGAGGCAGCGGCCACCGCTTGTTGCGCGCTAGCTTGAGCCAGCTGATCGCGGTAGCTGGCATCGTCCAGACGTATGAGTAAATCACCTTGGCTCACCGTTTGGTTGTCATGCACAGCCACTTGCGCAACGCGGGCTGACAGCTCTGCACGCACGGCGACACTATCGGTGCGCACGTAGGCGTTGTCGGTTTCTGCCATGAAGCGCCCGGTCTGCCACCAGCCGACGCCCCACCAAATCAGCGCTCCTAGCGCGATTAAGATGATGATGACAGCCAGTATCTTGCCCTTGGATTTTTTACCGATATGAGCTTCTTGCTTGCCATCTTCCGACATGGACACTCCTTAACGATGTCATCCCTAAGAAACGCTATCACCCCGAAAAGACTGCTCAATGACGAGAAGTGACATGCTGAACGCAGGCGGGAAAGGTTGTGAGGATATATAGTGTAATGAATGCTACATTACATGACTAGCGTAAAAAATAACTGTTTAGCGCAGTGTCTGTATAATTAATGCTCTTTTAGCATGCCTCTATAGGAGTGTGGATGCCTCTCTCAATCATGAAAGCCCCGGCCGATGATGCTAAAAAAAACGATGTGATGCTGACGTCGCGTGGGGTGGCGCGTCGTGAACGCTTGCTAGACGCGGCGCGAGATGTGTTTCTTGAGCAGGGCTATGCGGGCGCCAGTGTTAATGAAGTGGTGGCTCGTGCAGGCGGCTCATTGGCAACGCTCTACAAGCAGTTCGGTAACAAAGAGGGGCTGTTTACGGCGGCGATGGAGCGCCATATCGCCACCGCTTGGGCCGTGCTAGAAGAGGGGCGGCGGGATCAGCGCGCCCCTGAACAGGTGCTTTACGAGCTGGGGCGTCGCATGCTGATGCTGGTGTTTGATGCCGGCGTGGTTCGCTTGGTGCGGGGGCTAGCGTTTGAGGCCGAGCGAGCCCCTGAGCTTGGCGAGATGTTCCTGGCCCGTGGTCCTGACCACACACGCCAAGCGCTCGCCAGCTACCTGCGTGATCAGGTTGAAGGTGGCCGCCTAGCGCTTGAAGAGCCCCGTGAGGCTGCCGGTATCTTCATGGGCATGCTGCTTGGCGAGTGGCATATCGACGCTTTGCTAGGTCGCGAGCTGCAGCTTGACGAGGCAAAATGCAATGCCCGCGCCCGGCGCTGCGTAGACATATTTCTCGCTGGGGTTGCCCGCCCGCAGGCCTAATGTCGATGGCTATTTCGTGAGGCCTCCAGCAGTGCCCAGGGATTGGCCCATCTGAACCGCAGTGGTTTGAGCCGATTCGTCAAAGCTTATGGGTTTGGCAAAGCACATCACCACGGTAGAGCCGAGTTTGAAGCGTCCCATCTCAGCACCTTTGGCTAACGTAATAGGTTGGCCGAATTGCATGCGCTGGGGCTGGCCAGATAAAGGCGTGACCTGCCCGGACCAAACGGTTTCAATCGCCGCAACAATCATCGCGCCGACTAAAACCATCGCGAGCGGCCCGTACTCAGTATCAAAAATACACACCAAGCGTTCATTGCGCGCGAATAGCCCCGGCACGTAAGTGGCCGTCGCTTGATTCACGGAGAACAGCCTTCCAGGGACATAAATCATTTCTCGCAGCGTACCGGTTACCGGCATATGTACGCGATGGTAGTCCCGTGGTGAAAGGTAAACGGTGGCAAAGCTGCCGCCGAGAAACTCTTCAGCCAGGGCGGTATCGCCACCCAGCAACGTCTGAGCCGAGTAAGTGTGGCCCTTAGCCTGCACTAGCTGACCCGCCTGTAGGCGTCCGCATTGCGACAATGCACCATCGGCCGGACTTAGTATGCCTTCGCCCAGCGGGCGAGCATCTGGCTTTAAGGCGCGGGTGAAGAAGTCGTTGAACGTTGCGTACGCGCTAGGGTCGGGCTCTAAGGCTTGGCTCATATCCACATTAAAGCGTTTGATAAACGCTTTCATCAGGTGGTTTTTCACCCACGGATTGTCGCATTGAGCAAAGTGCCCCGTCAGGCGCGAAAGCGCGTGGTGTGGCAGCGGGTATTGAAGTAGCGAAAAAGCTTTTTGGGAAACGGTCACGGTGGTCGGTTCACTTCTCAATCGGTGTGTCGTCGCGGTTGCCCCACTCGCCCCAAGAGCCAGCGTAGCCGCGCATATTAAAGCCCAGTGCTTTGCCTACCAGCCACGTAAAGCTACTGCGATGATGGCTTTGACAGTGGGTCGCCACTTCCATATCCGGCGTTAGGCCCAGAGCGCCCAGCTCAGTGATGAGTTCGGCATAATCACGAATACGCAAAGCGCGATGGCGATCCATGGCCTGCAGCCAATCCATGTTCACCGCTCCCGGTATATGACCCAGGTGCTTGTTGTTGCCCCGCTCGCCGTCATATTCACCTTGCGAGCGAGCATCCCATACGGCGAACTGCCTATCGCCCAGCTTTGACTTGATCTCTTCACACGTAATCAGGGCGTGCGGATTAAGGATGTCAGCATGGTAGTCGCTGGGCGTTGGCGATTGCGATTCGGTGCTTTCTTCAAGCCCCGCGTCGCGCCAGGCATGAATGCCGCCATTTAGATAGGAGTAGCGGGTATGGCCGATCAGGTCTAGCGTCCAAAGAAGGCGTGCTGCCCAGCCACCACCTTCATCATCGTAAGCCACAACGTGGATATCGCGTGTTAGGCCTAGGGCGCTAAACAGGCGGGACAGCGCTTCAACGCTGGGAACGTCGCTTAGCACCGGTCCTTCGCCACGCATTAAGTAGCGAAAATCGAGAAAAATAGCCCCTGGTACGTGTCCCTGACGATAGCTATCGCCATTAACGGGCACGTCGATAATCAGCAGCTGAGGATCGTTTAAGTGTTCCTGAAGCTGTTCGGGCTCTACGATCAGCGAAAAAAGATTGGCTTCTGACGATGGGCTTTCAGTGCTCATGGGTAACTCCTGTAAACGTTAGCCATTCAGGCTATCAAGGATACGGCGATAGCTGGCGAAACGGGCCGGATGAATCTTGCCAGCCTCAACGGCTTCGAGTAGCGCGCAACCGGGCTCGGCGCGGTGACGACAGTCACGAAAGCGGCAATGGCCAATAAAGGCGTGAAACTCAATAAAGCCGTCGGTAACTTCCTGCTCGGTGAGGTGAATCAGGCCAAACTCGCGAATGCCCGGTGAGTCGATTAAATCACCGTCGGCCACTTCTTCACGGCTCATCGTATAAAGGCGCGCTGTCGTGGTGGTATGTGTGCCTTTGCGGGAGTCTTCCGAGAGCGCGCCAATGCGCAGGGTTTCATCTGGCAACAGCAGATCGATGAGCGATGATTTGCCTACACCACTCTGACCAACAAATACCGATGTGCGTCCCTCAAGCTGGCTGCGCAGCTCATTAAGCCCCGAGTCTGTGGCAGTGGTGGTGCGCACGACCGGATAGCCCAAAGCGCTGTAGCGCTCCAACAGTTTACCCAGTTCGCCGCCATTCTCGGGCAGTAAGTCCGTTTTGTTGAGGACCAAAACTGGCGCAATGCCGGTAGCTTCGGCAGCGACGAGATAGCGGTCGATTAAATTAGCGTGGGGCGCGGGTTCCACGGCAAACACAATCAGCAGTTGATCAATATTAGCCGCCACCGGTTTCAGCAGGCCTCGGGCATCGGGGCGCTTGAGTACGCTGTCACGTTCTTCTCGCGCCACCACAACGCCAGAGCCTTCTTGCCCGGCACACCAGATCACGCGATCACCGGTAACCAGACTGTCTAGGTTGGCGCGTAAGTGGCAGCGCACCGGTTCATTATCGCTATTGCGCACCTCTAGGGTACGCCCAAAGTGAGCAACGACTCGGCCCGGTTGTTCGGCACCGTATTCGCCAGCAGAGAGCTTTTCAGCGTCTTGCACGTCGCGCTTCTCAGCACGCTGGGCGCGTTCTGCCTGAACCTTGTCGACTCGCCACTGCTGCTGGCGACTTAATTTGCGTTTGCTCATGTCCACCTGATGCTGAGTACAATAACGGCCATTGTACCTAGCAAGTAGCCAAGCTGTCCTGCATGGGCTGCTTGGCAATGCGATTTAAGGCACTATTCTGATTTTAAACTGACTTTACGCCATAATTGCAGGCTGATAACGGCTATTTTGGCAAAGGGATGCACCCTATGAGTAATGATACGACTGAGGCCGCCGTGCCCCGCGATGATCTATTGATATGGATTGACCTGGAAATGACCGGTCTAGATCCTAACAAAGAGCGCATTATTGAAGTGGCTACGCTAATTACCGATGCGGATTTGAACGTGGTGGCAGAAGGGCCCGTCATGGCCGTAAAGCAGCCCGACAGCCTGCTCGCGAAAATGGATGATTGGAATCAGAAGACTCACGGTGAATCGGGTTTGGTTGCTCGGGTGAAAGCCAGTCAAGTGGCAACCGCCGACGCTGAACAGCAAACCTTGGCCTTTTTAAAACAGTACGCCGTGGTGGGGTCGTCACCGATGTGTGGCAATAGTATCCATCAGGACCGGCGTTTTTTAGAGCGTGAAATGCCTGAGCTGCTCAATTTTTTTCACTATCGCAATCTGGATGTATCGACGTTGAAAGAAGTGGCTAAACGCTGGAATCCAGGCGCCTTGGCGGGCTTTAGTAAGCGCAACGTGCACCTGGCAATGGACGATATTAAAGAGTCTATTGCTGAACTGACCCACTATCGCACGACCTTCTTACGCGTTGATCAGCGCCGCAACAAAAAAGAGTAGCCATCAGGCGATGGCAATAAGCTCGCCACGTTTGAGGCGCTGTTCCTCCAGTGCCCAGGCAACGTGCTCGCGCACGAGCTCACTGGGAAAACCACGCCGCGCCCATAATGCTGTCTCAACGGCGTCACTCCAGGGCGCGTTGCCTAAGCCAATGGCGACATTACGCAGCCAGCGCTCGTAGCCAATCCGCCGAATGGGGCTGCCCGCGGTCTTGTCCAGGAACTCTGCTTCGCCCCAGGCGAACAGGCTGATCAGCGTTGCGCGGTCTAAATCATGGCGCGGTGCGAAGTCATCTTCTTGGGTAATGCGAGTGAAGCGAGTAAAAGGGCAGACTAGCTGGCAGTCGTCACAGCCATAAATTCGGTTGCCCATGGCGCGGCGAAACTCCACCGGAATCGCGTCATGCAGCTCAATAGTGAGATATGAAATGCACTTGCGCGAGTCGACCACTTTGTCGTCAACGATGGCGCCGGTGGGGCAAGCACTGCGGCAACTGCTACAGCTGCCGCAGTGCTCATGCTCAAAGGGAGCGTCAATTGGCAGCGGTAGATCGGTATACAGTTCGCCAAGAAAGAACAGCGAGCCTGCTTTGGGGTTGAGCAGCATGGCATTTTTGCCAAACCAGCCCAGCCCTGCTTTTTGGGCCAAGGCGCGCTCCATAACCGGCGCTGAATCGACAAACGCGCGGTAGCCGAACGCGCCGACTTCCTGCTCAATTTTTTTTGCTAATAGGGCTAACCGTTTACGGATTAGCTTGTGATAATCACGCCCCAGCGCGTAACGCGATACGTAGGCTTTGCTGGGCTGGCCAAGCACCTTGGTGGTTTCTACCTCGGGGGGAAGATAATCCATTCGGACGCAGATAATGCGCTGTGTGCCGGGTTCTAGCTGTGCAGGTCGCGTGCGCTTAGTGCCGTGTTTGGCCATAAAGCCCATGTCGCCGTGATAGCCTTTTTCTAGCCACGCGTCGAGATGCGCCTCGTGGGCCGACAGTTCAGTATCGGTGATGCCAACTTGCTGAAAGCCGAGCTCCTGCCCCCAGGTCTTTATCAGACCGGCAAGGCGAGCAAGCTTTTCGTCAGTCAGTGCATCGCTAGGGCGTTCAATGGCAGTGGAATCCGGCATGGTTGATCTAATAAGTAGCTCATTAAATAAGTAGGTAAGCAATAAATAGTGAATCAAATAGATAGTGAGTTAAATAATATAGTCAGGTCGTCGTCAGTCTACGACAAGGGTTTAAGCGCGCTATGCTAACGCATTGGCAGCCACCAAAATACGTGAAAGGAGAGATCGTGACGGTCCCGAATACTTCCATGCTACGCCCTCTATATAAAGCCGCCCAGGTGAGCGAGCTTGACCGACGCACGATTGCCGGTGGTATCGATGGTTTTGCATTAATGCAGCGCGCTGCATCCAGTGCTTGGCACTGTTTCCGCTCACGCTGGCCCCAGGCGCGCAGTTTAACGGTGGTGTGTGGCCATGGTAATAACGGCGGCGATGGTCACGTGCTCGCGGCGCTGGCAATGCAGTCCGGCCTAAAAGTTCAGCGGATAACACTTAAGCCTCTTGATGAGCTGAGCGGTAGCGCGGCCCGTGCGGCAGAGCTGGCAACCTCGGCGGGTGTTGGCTGCGACGAGTGGCATGCGGGCATTGCGTTAACGGGCGAAGTGATTATTGATGCGCTGCTGGGGACCGGTTTGAATGGCGCAGTAGAAGGGCGTTTCAAGCGTGTCATAGAGATGATCAATGCCGCTGACCGGCCGGTACTGGCGATTGATATTCCCTCTGGGCTGGTGGCCGATACCGGTGCTATACCCGGTGTGGCGGTTAACGCTGCCTGCACGGTGACTTTTATCGGCGATAAAATCGGCTTACACACGGGCGATGCGCCGGCCTGCACCGGCGAGATCGATTTTCGCTCTCTGGGTGTTAAAGCCCAGGCGTCTTTTGATATTCCCCCCACCGCTTGGCGGCTGGATGAATCCCTGTTAGCGGGCGCTTTTACACCGCGGCTGCGCACTAGCCATAAAGGCACAATGGGTCACGTGCTGGTGATGGGGGGCGCGTCAGGGCTTGGCGGGGCGGCTTTATTGGCGTGTCAGGCGGCTGCGCGCATGGGGGCGGGGAAAGTAAGTTTGGCCACGGCACCCGAACATATCACTGCCAGCCTAGTGCGCTGCCCTGAGGTGATGGCGCATGGGGTGCGCGGTGGTGCTGAGGCCAGCGAGTTGCCCCACAATGCGGATGTTGTCGTTGTGGGGCCCGGGCTTGGGCAGGCGGCCTGGGGGCAGGCCGTGCTACAAAGTGCGTTGCAAGCGGATGCGCCGCTGGTCGTCGATGCCGACGCTTTGAATCTTTTGGCGCGCCAGTGGCCTGATGTTCAGCGGGATAACTGGATTTTGACGCCGCATCCCGGCGAAGCCGCAAGGCTGCTGGGATGTACAGTAGCCGATATCCAGGCTGATCGGCCCGCTGCGGTTCAAGCGCTGCAGCGAGCACGCGGCGGCGTGGTGATATTAAAAGGCGCAGGTAGCTTAATCGCCGGCCCTGCAGGGTTAGCCGTTTGCCCGTATGGCAATCCAGGCATGGCCAGCGGTGGAATGGGAGACGTGCTGAGCGGCATGCTGGGGGCGTTGATTGCCCAGCGCAGTGAGGTTGAGTTTAGCGCTTGGCTTGGCACGATGGTGCATGCGTTAGCCGCCGATCGTGCGGCTGATCAAGAAGGCGAGCGTGGCCTGCTGGCCAGCGATCTGGCATCCTATGCGCGAAAATTGATTAATCCTTGAAGGCAGCCTACATGCAGGTGCAATTAGACAATGAAGATGCCCAGGTCGCTTTTGGCGAAGCGCTAGGGCATGCTTTGCAAGGCCGCGGGCTGGTATATCTTGAAGGTGAGTTAGGCGCCGGTAAAACGACGCTATCACGCGGCATTTTGCGTGCTTATGGTTATCAAGGGGCCGTAAAAAGCCCTACCTATACGCTGGTAGAGCCTTACGAGATAGGGCCTCAGCGGGTGTATCATCTGGATTTGTATCGACTGTCTGACCCAGAGGAGCTTGAATTTATCGGTGGTCGCGATGTGCTGGCCGACGATGCCCTTAGTATTGTTGAGTGGCCCAGTCGTGGCGAGGGGTGGCTGCCTGCACCTGATCTGCGCTTAGCGTTAGAGGTAGCTGCTCACGGGCGTTTGGCCGCATTAACGGCGTGCAGTGATAAAGGTAGGCTTGTGCTGGCATTATTACAGAGTCAAGTGAGTGAAATAAGTCAGGTTCGTTCCGAGCAGCTGGAGAATGGTGTGATTCAATGGAAATGAAAGGCGCAGTAGCGCGCGCATGCCGCCTGCTGGCCACGGGGCTTTTTACCTTAGTGGCTGTCAATGTCCAGGCGGCCACCGTGGAGAGTATGCGTTTATGGGCGGCACCTGATCATGCGCGCCTAGTATTTGATTTGTCGGCTGCCACCAATGCCAATATCTTCTCGTTGGAAAATCCCGCGCGGTTAGTGATCGATTTAGATGATACGCAGATGGATACTGACCCCAGCACGCTGCCGCTTCATGACAGTGCGATCACGTCGGTGCGTTCAGGCCTGCGTGACGGTGGTGGCTTACGGGTAGTGCTTGAGCTTAATCGCGAGATAGAGCCGCGCCACTTCACTTTAACGCCAAACGATCAATACGGGCATCGTCTTGTTGTTGACCTTGAGTATCCCGGTGAGAGTGCCGTTGAAAATCCCATTGATCCGATTGAAGCAATGATTCGGGATCAGGAAATTCAATCTTCTCAGCGTGCGATCGCTCAGCAGCAGGTGCCGGGTGTCATATCGCCGCCTGTGCCAAGCTCGCCGACGGAGGTGCAGGAAGCCAGTCCGCATCCGCGTCGAGATATTATTATTGCCGTCGATCCGGGGCATGGCGGTGAAGACCCAGGCGCCCTTGGCCCTTCGGGTACCCGTGAAAAAGACGTCGTGCTTGAAATTGCTAGGCGTTTAGCCGCTGAGGTGAACGGCACTGAAGGATTTAAGGCGGTGCTGACACGCGACGGTGATTACTACATAGGCCTGCGTCAGCGTACGGCACTGGCCCGCGAGCAAAAAGCCGACTTCTTTGTTTCGGTGCATGCCGATGCCTTCACCAGCCCGCGCCCTCAGGGCAGCTCGGTGTATGCGCTTTCTCAGCGCGGGGCAACCTCAGAAACCGCGCAGTGGCTGGCTGATAGCGAAAATCGCTCTGATCTTATCGGTGGCGTCGATGGCAGTCTCTCGTTGCGTGATAAAGACCAAGTGCTGCGCGGCGTGCTGTTGGATTTGACCATGACGGCCACGTTGAACGATTCGTTGTCTATCGGAGGGCAGGTGCTAGAGCAGCTTGGCCGAGTCAATCAACTGCATAAAACGCGCGTCGAGCAGGCTGGGTTTATGGTGCTTAAATCGCCGGATATTCCGTCGCTATTGATAGAAGTTGGCTTTATATCCAACCCTGATGAAGAGCGTCGCTTACGCGACCCGGTGCATCAAGCGGGGCTGTCACGAGCTATTTTTGGCGGCTTGCGCGAGCATTTTGAGCGCTACCCGCCGCCTGCCAGTTTGCTTTCTTGGCAGCGTGATAACCAGCGCCGACCTTCAGGTGATGAGTACCGCATTCAGTCTGGCGATACGCTGTCGGCGATTGCCATACGCCACGGCGTGCCAGTGAGCCAGCTTCGCCAGGCCAATGACTTAAACGGTGACGTCATCCGCGTTGGCCAAGTATTGCAAATTCCCAGCTCATGAGGTGCCGTGTTGACTGATATGACCGCTAGCGCATCGCGCATTCATGTGCTCGACCCGCGCTTGGCCAACCAGATTGCGGCTGGCGAAGTCGTTGAGCGCCCTGCATCGGTAACCAAAGAGCTGATAGAAAATGCCATTGATGCCGGCAGCCAGCGTATCGATGTCGATATTGAGCAAGGCGGTACGCGGCTCATCAAGGTGCGTGACGATGGTGTCGGCATCGGTGAGCAGGATTTGCCGCTGGCCTTGGCGCGCCACGCGACCAGTAAAATCGGTAGCCTGGAAGACTTGGAAGGCGTTAGCTCGTTAGGTTTTCGGGGTGAGGCGTTGGCGTCTATCAGCTCGGTTTCACGCTTAGAGCTGATCTCTAACGCTAAGGATGACCCTCGCCATGGCTGGCGAGTGGTGGCAGAGGGACGTGGGATGGAGGCTAGAGTTACTCCAGCGCCGCATCCCCGTGGCACGAGTGTTGGCGTGCGTGATTTGTTTTTTAACACGCCGGCCAGGCGTAAATTCTTGCGTACCGAAAAGACCGAATTTGCTCACGTAGAAGAAGCGTTTCGCCGACAGGCGCTGTCGCGTTATGACATCACGTGGGTGCTACGGCATAACCAGAAAGTCATCCATCAGCTGCCTTCCGGGCACTCAGTCGCAGCCCGGGAGCGTCGAATTGCTTCGCTGCTTGGTAAGAATTTTATTGAGCATGCTCGCTATATTGAACGCGAGGCGGGCGGCCTGCGGTTAAGTGGCTGGGTGGGGCTGCCTACTCACTCGCGCTCGCAGGCCGATCAGCAGTATTTTTTTGTGAATGGGCGCGTGGTCCGTGATCGGCTAGTCGCCCACGCGGTGCGCCAAGCTTACCGTGACGTGCTGTTTAATGGCCGTCATCCGGTGTTTGTGCTCTATCTTGAGCTGGATCCTGACGTTGTCGATGTCAACGTTCATCCGACCAAGCATGAAGTGCGTTTTCGCGATGGCCGCATGGTGCATGATTTTCTGTATTCGAGCCTGCACCATTGCCTGGCGTCTTCTAAGCCTGCAGTTGATCATGATGCCGGCGGCGATGAGGCGAATGAGAGCGATGGCGGTCATCAGCAAGAGGGCGCAGCAGAAAGCGCCGAGCAGCCACGCTGGCAGCAGCAGGGGATTGCGCTTACTGATTCGCCGGATCGTCATCCGGGCGCTGAGCGTGTGCGCCGCTTCATGCAGGGCTATCAGGCACTTCACCCCAATCATGAAGAAACGCTGTTGACCCCGCAGCCAGGCGGCTCGACTGATTTAAGCGCTAGCGCAATGGGCGGCAGTCATGGCGCTAGCGAAGCGCGCGAAGCGCCGCTGGCAATGCCGGCGGATGACCCGACAGCGCCGCCACCACTTGGGTTTGCGCTAGGTCAGCTGCACGGTATTTATATTTTGGCGCAGAATGCGCAGGGGCTCGTGCTGGTGGATATGCACGCTGCCCATGAACGCATTGTTTACGAGCGCATGAAAACACAGCTGGCAGCCGCGAAAGGTTTAGATGCTCAGCCGCTGTTGGTACCTGTTTCTATTGCTGCCAGCGGGGCGGAGGTGGCGACGGCCGAGAGCGAGCAGATAGCGATTGCCAAGCTGGGTATTGAACTTGATATTGCCGGGCCAGAGACGCTGCTGGTTCGTCAGATGCCAGCGCTACTGGCGCAGGCTGATCCAGAAGCGCTGGTGCGCCAGATGCTTGAGGAGCTCGCCCGCTATGGCCGTACTCACCAGGTTGAGGCACGGCTGCATGAGTTGCTTTCCACCATGGCCTGCCACGGTAGTGTGCGCGCCAATCGGCGGCTTACTCTTGATGAAATGAATGGATTGCTGCGCGATATGGAGCGCACCGAGCGCAGCGACCAGTGTAACCACGGTCGCCCTACCTGGACGCAAATGGGTTTAAAGGCGCTCGATCGCTTGTTCTTACGCGGGCAGTAGTCACTAATCGCTGGGTCAGTAAAGGCTTGTTCAATAGGCGCTAAGACGCCTTTTTTTAATCGGGAGTTTCAACTGCGCATGGCTGATACGCGCCCCTGGGCGATTTTTTTGATGGGCCCTACGGCTGCGGGTAAAACCGATACCGCGATGGCGTTACATGAGCGCTTAGGGCACGAGCTGATTAGCGTTGATTCAGCCATGGTTTACCGGGGCATGGATGTTGGTAGCGCAAAGCCGAGTGCTGCAGAACTTGCCCGTGCGCCCCATCGCTTGATTGATATTCGTGACCCCACGGAGCCTTATTCGGCCGGTGATTTTCGGGAAGATGCGCTGTCACACATGCGACAAATTAGCGCGGCTGGCAAGGTGCCTCTGCTGGTGGGCGGCACCATGCTGTATTTCAAACGATTGATGGAGGGCGTTGCCAATCTTCCCTCAGCGGATTTGTTGATCCGTCAGCAGCTTGAGGATCAATGCCAGGGTGAGGGGCTTTTGGCGCTCCATAAACGCTTGTCACAGGTTGATGCGTTGTCCGCTGAGCGCATTCACCCTAATGATCCTCAGCGGATCATGCGTGCGCTGGAGGTTTATTACGCCAGCGGTCGGCCGATGAGTGAGCTTTGGGCAGAGCAGCAGCCGGAAACCTTTCCGTGGCGGGTGCTGTCGATAGCACTAGCGCCTAACGATCGCAGCTTCTTGCACAGGCGAATCGAGCAGCGCTTCGAACAAATGTTGGGTGAAGGCTTGATAAATGAAGTCGCCGCCCTCAAAAAGCGTAATGACTTACATTCAGGCCTGCCTGCAATGAAAAGCGTTGGCTATCGCCAAGTCTGGGAATATCTGGACGGCGAGTACGATTATGCCACTCTCGTTGAGCGAGGCGTCATAGCAACGCGCCAGCTTGCCAAGCGTCAATTGACGTGGTTAAGAAGCTGGCCAGAGTTAACGTGGATAGATTCACAGCGTGATGATGTGATGGATAAGGTGCTGAAAATCGTGCGTGAAAGCAGTGCTTAGCGTAAGATGGTGATCTAGTGAATGTGTGTTTTCGAGCGGCCAGTTGGCTTGGCCTTTCGGGCAACAAGATTGCGGCGTAGCACCAGTAGGGCGCGCCATTGATAATTAACCCCAACGATAGTTTTAGGGAGAGCAACATGTCCAAAGGGCAGTCCCTTCAAGATCCTTACTTGAACATTTTGCGCAAGGAGCGCATTCCGGTCTCAATCTTTTTGGTCAACGGCATTAAGCTGCAGGGCCAGATTGAATCGTTTGACCAGTTTGTTATCTTATTGCGTAATACCGTCAGCCAGATGGTTTATAAACACGCTATTTCCACGGTTGTGCCTTCTCGCAATGTACGTTTGCCTGCGCAAGATCCGGCAGAGCAGGATGCAGAGATTTAACACCGCTGGATAAGCAAGAGAGTCCACGAGGTATTGATTGTTTTTCGAACGCCCAGACGCCGGTGAAACGGCAGTTCTTGTTCATGTTGATTTCCATGATGAACAAAAACGTGAAGACCCGGGTGAGTTTTTAGAGCTCGTGCGCTCTGCTGGTGCAGAGCCTGCGACTCTACTCACTGCTAGCCGACATCGTCCAGATTCACGTACGTTTATTGGATCCGGTAAGTTGGAAGAGTTGCGGGCATTGCTTGCGGCTCATGAAGCAGAACTGGTTATCTTCAACCATAGCTTAAGCCCCTCTCAAGAGCGCAATGTTGAGCAAGAGCTCAAATGCCGGGTGTTAGACCGTACCGGTCTTATTCTGGATATCTTTGCGCAGCGGGCACGAACTCATGAAGGTAAGCTGCAGGTAGAGCTTGCCCAGCTTGAATATATGTCCACTCGTTTAGTGCGAGGCTGGACGCACCTAGAGCGCCAAAAAGGTGGTATTGGCCTGCGTGGCCCGGGCGAAACACAGCTTGAAACTGACCGGCGCCTTTTGCGTGGTCGGATTAAATCGATTCATAAGCGGCTTGATAAGGTGCGTAGTCAGCGCGATCAGAATCGCCGCGCCCGTGCTCGCGCTGAAATCCACAGCGTCTCGTTAGTGGGTTATACCAACGCTGGTAAGTCAACGCTGTTTAACGCGTTAACCAATGCCGATGTATATGCCGCGGATCAGCTGTTTGCAACGCTGGATCCGACGCTACGGCGTCTTGAGATTGCAGACGTTGGCCCTGTGGTTATGGCGGATACCGTTGGTTTTATTCGCCATTTGCCACATAAGCTGGTTGAGGCGTTTCAGGCAACGCTGCAGGAGGCGTCTGAAGCGTCACTGCTGGTGCATGTCATTGACGCTGCCGACCCTGACCGCGAGCTCAACGTGGAGCAGGTAGAGTTAGTGCTAAAAGAGATCGGTGCTGATGATGTGCCGGTGCTCAAGGTTATGAACAAAATTGATAGGCTGGACAGCGCGCCGCGTATAGAGCGTGATGGCCAGGGCGTGCCGGAAGTCGTCTGGCTCTCGGCGCAGGAAGGGCAAGGCCTTGATTTGCTGCATGAGGCGCTCAGCGAGCGATTGGCAAACGATGTCATTGGCTTTTCGCTGACACTCAGTCCTGAGCAAGGTAAGCTGCGTGCAGGGTTGCATGAGCTTAATGCCGTTCGCATAGAGTCCTTTGACGAACAGGGTCACTCTGTATTGGGTGTGCGTCTACCTCGGCGTGATTTTAATCAGCTGATGGCGCAATTGGGGGAGCGCGTTAATACGTATCTACCTAAAGCACTACGTGAAACTGATGAGTGGTAGTCTTGCTATTAAGATGTTCAGTGCACTGCCGATTTTCTGTTTCGCATAAGAGTGAGACAAGATTTATATAGCAATAATATCAAAACGCGACGGCTTCTCTTACCGATGGAGTCACGTCCGTTAGTGAATTTCTTAGTGGAGACGATGTATGGCCTGGAATGAGCCTGGTGGTGGGGACAAGCACGACCCGTGGAGCGGCGGCCGACGAGGTGGAAGCGACGGCGACAGAGGCCAAGATGGCAACAACGGCGGCAATAACGGTGGTGGCAACAACAATGGTAATAAAGGGGGCAATAACCAAGGCCCGCCTGACCTTGATGAGGCCTTGAAGAAATTCCAGGAAAAACTGAGCGGCATCTTTGGCGGTGGCAAGAAGAGCGGCGGTAAAAAAAGTGATGGGGGCGGTGGCGGTAAAAACCGTAATCCTCTTGCTTTACCCGGCCTACTGATTGTCGTTGCGCTGGCTATTTGGGCTGCCATGGGGTTCTACCTCGTTGACCAATCTGAGCGCGGCGTTGTGCTGCGCTTCGGTGAATTTCAAGGGGTTGTCGACCCAGGCCTTCAATGGAACCCACCGCTGATAGACGAAGTGCGTATGGTTAACGTGACGCGGGTGCGCTCACTGACGCAAATGCAGTCGATGCTGACGCGCGATGAAAACATTGTAGAAGTGGAAATTTCGGCGCAGTACCAAGTCGCTAATCCTCGCGATTTTGTACTTAACGTTCGTGATCCCGCCATTTCGATTGAGAACGCGCTGGACTCTGCGCTGCGTCACGTGGTCGGCGGTACCGATATGATCGATATTCTTACTTCTGGGCGTGAGATTTTGGGCAGCTCTGTCACTAGTCGTCTGCAGTCTTACCTCGACAACTATGGTGCCGGTATTCGTCTGCAAACCATTAACATTGAGTCTACCTCTGCGCCTGAGCCCGTTATCGATGCCTTTGATGACGTTATCCGCGCTCGTGAAGATCGTCAGCGTACGATCAACGAAGGGATGGCTTATGCGAACGCTATCATTCCTGCGGCTCAAGGTCAGGCGCAGCGGGTGGTAGAGCAGGGCCAAGGTTATCGCGAATCGGTTGTTGCCGAGGCGCAAGGTCAGGCCAACCGATTTAACTCGCTGTTGACCGAGTACCGTAATGCACCTGAGACCATGCGTGAGCGTATGTACTTAGACACGATCGAAGGCGTGTTCAGCAGCACGCCGAAAGTGCTCTTGGACGTTAGCGAGAACGCGCCTTTAATGTATCTCCCACTAGATCAAATGCGTGGCGGTGGTAATCGAACCGGCTCATCGTCTAATAGCAATAGTAGCAGCCAAGAGCAGTTAGATCCTGACGTGATTGAGCGTTTACGCAGCACTCAGAGCAGCTCTTCGGGCAATAGCAATAGTAGCTCCATCCGCAGGGAGGGCCGGTAAATGATTAATAATCGATCCTTACTAGTGGTTGGTGTTTTAGCCGCAGTCGCATGGCTTGCGAGCAACACCTTATACGTCGTTGACGAAACCGAACGCGCTGTTAAATTGCGTTTTGGTGAGGTCATTGAAGAAAATATTCAGCCTGGTTTGCACGCAAAAGTGCCCATTGCCCAGACGATCCGTAAGTTTGATACTCGCTTACTGACATTGGACACCGATACCAGTCGCTATCTGACGCTTGAGCAGAAAGCGGTCATCGTAGATTCCTATGTGAAATGGCAGGTCATTAATCCCACCCGCTACTACGAAGCAACGGCTGGCGATGAATTGATGGCCGTTCGCTTGATTCAGCCGCGCGTTGATGAAAGCCTGCGTAACGAGTTTGGCCGTCTTAATCTTCAAGAGATTATCGCTGAACGCCGTGATGACCTGATGGTTGGGCCAACCGCTGAGCTTGATGAGCTGATGCGTGAAGAGCTGGGCGTGGCCATTCGGGATATTCGTATTAAGCGAATTGACTTGCCTGAAGACGTTTCCGCTGCTGTTTTTGAGCGTATGCGTTCTGAGCGTGAGCGTGAAGCTCGCGAATGGCGTGCCCAGGGTCAAGAAGAGGCCGAGCGTATTCGCGCTAACGCGGACCGTCGTCGTCAGGTCTTGCTTGCCCAGGCTAACGAACGTTCTGAAACGTTACGTGGTGAGGGTGATGCGCAGGCCGCTGCGATCTTCTCCGAAGCCTATGGCCAAGATCAGGAGTTCTTTTCTTTCTGGCGCAGTCTGAATGCTTATCGTGAAAGCTTCACCGGCGATGGCAACTTGATGGTCTTAGAACCTAATAGCGATTTCTTCCGCTATTTACGCAGCGCTGAACCAGAAAGTGGTGAAGACAGCGGCCAATAATTTGCCGCTGGTCGTGGTGCTCCTCGTCTTGGATGGTTGATGTCCAGGCGGGGTTCACCTAGCCAATAAACGTGATAGAATTTGTTAACCGGGCGTCGCCCGGTTTTTTTGTGGCCCTCATTTAATGCGAGCGGCATTAACGGTTTTGAGCCGTTACTGCTTGAATTTGTTGGGCCTTCATCGTCTGTAGGATTGTTTACATGACCATCGCTGACCGCTGGCTACTGCCCGACGGCATGGATGAGGTGCTTCCGCCTCAGGCAAGCCGTATGGAAGAACTGCGCCGTGCGCTGCTGGATCTTTACCATTGCTGGGGCTATGACCAAGTAATGCCGCCACCGGTAGAGTTTTTAGACTCTTTGCTCACCGGTACCGGTACGGACCTAGATCTACAGACCTTTAAGCTGACCGATCAGCTAACGGGCCGTATGATGGGAGTGTCGGCGGACGTTACGCCGCAAGTCGCGCGTATGGATGCCCATTCATTAAGGCGCCAGGGCCCGGTGCGGCTGTGCTACTGCACTAATGTGCTGCGTGCCAAGGCCGATCAGCATCAGGGCGGACGAAGCCCCGTGCAGGTAGGCGCAGAGCTTTTTGGTCATGCGGGGCTCGATGCCGACAGTGAAATTATTTATCTCGCCTTGGCCAGTCTAAAGGCTGCTGGCGCAGAAGAAATTCATCTAGCGCTGGGGCATATCGGTATTTATCGTAGCCTTGTTGAGGCGGCGGCACTGAGTAATGAGCAAGAGAGAGCATTATTTGAAGCCCTGGCGCTAAAATCTCCCAGTCAACTGGCCGAGGTTGTGCAGGCGAGCGTCTCAGAGCCGGCACTGGCAGAGATGCTGCTGGCACTTGGCGAGCTACACGGCGGGGCAGATGTATTAAGCCAGGCGCGCGATCGCTTTGCGGGCGCGCCTGCCACGGTAACGGCGGCATTGGATCAGCTGGATGCTCTTTATCAAGGGGTGCTCGCACGCTTTGACGTGTCGCTGTACTTTGATCTGGCTGAGCTGCGCGGCTATCAATACCATACGGGTATGATGTTTGCCGCCTACGTGCCTGGCTATGGGCATGCGCTCGCCAAAGGCGGACGCTATGACGATACTGGTCGAGCCTTTGGCCGTGCGCGCCCGGCCACGGGTTTCTCTATGGATCTGAAGCAGCTAGCCTCGCTAGCGTTAGCATCGCCTAGTCGCGGTAGCATTTGGGCGCCTGCTAGTCAGGATGAGTCGCTCAGCGCTGCCATTGTCGCGCTGCGTGAGCAGGGCGAACGCGTGATTCAAGCGCTGCCTGGGCAGCGTACTGGGCCGGCGGAGCACGAC
>NZ_JBQDLQ010000022.1:0-45171 GCF_052095695.1 Halomonas sp.
ACGCCAGCACTCCCTTAGGGGAAGCTAGCTTGCTTTGCTTTTGTTGCCATGCTGGCAGTCAAAAAGGTGCGCAGCCTTTGTTGCACGCCCCATTGCCCGCCAGAACCGGCGAGTTAGTGAATGTCTCGCCAATACTCGCGCTTGAGCAGGTAAGCCATCACCCCAAAAATGAAAATAAAGATCAGTACTTTAGGCGCCAACGCTTGAGCCTTAAGCCGGGAAGGCTCACCGACATAAGCGAGAAAATTAGTTAAATCATAAACCGCCTTCTCAAACTCAGCGGGCGCCAGCTCGCCTGGCATCATGACTTCCAGTCCTTCGCAGGGTTGGCTTTGAGCCGACAACGTATTCGCATCTCGGCCATCTTGCTCAGCGCAGACCAGCGTCTGCACTCCTTGCAAAGGCTCCAACACATTAGGCATTGCCACTAAATCGGATACCGTATTGTTAACACCCATCGGCTGACTAGAATCTTGATAAAAACCGAGTAAAAAAGCGTAAATCCAATCAGGGCTGCGCAGGCGCGCCTGCAAGGTTAAGTCTGGCGGCACCGCACCAAACCACCCCTGGGCATCGTCACTTTCAAGCGCTATAAGCATTTGATCGTTATAGGCTAATTCAGACGAGAAAATTAGATTCGCCTCGACCAAGTCCTGCGGAATCCCTAAATCATCAGCCGCCCGAGAAAAACGCTGATATTCCAGCGAATGGCAGCCCATGCAGTAGTTCACATAGAGTTTCATGCCATTTTGCAGCGACGCTTGATTCTGCAGGTCAGGTTCCATCGAATGGGCCGCGTCAGCACTAGCGGCTGCCAACGTGGCGCTAAAACACCCAACGACTAACATTCTCAATCGGCGCATTCTCATTAGCCGGTCACCCTGCTAGGAAGCGGCTTTGTCTTCTCAATCTTGGTATAAATCGGCATTAACAGGAAGAAAGCAAAATAAACAAAGGTACATACCTGCGCTAACATGGTTCGTCCCGCGGTTGACGGCAGAACACCTAAAAATCCTAGGAGCACAAAACTAACAACGAACAAAAGCAGCATGGCTTTGGACATCCATCCTTTATAGCGCATAGACCGCACCGGACTGCGATCAAGCCAAGGCAAAACGAAAAGCACCGCAATGGCCCCCCCCATAAACATAATGCCCAGAAACTTAGCCTCTAAGCCAAATACCGAGAAGGTGATAGCACGCAGAATGGCGTAAAAGGGCGTGAAGTACCAAACGGGCGCAATATGATCGGGCGTTTGCAGGGGATTGGCGGGTTCAAAGTTGGATTTTTCAATAAAATATCCGCCGCCTTCCGGAAAATAAAACACCACCACGCAAAAAACGAACAAGAATATGGCTACGCCAACAAGGTCTTTGACAGTGTAGTAAGGGTGAAAAGGTATTCCATCTAACGGCACTCCTGCCCCATCTTTGTGCTGCTGGATATCAATACCATCAGGGTTGTTGGAACCCACCTCATGCAGCGCAATAATATGCAGCACCACAAGCGCCAGAATAACGATGGGTAGAGCAATAACATGTAACGCAAAAAAACGGTTAAGGGTGATCCCTGAAATAAGATAGTCACCGCGTATCCACTGCGCCAAATCAGGTCCTAACCCCGGAATAGCAGAGAATAGCGACGTAATGACCTGCGCGCCCCAATAAGACATTTGACCCCATGGGAGCAGATAGCCCATAAAAGCCTCGGCCATTAATACGAGATAGATGCTCATGCCAAATATCCACACTAGCTCGCGCGGCGCCTTATAAGAGCCATATAAAAGCCCCCTAAACATATGCAGATAAACAACGATAAAGAAGGCTGAAGCGCCCGTGGTGTGCATATGGCGGATCAACCACCCCCACTCCACGTCGCGCATAATATATTCGATAGATGCAAATGCACCCTCAGCAGAGGGATTAAAACTCATCGCCAGCCAAATGCCCGTCAGAATTTGATTAACTAAAACCAGCAGCGCCAATGAGCCAAAGCAGTACCAAAAGTTAAAATTCTTTGGTGCGTAGTAGCGGGAAAGGTGATTTTGCCACATTCGTGTAGCGGGGAAGCGGTCATCTATCCAGCGCATAACCCCTTTTTCAGCCTTAGCCTTATTGCGCTCTTCCATCAGGCCTCCTCATCTTCGCCAATGACAATAATGTCATCGCTTGCAAATCGATAAGGCGGCACCTCAAGATTGGTTGGCGCAGGAACGTTACTGAACACGCGGCCCGCCAAGTCAAAGCGCGAGGCGTGGCAAGGACAAAAGAAACCGCCCGGCCAGTTATCAACACCCACCCCGGCGGCATCTGGCTCTGGCCGGAAAAGCGGTGAACACCCCAAGTGAGTGCAAATACCCACAAGCACGCCAATTTCTGGCTTCACAGAGCGCAAACCGCCGGCAATATAGGCTGGCTGCTGGGGGACATTGGAATCTGGGTCTGCCAAGCTCGCCACATCGACTGCCTGCGTTCGCGCAATCATTTCGGGCGTGCGACTAATAATCCACACAGGACGGCCGCGCCACTCAACGGTCACTCTCTGACCGGGTTCAAGACGCGAGATATCCGCCCGAACGGGAGCGCCGGCCGCCCTGGCTCGGGCACTAGGCTGCCAAGAAGCCACAAAGGGAACCGTCGCCCCGACAGCCCCCACCGCTCCGACAACGGAGGTGGCCACCACGAGGAATCGGCGCCGGCTTTTGTTAATGCCGCTATCTGCCATTTCAGGTCTCTCCCTCTAGCCTACCCGCTACGCTGAAAAGCCGTGCCCTGGACAAAAATTAATGACGCCATGCTAAAAAAACAATTCGCCGTGCACAAGAATAACCGCACGCGGCGATGACAATTCGAATAGCCTATCTTTTTGAGATTCCAATAAAAAACGCCCAGGTCGATGACCTGGGCGTTTTGCAGCGCTGGTTAAAATTAGCGCTTGGAGAACTGCGGACGACGACGTGCTTTGCGTAGACCAACTTTCTTACGCTCAACTTGGCGTGCGTCACGCGTTACGTAGCCAGCGGCACGTAGCGAAGGACGAAGGTCTTCGTTGTAGTTCATCAGGGCGCGAGTAATGCCGTGACGAATAGCGCCAGCTTGAGAAGAGCCACCGCCACCAGCGACAGTTACAAAGATGTCAAACTGGCTGATCGTTTCAGTCAACTCAAGCGGCTGACGAACAACCATACGACCCGTCACACGACCAAAATAAAGATCAAGATCTTGATTGTTAACGGTAATTTTACCAGAGCCCGGCTTCATAAACACGCGAGCGGTGGAAGTCTTGCGGCGCCCGGTACCGTAATACTGCTGTGTCATGGCGAAGATTTCCTCAGATGTCTAGTTCAAGCGGCTGTTGGGCAGCATGCGGATGCTCGGCACCGGCGTACACTTTTAACTTAGCGTACATGGCACGACCCAAAGGACCTTTCGGCAACATGCCTTTAACGGCTGATTCAATAATACGCTCGGGCGCATGATCAAGCATTTTGTCGAATGTCATAGAGCGCAGACCGCCCGGGTAACCAGTGTGGCGGTAGTAGGTTTTAGCCTTCGCCTTATTACCAGTTACGTGGACTTTCTCTGCGTTGATAACAACAATGTAGTCGCCGGTATCAACGTGAGGGGTAAATTCGGGCTTATGCTTGCCGCGCAGGCGACGAGCAATCTCGGTTGCCAGGCGACCGAGCGTTTTGTCCTTAGCGTCGACAACATACCAGTCGCGCTGGACGGACTGCGGCTTAGCACTGAACGTCTTCATGGATGAAATCACCAGATTAAATGTATTGGGCGACTCACACCGTTTACACGGCGAAGCACCATCCCTATTTTTCTTGGTTGCCTGCACTGCAAGCAACATGTAGCGGGGCGCTATACTACAGCAAGGACCGAGACAAGTTAAGCCGCATCGCCACTTTTTTACACTACCAGCAATGGTTAGGGTTTATGTGCTAGCGCCAAATACTCCTGCGACTGCATCTCTTGCAGGCGAGAGAGAGTACGTTGGAACTCAAACGTCAGCTTTCCACCGCTATACAGCTGCTCGACGGACACCTCTGCCGACATCAGTAGCTTGACGCCGCGATCATAAAACTCATCGACCATATTGATAAAACGGCGCGCCTGATCATCCGTTTTGGCATTCATACGCACAACGTTAGACACCAATACGGTATGAAACTCTCGCGCCAGCTCAATGTAGTCATTTTGGCTGCGCGGGCCATCACATAGCTCTAAAAACTCAAACCAAACAATATCTTCATACAACCGACGTGCTTTTAGCACGCGACCATTTATCTCTAACGAGGCGTCTGACTCGCCCTCATGCCCCGCTATCTCTCTGAAGCTTCGCGACAGCTCACGCTCAGCTGAATCATCCAGCGGCGAGTAAAAAATGGCGGCACGCTCAAGCGCACGCAACCGGTAGTCAACGCCAGAGTCCACATTCACCACGTCGCAATGACGATTAACAAGCTCAATAGCCGGTAGGAAACGTGCCCGCTGCAATCCTTCTTTGTACAAATCGTCAGGCACGATATTAGAGGTCGCGACCAACACCACGCCTCGCTCAAAGAGCGCCTCCAGCAGGTTGGCAAGAATCATTGCGTCGGTAATATCTTTGACAAAAAACTCATCAAAGCAGATCACTCGATACTCGGTCGCAAACTTTCCAGCAATCAGCGTTAAGGGATTTTTTTCGCCTTTATAGTGCGTCAGCTCATTGTGAACGCGCTGCATAAAGCGATGAAAGTGAGTGCGCATTTTGTCGGAAAAAGGCAGCGCCTCATAAAAGGTATCGACTAAGTAGGTCTTTCCACGCCCTACACCGCCCCAAAAGTAGAGCCCTTTCACCTGAGGTAACATGGGCTCACGCGAAGAAGACCTCTTTCCCATTAGCCCCGCCATTTTGGCTTTAAGCCCCTTGTGGGCAACCAACGCCTTGGGCATGGTTGTTGGCGCCGCGACAAGCTCATCGTAAAGTCGCTGCAAGTGTTTTACCGCTAACTCTTGTGCTGCATCATGTTGAAAATCATCGCGTTCTAAGTCCGCGCGATAGCGCTCTATAGGCGTCGCAGAACGCGCTTTTGGCTCAGACCTACCCGCAGCAGATGTTGATGACATGCAATCGCCTCCTACAGCGTGTAAAGCGGCAGCCACAATCGTTACTGCACACCTTAAAAGGCTGCGATTATACCCATTGAGGCACCATAACGCATGAGCGGATTGACCCAACTAGCGGACTGACGCCTATAATGGCAGTCTGTTAGTTCACAACAGCTGGCTAATAACGTCGGCTGTTATATACAAGGCGCCAGGGAGAACACTGTGGACGCAAGCTCACCATTAACCTTTGCTGTTATCGGTCTTATCGTCGGTTTTATTATCGGAATGGGCTGCTATCGCCTATTCAGCAAAAGCCAGCGCGAGACGGCCTCTATGCGCCAACAGCTACTTGAACGCGAACATCAAATCGCAGAAATGAAGACCAACGTAGGCAACCATTTAACCGGCATATATGAACGTCTCAGCAATATTCGTGATGAAGCTAACCAGTTGGAGCTTCAGCTCAAAGAGGACGCCGCGGAATGGAACATTCAGGATGCTACCATTCAGCATAGCCTTGATCTTTCCGACATCAATGCAAAGCAGCAACCAACAGAAGATAACACCACGCCCACGATGCCGCGTGATTACGCTGACGGCAAAGGCGGCACGCTATCCGAAAATTTCGGCTTAAAAAGCCATGAGGTAGCCACTCCCCAGCCACCACGCTATTAATCGGCACAGCAGGCCCTGACAGCCGTCAAAAGCCGTTATTCGTGACTGATGGCTGTCGGGACCCACTGGTTAGGAAGGCCTCTAGGCAGGATTATCAATATCCACAAACCGGTGCTCAATCGCATATTCATCGGCCAGCCACTCCCCCAACGCCTGAATACCGTAACGCTCGGTAGCATGATGGCCAGCGGCGATATAATGAATGCCCATTTCGCGTGCAAGATGCGTGGTTCGCTCCGAGATCTCACCCGATACAAACACCTGTGCTCCGGCTTCATACGCAGAGGCAATCATGTCTTGAGCACCGCCGGTGCACCAAGCAATACGCTCGACTTCGCCCACTTGCGGCGCTTCAATCATCAGCGACTCACGCTGCAACGACTGCGAGATTTGCGCAGCTAGCGCGTGTATCGAGCTAGGCTGAGTTAAACGCCCTGACCATAAGAGTCCCACTCCCAGCTCACCATCAATGCACCCCTCCACTTTCCAACCCAGATGCCTAGCCAGCTCAGCGTTATTACCTAACTCTGCATGTGCATCAAGAGGCAAGTGATAAGCAAGTAAATTAATCCCATGATCGAGCAGCATTTTAATGCGCTTCTGCTTCATGCCGGTAATCGCAACGGGCTCGTTTTTCCAAAAGTAGCCGTGATGCACCAGCACCATGTCGGCCTTCCAAGCAACCGCTTCGTCCAGCAGTGCTTGGCAGGCTGTCACGCCCGTCATCACGCGTTTCACACAGTCAGTGCCTGCGACCTGCAGCCCATTAATCGTAAAATCTTTGAATTGGGCGGCGCGCAGCTGATGATCACAGGCTGCCACTAGTTGGTCGCGATATATCATGCTGACTCCTTTCGTTAATGGTTGAATTTCACCCGTGAGGAACTCGCTAAGAAAGTGTTACCATACGGCTATTGTTAAACTCGCTTCTTTTGTCACGATTGGCAAGACTGACTCGTTAAGGAATTTTTTGCATGAGACGCTATGTGCTGCCTTATTTATGGCCAGTCATCACTGGCGTATTGATCGCTTTGCTGATCTTACCGGGACTTCCAAATCTGTTATCAAACCCGTTTCAAAGCCCTGCGTCGCAAGACCCTACTCCTGCAGTAGTCACGGTACCGGCCGTTGTCGAGCCAAGCCCCAACCGCCCCGCCCCCGAAATACACCAAGCAGAGCCGATGGCGCGTAACCAAGGGCCTTCTAGCTACTCATATGCGGTGGATCAAGCCGCCCCCGCTGTCGTCAACATTTACTCTTCACGCATTGTAGAGCGCGACCAGCACCCGCTTATGTCTGATCCTTTTTTCCAGCAGTTCTTTGATGACCAGGGCGATGACACGACCACCCATCAGCGCATGCTTTCGAGCCTAGGCTCTGGCGTTATCGTCAGTGACGATGGCTATGTGCTCACCAACCATCATGTCATCAACGGTGCTGATGAAATTCAAGTGGCCTTACGCGATGGGCGTGAGACGCTAGCTGAAGTGATTGGGACTGATCCTGAAAGCGATCTTGCAGTGCTGCGTATTGAGCTAGACGATTTGCCGGTGATTGAACTGACCGACTCAGCAGACGTGGCGGTGGGCGACGTCGCGCTGGCCATCGGCAACCCCTTCGGCGTAGGCCAAACGGTAACCATGGGCATTATTAGCGCCACTGGGCGTAACCATTTAGGGCTCAATGCCTACGAAGACTTCATACAAACCGATGCCGCCATCAACCCAGGCAACTCGGGGGGCGCTTTAGTCAATCCTGACGGCGCGCTAGTAGGCATCAATACGGCCATTTTCTCGCGCTCAGGCGGCTCACAGGGTATTGGCTTTGCAATCCCGGCCAATCTCGCCCACAGCATACTTGATGAGCTTGTCACTCAAGGACGTGTCATTCGTGGCTGGCTGGGCATCGAGGCACAGGCACTTTCTCGCGAGCTTGCCGCCTCTTTTGGCCTGCAAACACCGCAGGGCGTTATCGTCGCCGGGGTTGTCAGTGATGGCCCAGCCGCCCAAGCAGGACTGGAGCCTGGCGACGTACTGCTCGCCGTTGATGGGCAGGCTATCTTGGATGCGCGCACCGCGATGAGTGACATAGCCTCTATTCCACCGGGCACTTCGCTGGCGCTGACCGTCGTACGTAGCGGTGAGCGTATGGATATGACATTAGTGGTGGGCGAACGGCCACCGCCGGCTATCCCTATTAACGAAGTCGTACCGCGCCAACGCGACTCATAACATCGTCACGTTGGTGCAGCGAAGGCCTGCCCCCAGCACTATTCACAAAGCAAGCGACGAGAAACTTAATCTCGGATGCGGTATTCAGCGGAGCGTGCGTGAGCAGTTAACGACTCGCCCCTGGCCAATACCGAAGCGATCTTGCCCAGCTCAGATGCTCCAACAGCAGAGCAGTGAATGATGGATGAACGTTTCTGAAAGTCATACACGCCTAGTGGAGAAGAGAAACGCGCGGTGCCTGACGTAGGCAGCACGTGATTCGGCCCGGCACAGTAATCACCTAATGCTTCCGCGGTGTAACGCCCCATAAAGATCGCACCAGCGTGACGAATATCGTCTAGCCACGCCTCAGGCGACTCGACCGAGAGCTCTAAATGCTCAGGCGCCACGCGATTAATGATCGTCACGGCCTCTTCGGCATCCTGGCAATGAATGAGAGCACCGCGGTTGTGCAGCGACTCACGCACAATGCTTTCACGCTCTAAACTCGGCAGCAATCGCTCAATTGCAGCCTCGACAGCGTCCAAATGCTCGGCATCCCAACTAATTAATATCGCCTGAGCATCTTCATCGTGCTCTGCCTGAGAAAACAAATCCATCGCCAGCCAGTCAGGATCCGTTTGCCCATCGGAAACGACCATGATCTCCGATGGACCGGCGATCATATCAATGCCTACCTGACCAAACACCGCACGCTTAGCCGTCGCGACGTAAATGTTGCCAGGCCCCACAATTTTATCGACCCAAGGCACGCTTTCAGTGCCATAAGCGAGCGCGGCGATCGCCTGAGCACCGCCGATAGTGAACACATAGTCGACACCGGCCAAATGCGCCGCGGCTAGCACCAACTGGTTTAAAACGCCATCCGGAGTGGGTACTACCATGACTATTTCACGCACCCCTGCCACATGAGCGGGAATGGCATTCATCAGTACCGACGACGGGTAAGCCGCCTTACCGCCAGGCACATAAATACCGGCGCGATCAAGCGGCGTCACTTTTTGCCCTAGCACCGTGCCATCAGCCTCTTCATACTGCCAAGAGCTCGGCTTCTGACGCTCGTGATAGCGCTTAATTCGCGCCGCTGCCTTCGTCAGCGCATCGCGCTGCTCGGCGGGCAAGTGATCATACGCATGCTTCAATTGCTCGGGCGTTAGCCGCAGCTCGTCCATACAAGTAACGGAGAGGCGATCGAAACGGTTAGTGGCGTCGATCACGGCAGCATCGCCATGCTGCTTCACGCTAGCAAGAACTTCATCAACCCGTGCCTGCACCGCTTTATCGGAAACGCCCTCCCAGTCCAGCAAAGCATCAAGACGCTGGTGGAAGTCAGCCGCGCTGGTCGACAGGCGTGAAACGGTGGCAGTGCCTTGTTTGCTTGTGAGCTCGTTCATGGATTACCTCAGATCAATCGGCAAGCGCTATCTGTCGCTTTTTGACCGCGCTTTCTAAACGCGCCAAGAGCGGCTGAATACGCTCATGCTTCATTGTCATGGCCGCTTTATTAACCACTAATCGCGTACTGATATGGGCAATGAATTCACGCGGCTCCATCCCGTTTGCGCGCAGAGTGTTGCCGGTATCGACGATATCGACAATCTCATCGGCTAGGTTCATCAGCGGCGCAAGCTCCATGGCGCCGTAAAGCTTGATCACCTCAGCCTGAATCCCCTGCTCGGCATAGTAACGGCGAGCAATATTGACAAATTTAGTCGCCACTCGACGCCGAGCGCGAGCAGGCAACTGGCCCTTAACACCTGCTGTCATCAATTTGCAGCGAGCAATATCTAAATCCAGCGGTTCATAAAGGCCTTCAGCACCATGTTCAAGCAGCACATCTTTACCTGCGATACCCACGTCCGCAGCACCTAGCTGAACGTAGGTTGGCACGTCGGTCGCCCGCAGAATGACCAGTTTCACATCGGGCAGATTAGTATCAAATAGCAGTTTGCGGCTTTTGCTTAGATCCTCTGCGGGCGTGATACCCGCATCGGCCAATAGTGGCAGCGTTTCTTCAAGAATACGGCCCTTCGAGAGGGCTAAAATCAATTGCTTACTCATCGTGTCAGCCCGTCGGTTTTAACCTGGAATACGGCGAATACGCGCACCCAGCAGCTGCATTTTCTCTTCGATACACTCGTAGCCACGATCAATGTGATAGATCCGATCTACCAGCGTTTCACCCTCGGCCATCATCGCCGCAATGACTAGCGACGCAGAGGCACGCAGATCGGTGGCCATCACTGGCGCGCCGGAAAGCTTTTCAACCCCTTCAATCAAGGCCGTATTACCCTCCAGTACGATCTTAGCGCCCATTCGATTAAGCTCTTGAACGTGCATGAAGCGATTTTCAAAAATGGTCTCAACCACGCGAGAGTTGCCTACGGCCACCGCATTCATAGCAACAAACTGTGCCTGCATGTCGGTAGGGAAAGCAGGGTAAGGCGCCGTGCGAATATTAACGGCCTTGGGGCGCTGACCATGCATATCCAACGCAATCCAGTCATCGCCACTGGTAACCTCGGCACCTGCTTCTTCTAGCTTAGCAATAACGGCGTCAAGAATGTCCGCACGGGTGCACTTAACCTTCACCCGCCCACCGGTCATGGCAGCAGCGACCAGGAAAGTACCGGTTTCGATACGATCAGGCATTACATCGTGCTCACAGCCATGCAGCTTCTCGACACCCTCAATAATGATGGTATCAGTACCATGGCCGCTGATTTTAGCGCCCATTTTGATCAAGCACTGCGCCAAATCGACAATTTCAGGCTCACGGGCAGCGTTTTCTAGAATAGTTTTGCCTTCGGCCAACGTGGCAGCCATCAGCAGGTTTTCGGTGCCGGTTACCGTGACCGTATCGAAATATATAGTGGCGCCTTTCAGGCGGCCATCGACGCGTGCACGGATATAGCCGGCTTCAACGCGTATCTCAGCACCCATGGCTTCCAAACCACGAATATGCAAATCCACCGGACGCGAGCCAATCGCACAGCCGCCGGGAAGCGATACATCGGCTTTACCAAAGTGAGCCAGCAAGGGGCCTAAAACGAGAATGGATGCACGCATTTTTTTAACAAGTTCATACGGCGCGTGGCAGCGAGTAACCTGCGAACCATCCAGCTGTATGCTCAGCTTTTCGCCCATCACCGGCTCAACGCCCATACGGCCTAGCAGCTCTAGCGTGGTGGTAATATCTTGAAGATGCGGAAGATTACCAATAATCACGGGACCATCGGCCAACAGGCTGGCACACAGAATAGGCAGTGCTGCATTTTTAGCGCCGCTTGCCCACACTTCGCCGTCTACCGACCCGTTGCCGGTAATGAGTAATTTATCCATAGAAATGCCGTTATTGAACGTTCTCCGACGCAGTTTTCCACTGCGTCGGAGTAAACGTTTTGATGCTAATAGCGTGGAGGGCACCCGAAGCGATCTCATCGCTGAGCGCAGAGTAAACTAACTGCTGACGTTTGACCGGAGAAAGGCCGTCAAAGGCTTCGCCAACCGCAATCACCTGAAAATTACAGCCTTCACCCTGGATGTGAAACTGGCATCCGTCGATACGGGACTCAAGCAGTGCTTTTACCTCGTTGGGTTGCATGGGGCAGAAAACTCCTTTGGGGTCATCGTGATTAATGAGCGTAAGCGGGTCGACATAATAAAGAAAAGCAGTGCGCTTGGCGATGCCGCATCGTTAAACGGCTAGCGTCGTGGCAGGATGCTCAATTAATTCGTTCAACTCAGCCAGCGACGCTAGTCGCTTAAGCGGCTCAGACAAATCGATCGCCTCAACCGTGATGGCACGGTGCTGGCAGATACGCAGCCATTCAAACAATACGCTAATGGCAACGCTGCTGGCTTTATCGACGCCGCTAAAATCAAACATCACGGCGCCTAGCTCTGTGCTGTTCAGCCACTTAACGCCACTAGCGGCCAAATCGGCCGCCAGTGCTACGTTTACGTTGCCTACGACTTTTAAGGTCGTGGCTTCTACGTTAATAGAGACGTCAGTGTGTGAGTACAGCACTGTCACGCACCGCCTCCTTGTTCCAACTCTTCAACGCCAACTTCAGGTGACCATCCATTGATAACTGCATCATAATCGCGGTTATTATCACGCATCGCCTGGTCGAACTGATTACGGAACGTTAGGCCCAAATTAATGCCATTAACGATTACATTAACCACCCGCCATTCGCCACCTGACAGTCTCAGGCTATAGCTCACGGGATACACTTGGCCACTGTTGGCCACTACTTCCATGGCAACACTAGCTTGGTCTTCGTAGCGCTGAGCCTGCTGGGAATCCAGCACTCGCAGCTCGTCGTAATCAAAGGTCACCAATCCACGCGTATAGGTGTCAATCAATGTTTGGCGAAACACATCGGCAAAGCGACTACGCTGCTCCGGCGAAGCGTTGCGGAAATAGTTACCCATGACGCTAGCACCGATATAGCGAAAGTCAGCTACTTGATCGAGACTACTGTCCACCAGCGCTTCAAGCTCATTCAAGTTATTGGCGTAGTAGTCCTCTCTACCGTCAAGATCCGCCATTAACGAACTTATATTGTCACGGATCATATCTTCGGGCGATTGAGACTGTGCCAGCGCCTGAAAAGGTACCGACATTGCAACCAGCATCGTGGCTGCCACAAGCCAACGGCTAACGGTGTTATTTGCTTTTTTCATCACTTTAATCTCCCTACTCGTTATTCCGTGGAAACGGCGTTTAACGTCTTGTTGCCATTAATTACTTGCCATATTGGACACAAATTGTTGAATAAGTTCTTCTAGCACTAACGCCGACTGGGTGTCACGAATCGAGTCGCCGTCTTCGAGCATGTCAGGATCACCGCCTACGCTCAGGCCAATATACTGCTCACCCAGAAGTCCTGCGGTTAGGATAGAGGCAATGGAGTCGCTAGACAGCTGGCCCTCAAGCTCGCTATTCAAGCTCAATACCACGCGGGCATCATACCACTGCTGGTCTAGTTCAATGCTTTCTACCCGGCCTACCGTTACGCCCGCCATGGTGACCCGCGCACGCGGCTTGAGCCCGCCGATATTGGCAAAGTTGGCTTCCAGCTGAAACGATTGCGAGGGCGCTGAAAGCGTTAGTCCACTGACGCGCAAGCCGAGGAATACCAAACCCAGAATGCCGGCAATCATAAACAGGCCAACACCAAACTCCATGGTTTTACTACGTCTCATGAATCGACTCCATCCATCAAAGGCCGCCAAACATGACGGCCGTCATCACAAAATCAAGCCCCAGAACTGCAAGCGACGAATACACCACCGTGCGCGTGGTGGCACGTGAGATACCTTCAGAGGTAGGCACTAGGTCATATCCTTGAAAGACCGCAATCCACGTCACCACCAGGGCAAAGACCAAGCTTTTGATCATGCCATTGCCAACATCGTTAACGAAGGCAACGCTGGCCTGCATATTGCTCCAGTAGGAGCCTTCAAACACGCCTAGCCACTCAACGCCGACGAGATAGCCACCCCAAATACCCACCACGCTAAACCCGACGGTCAGAATAGGCAGTGACACGAACCCCGCCCACAGTCGTGGCGCCACGACTCTGCGCAGTGGATCAACGCCAATCATCTCCATGCTGGTTAACTGCTCGGTGGCTTTCATTAATCCAATTTCTGCGGTCAACGCAGAGCCGGCGCGGCCAGCAAACAACAGCGCGGCCACCACCGGCGCGAGCTCACGCAGCAGAGACAGCGCCACCATTTGCCCCAGCGCTTGCTCAGCGCCAAAGCCCACCAAAATGGTGTAACCCTGAAGCGCCAGCACCATGCCGATAAACAGCCCCGACACCAGCACAATAGCCAACGAGAGCACGCCTACAAAGTGCATTTGCTGCATCCATAGCCGCCAGCCCTCCCGAGAGGGAATGCCGACTGCCGACTGGGCAAGAAACACGCCAGCACGGCCTAAGGCTTCCATTAAATCGCACCCTCTGCGCCCCAGCCGGGTAATACGCGCGGTGCCGTTTGAGAATTTTGACTGCATTGACCCTGCCTATGTACATTTTGCCTATTGTCGTAGCGCGGCTTGCCCCAGAATATCGCGATAAAACGCCTCAGCGGGGTAGTGAAACGGCACGGGACCATCGGGTTCGCCATGAACAAATTGGCTAACCCGTGGGTCCTGGTTGGTATCCAGCGTTTGCGGCGTGCCATGCGCCACTACCTGCCCATCAGCGATCAAATAGAGGTAGTCCGCAATACTCAGTGTTTCTTTAATATCGTGCGAGACCACGACAGAGGTTAACTGTAGCGCTTGATTGAGATGCTTAATCAACTGAACCAAAACACCCATTGAAATAGGGTCTTGACCAACGAAAGGCTCATCGTACAAAACCAGCTCGGGGTCTAGCGCGACGGCTCGTGCCAAAGCGACTCGCCGCGCCATTCCGCCTGAAAGCTCTGCGGGAGTTAGCTCACGCGCGCCGCGCAAACCTACCGCCTGCAATTTCAGCAATACCAGATCACGCACCATTGTGTCGGGCAAGTCGGTGTGCACGCGCAGCGGAAAGGCGACATTTTCAAACACGTCTAAATCTGAAAATAGCGCACCGCTTTGAAACAGCATGCCCATGCGCTTGCGTAACGTGAATAGTGCTTTGCGTGACAGGCGATGAACGTCCTGGCCATCAATTAAGACTCGTCCTCGGTCCGGCGCCAACTGGCCGCCTATGAGTTTAAGCAACGTTGTCTTGCCGGTGCCACTGGGCCCCATGATAGCAGTGACCTTACCCCGTCGAATCGTCATATTGACGCCACGAAAAATCTCGTGATCGCCACGGGAAAAATAAAGATCTTCAATTTCTATGAAGGGTGTCTCTGTCATAGCTCAGTTGACTCTTAGCGCGACGCGGCTAGGGCTAACCATTATAATACGATACGCCACTTGCCGTTGCCGCATTTAAAAAAACAGCGTTCTAATACATTATCGAACAACGTACTATAACTCTACTAAGCGCTATCACGCTAACCGATGTTGCGATTGTTAAGCACTACATGCCTACGCACATCTACCTCAATAGCGGCTGAAGTACTGCCTACGAGCACTGCCAAGATGTTATTCTTAGCGCTTGTCGCCCTTTATATTTTAAATCGCCAAGAGATATCGCTATGCGCCAGCCTCTCGCCTCCCCCAGCCTACTGCGCGAAAGTGCCTTACGTACGCTGCAAATTGAGCAGGCAGCTATTGGTGGCCTGCAAGCCAAGTTAGATGAAAACTTTGACCGCGCCTGCGAACTTATACTCGCCTGCCAGGGGCGCGTCGTGGTTACAGGCATGGGTAAATCTGGCCATATAGCCGGCAAGCTTGCCGCCACCCTGGCCAGCACTGGCACACCCGCCTTCTTTGTTCACCCAGGCGAAGCCAGTCACGGCGACCTGGGCATGATAACTCGCGCCGACGTTGTGCTGGCCCTGTCTAACTCAGGCGAAACGGCCGAAGTGACCGCCCTTCTGCCGCTGCTGAAACGTTTAGGTACGCCGCTGGTCAGCATGACAGGGCGGCCTGGCTCCACTCTCGCTAAGCATGCTGATGCGCATCTAAATAGCGGCGTTGAGCGCGAGGCATGCCCGCTGGATCTTGCACCCACTAGCTCGACCACGGCCGCCCTAGCGCTGGGTGATGCCCTCGCCGTCGCATTATTGGAAGCCCGAGGCTTTACCGCTGAAGACTTCGCTCTTTCCCATCCGGGCGGCAGCTTAGGCAAGCGTTTGCTGTTGCGCGTGAGGGATCTTATGCACGATGGCGCGCGCTTGCCGCAAATTCCGCTAGGCAGCCCGCTGCGCGATGCCTTATTAGAAATTACCCGCCAAGGGCTGGGCTTTACCTGCGTGGTTGATAGTGACGGTCGCTTAGCCGGGGTATATACCGATGGCGATTTACGACGCACGCTGGATCAATACCACAACTTACGCGACGTCTTAGTCGATGATGTCATGACTCGGCCAGGTAAACGTATCAGCCCCGACATACTGGCAGCAGAGGCGGTACGCATTATGGAAGAGGGCCGAATTACCGCACTCGCGGTGGTTGATGAACAACAGCGCCCGGTTGGTGCCTTGCATATGCATGACTTGCTTGTTAGCGGCGTTATTTAACGTATTTATCGCAAGACTTAGCGACTTCTTAAAAGAATGGAGGCTTTATGACCCTATCTGCAGCCCTACTTGATCGACTCCGCCGCGTTCGACTATTGGCGTTAGATGTTGATGGCGTACTCACCGATGGTCGACTTTACTTTCAGGCTGACGGCATCGAAATTAAAGCCTTTCATACTCAGGATGGCCATGGTCTAAAGCTGCTCAAGCGGGTCGGCATCCACGTCGCGCTGATTACTGGCCGCGATTCGCCCATGGTTAGCAAGCGTGCCGCAGCGCTGGGTATCGACCATGTCTTTCAAGGCTGCGAGGATAAGCTCGCCACCTTGCGCGGCCTGTGCCAGCGCTTGGATATAGAGCTAGAGCAAGTCGCCTATTGCGGCGATGATCTCCCTGACCTATCGGTTATCAAGCGCTGCGGTGTCGGCATTACCGTCCCCAACGCGCCGGACTATATGCACACTCGTGCCGACTGGACAACGGAGCGGCTTGGCGGGCACGGCGCGGTACGCGAAATTTGCGATACTCTGCTCGAAGCCCAAGGGCATTGGAGCGCAGTACTCGACACTTACTTGCACGGCCGCACATAAATGCTTAAGCATCTTAAAACACGCCTAGGATTAACAGGGCTTTTTATCGCCTTGGGCGTGCTATTGGTGTGGCTTGGCCCAGGCGGGCCTCAAAAAACCGCTATCGACCCAGAAGCGCAGGCCCAAGAGCCAGGGCACGTACTTGAGGATGCTGAAATCACTCTGTTTGGCGACAACGGTAACGTCTTGCAGTCACTAAAAACACCGCGACTCATCCATACGCCGCAAAGCGGGGAAACCTGGTCTGAGAGCCCTCAGGCAACCCTGTATGACAGCGATGAGCGCCAGTGGCTAGCCAGCGCTGATGTCGGCACGCTTAATACCAACACTCAGGCCCTCGTTATGTCAGGCTCCGCGCGACTTATTGCGCCAGACGAAGGATGGCAGCTGGATACTGAAGAGCTGCACTATGATGGCCCCACTCAGCATGCATGGAGCGAAGCACCGGTATTACTGCAACAGCCGCCCCAGCAAATGAACGCTTCACATATGGATGTATGGTTAAACGATAGCCAGGTCCGCTTATCTGACGGTGTCCGCGGCACTCATCCACCTGCCACACAACGCTAACAGGAGTCGCCATGAAAGCACTTATTTACACCGCCCTTTTTGCGCTTGCAGTACCGCTATCCGCGGCAGCCCAAACCAGCTCGTCTTCACAACAGGCCCCCGTGGAGGTTGAAGCCGATCGCTTAGACCTTGATCAGCGCGCGGGCATCGCCGTCTACACCGGGGATGTCAATATTCGCCAGGGCGAAATGCAGCTGCGCGGCGAGCGAGTGGAAATTCAACGCAATGAGGCGGGCGAGCTTTCGCGCGCAACGTCAACCGGTGAGCGTGCTTACTTACGCCATCAGGCCGAAGGGCAAGAAGGCCCGACGGAAGGCTGGGCTCGGCGGATTATTTATCACGTCGCCGAACGCCGAGTTGAGCTCATTGATCAAGCTGAATTAACCCAGCAGGACGATACATTTACCGGCGGGCGGCTTGAATATTTCATTGACCGTGAAGTGATTCAAGCGCGTTCAGACGTTGAGGGTAGCGAGCCGCAGCGTATACGCATGACTATTCAGCCTGAACAATAGAGAGTCTATCGATGGCAACTGCTGACAATGCACCGATAAAAACACTATATGCCCACCACTTGGCGAAAAGTTACAAGCGCCGCCGAGTGGTTAAAGATATTAACTTGGAAATCTCCCAAGGCAGCGTCGTTGGCTTACTCGGCCCTAACGGCGCGGGCAAAACCACGTCGTTTTATATGATTGTCGGGCTGGTCAAATCTGACGCCGGCAAAGTGGGTATTGACGACTTAGATTTAACCCGAGCCCCGATGCATGAGCGCGCAGCGGCAGGCATTGGCTACCTGCCCCAAGAAGCGTCTATTTTTCGCAAATTATCGGTTGCCGATAATATTATGGCGATATTAGAAACGCGCAAAGAGCTCGACCGTCCAGGTCGCGAAGAGCGCCTGGAAGCCCTGCTTGAAGACTTCCATATCACCCATATTCGCGACAACCTGGGCATGAGCCTCTCTGGGGGGGAGCGTCGCCGTGTAGAAATTGCTCGGTCGCTAGCGACCGAGCCCGCCTTTATCTTGCTAGATGAGCCTTTTGCCGGGGTCGACCCCATTTCAGTGGGCGAGATTAAAACCATCATTCGCGCGCTGAAACAACGTCATATTGGCGTTCTAATTACCGATCACAACGTCCGTGAAACGCTGGACATTTGTGATATCGCTTACATTGTCGGAGATGGCCATATTATCGCCAGCGGCTCCCCCTCATCGATCCTCACCAACCAGCAAGTCAGGGATGTTTATCTGGGCGCAGATTTTCGTCTGTAGGCTTATTTTTGCCCATAAATCCCGCCTTATAACGCTTTAACTACCAATGGCATGCTTATTGCACTTGCACACAGCTCCCACTCGCACTAGGGTAAAGCATTCCGATTAACGAGTGGTTCTCAAATGGTCATGAAAGCTTCTCTTCAACTGCGCATTGGGACACAACTGACCATGACACCTCAGCTGCAGCAGGCTATCGCCCTGCTGCAGCTATCGACTCTAGATCTTCGCCAAGAAATTCAGCAGGCCTTAGATGCCAACCCTATGCTGGAACAGGAAGATGAGTTCGGTGAAGAGGCCGTAAGCGAGCCTAAAGAGGAGGAGTGGTCAGAGAGCATCCCCACCGAGCTTTCCGTTGATAGCGACTGGTCGGACACCTATCAAGATCTTGGCGGCACTGGCAGCAACAGTGAGGGCCCTGATTTTGAGCGTCAGGCTGCCGAACAAAGCCTTCATGGGCACCTATTGTGGCAACTCGCTATGACCGATTTTAGTGCGCGTGAACAGCTGGTTTCCGAAAGTCTCATTGACGCACTAGACGCCAACGGCTATTTGACCCAGCCGCTTAATGATATTCGTGAAGGGCTACGCGCCCAGGGCATTGATGGTCTTAGCCAGCGCGAAGTGGAAACAACATTATTAAAACTGCAGCAGTTCGAGCCCACCGGTATTTTTGCCCGCGACCTGCGTGAATGCTTGATGCTGCAGCTCGCCGCCCTGCCAGATGATACGCCTCTACTGGTGCCTGCTCGCAGGCTAGTGCGCCAGTTTCTTGAAGCGCTCAGCAAAGATGACATGCGCTTACTCAAGCGCCGCTTAGGGCTCGATGACGAGCAGCTAGCCGATGTCATCCAGCTAATTCGCAGCCTAGATCCACGCCCAGGCAGCGCTTATGGCGTGACCAATGACCGCTATATCACGCCGGACTTAGTAGTGCGCCATGATAATGAAGGTTGGCATTTAGAGCTCAATCAGGACGCCCTGCCTCGGCTGAGAATTCAACCTGACTACGCCAGCCTGATAAAGCGTGCGGATAAAAGTCAGGATAATCAGTTTTTGAAAGAACACCTGCAGGAAGCGCGCTGGTTAATTAAAAGCCTTTCGAGTCGTAACGACACGCTGCTGCGAGTGGGCCGTGAAATCATCACCCGTCAAATCGGCTTTCTGGAATATGGCGAAGAATCCATGAAACCGCTGATTTTAGCCGATATAGCCACAGCCGTTGAAATGCATGAATCAACGATTTCACGAGTGACAACGCAGAAATATATTCATACGCCGCGCGGCGTGTTTGAGCTGAAATACTTTTTCTCTAGTCAAGTGAGCGGCCAGGATGGCGATAGCCACTCCAGTACCGCGATCCGAGCCCGCCTGAAAAAGCTGGTTCACGAAGAAGCGCCCGGCAAACCGCTTTCTGATAGCCGCTTAGTAACATTATTAGAAGAAGGTGGCATCCAGGTTGCAAGACGCACGGTAGCCAAATACCGCGAAGCCATGGGCATTCCCTCTTCCAGTGAGCGGCGCCGTTTGCGCTAGGATCTGTCAGGTTTCAGCGAAACTCGCGACAAGGGCTTTGCAACGGGGCAAAAAGGGTTACAATCAAAAGGGCTACATATCTAAGTACTAAGTACAGTCCCTAAGTACCGTTCCTAAGTACAGCCCGATAGATAAGGAGTACGTCAATGCAAGTAAATATCACTGGTCATCACGTAGAACTGACTGACGCCTTGCGTGACTATGTTAATGAAAAGCTTGACCGTGTTGAGCGCCATTACGACAATATAACCACGGTGCAGGTCACCCTATCGGTGGAGAAGGAACGCCAACAGGCTGCCTGCACACTGCATGCAGCAGGCGCTGACTTACATGCAGAAGCCCTAGACAGTGATATGTATGCCGCTATCGATGCGTTAGCGGACAAAATCGATCGTCAACTCGTTAAACATAAGGAAAAAGCACAAGCTCGCGCCCAAGGCGCAGGTGTGCGTTAATTCAATGACGTTGGAAACCATACTCCCCCCAGAGCGCGTTCTTTTCGACGTACCTGGGGGCAGCAAAAAAAGGGTGCTGGAATTTTTCAGCACCTTTATCGCTCAAAATACGCCCAGTTTAGATAGCCAAGAAGTGTTCAGCCGCTTAATCGGCCGAGAGCGCTTAGGTAGCACAGGGATTGGTAACGGCGTGGCTATTCCCCATGCCCGCAGTCCTCACTGCTCTACGCCTATTGCTGGTTTTTTAAAACTCTCAGAAGCAATTGATTTTGATGCTATCGACGGCGACCCCGTTGACCTAGTGTTTGTGCTGCTAGTACCGGAACAAGCGGATGACACACACCTCTCTTTGCTAGGCCAAGTAGCCACCATCATGAATGATGCGGATACTCGCCAGCAGCTACGCAAAGCAGGCAGTCAACGCGAGCTACTCGATCTCATTACAGCTAAAATTCGTGAGCATTCAGCGGATTAAACAACGCTTAATGATTACCCGCCTGCTGTAACGGTCTCGTAAGCTCCCATTTAAGCCGTCGTATTAAAGCGAAGAGAAACTCTATGCAACTGGTCATCATTAGCGGTCGTTCTGGGTCTGGTAAATCTATCGCTTTACAGGCGCTGGAAGACCTAGGCTACTACGCGATTGATAACCTTCCCGTCATGTTGCTGGGGTCACTGGTCGACGAGTTACGCGACCAGGGTGACCGAGCCCATTTGGCGGTTAGCATCGATGCACGCAACTTACCGGGGGCTCTTGAACGCCTGCCCTCGCTATTACAAGAGTTACGCCAACGCACCATTGATTTCCAAGTTATCTACCTAACGACTGATGCCCGCATCCTTCTAGAGCGCTACTCAGCCACGCGCCGCCGACATCCGTTGACGCGCAATAGCGAAATGACCCTTGAAGAGGCCATCAATAAAGAGGAAGAGACGCTGCATGACATACGTGATTTGGCCGATCTATTGATCGACACGTCACGTCTGTCAGTACACGACCTACGCCGCCGGATTACTGATCAGGTAGCTCATCAGCAGCGCGACCAGCTGACGTTGACGTTTGAATCGTTCGGCTACAAGCGCGGAGTGCCGTTAGATGCTGACCTCGTCTTTGACGTGCGTTGCCTGCCCAATCCTTATTGGGATCCAACGCTGCGACAGTCAACAGGCCGTGACGCCAACATCGTTGCCTTCTTAAAAAGCTATCCCGTCGTGGACGCCATGAGTAACGATATCCAAGCATGGCTTGAGCGCTGGCTACCGGCTTACCAGAATAGCCAGCGTAGCTATATGACTGTTGCCATTGGCTGCACGGGCGGTCAACATCGCTCCGTCTATATGGTGGAGCAGCTAGCAAAAGGCTTAGCGGCTCGCGTCGGGGAAGTTCAATTGCGCCACCGCGAGCTAGGCCTGCAATATACGCTGAGCGAACAGCTCCCGACGCCGTTGACCAGCGATCAATCACCAACGCCTTAAGCACGTCTATTGATTAATGACACCACTCGGCGAAAAGGAACCAGGGTGCCAGAAAGAACACTCACACTCACCAATCAGCGCGGACTGCATGCCCGCGCGGCGACGAAACTCGTTAAATGCGGCCAACAGTTCACGGCCAGTATACGTGTCTATAAGCAGCAGCAAGTTGCCGATGCCGCTAATATTATGTCGCTATTAATGCTCGCCGCCCCGTGCGGTACTGAGTTAACTATCCACGTCGAGGGCGACGACGCAGAACAGGCGCTTGATGCAATTCAAGCGTTGTTCGAAGCCCGCTTTGAGGAAGACCAGTAGCCATTTATTCCGATTAATTACCGGCCACTGTCATCTCATCAATCAACCAACTGCCTGTATGTACGCTGCCACGGGTATCGGTGTCATCACCAATACCTACCAGGCCCGCGAACATCCGCTCCAGGTTACCAGCAATCGTGAACTCTTCGATCGGGTACTGAACCTTACCGTTCTCGACCCAAAAACCGGCCGCGCCACGGGAGTAATCGCCGGTAACCCCATTAACGCCCTGGCCCATCAGCTCCGTCACCCAAATGCCCTTCCCCATCTCTTGCAGCAGCGCTTCGCGAGGCTTCAACGGTGCGGTCAGGCGTACGTTGCGCGCCCCACCGGCATTACCCGTGGTCTGCATACCCATCCGCCTAGCGCTGTAGGAAGACAGCATATAGCTTTCGATACGCCCCTGATCGATAAAGCGATTATTGCGCGTTTGCACACCTTCACCATCAAACGGTGAGCTCGCGGTAGCGCCTACTTCCATAGGCCGCTCTTCAAGGCTAAACCAATCGGGAAAGAGCGTGGCACCAAGCCGATCACATAAAAAAGACGACTGGCGATACAACGCACCACCGGCGATACCGCCCAACAAATGCCCGATTAAACCACCGGATAACGACGGATCAAACAACACCGGCAAGGTCCCCGTAGGCGGACGCTGAGCACCCAGCCTACGCAGCGTGCGTGCGGCTGCTTCACGCCCTACGTCAGCGGGGTCACGCAGCGCTTTGGGGTCGCGCGCAGAGGTATAGTCGTAGTCACGCTGCATGCCGCCGGCATCTTGGGCAATCAGCATGCATGATAGTGAGTGGCTGCTGCCTTTTTGAGTGCCTAAAAAGCCATGGCTGTTGGCATAAACCCGCACCCCTTCACCGCTGGACAGCGATGCGCCATCCGACTGAGAAATGCCTTCCACGTCACGTCCAGCCTGCTCGCAGGCAAGCGCTAATTCAATCGCTTTATCCGTGGTAAGCGCCCAAGGATAGTGCACTTTTAAATCGGGCAGCTCGCTTGCCATCAGCGACGCATCGGCTAACCCTGCGGCGGGGTCTTCACCGGTATATCGAGCAATCGCCAACGCTTTCTCTACGGCGGCCTGAATCGACGCGCTACTGGCATCTGTCGATGAAGCGCTACCCTTACGCTGACCTACGTAAAGCGTCACGGCAATACCCTGGTCTCGGGATAGCTCAACCGTCTCAACTTCGCCCAGACGCACGCTCACGCCTATACCCTGATCAACGCTTGCGCCCACTTCGGCGTCATCTGCGCCCATGCGTTTTGCCAACGCTAGCGCTTCTTCGGCCCGCGCGGTGAGTAGCGACTGCTGCGCGGATGCATCAAATGCCTGTGCCATATAGCCTCCTTTTTTCACCGATTCTCTCTCAATAGAATGTCTTCGGCGAATCAATGTTGTACTCGCAGCTGGTATAATGCCGCAACGAATCTTGTCTGTGAGTCACATTATGCGTAAGCAACGTCCCGATCCAGCTGAAGTAGAAGAACAGGAAGAACGCCCTAGCAAGTCGCAACTCAAACGCGAAATGCATGCCTTACAGGCACTTGGGGAAACATTGATCGCTATGCGACCAGCGGAACGTGCCCGCTTCCCTCTCTCTGACGATATGCTGCGCGCAATTGAAGAGACCGCGCGCATTCGTTCTCATGAAGGTCGCCGACGTCATATGCAGTACGTTGGCAAATTAATTCGTAAAGAAGATCTCACTGCCATTCAAGGCGTCTTCGATTCCATTGACCAGGAACAAGAGCAGCGCGACCACGCCTTTCATCGCCTCGAAAAATGGCGCGAACGCTTAATTGACGAAGGCGATGAGGCTGTCGATCTGTTCATGACTGAATACCCCGACGCCGATCGTCAAACGCTGCGTCAGCTCATTCGCAATGCCCAACGAGAACGCGAAGGGGGCAAGCCACCAACGAGTTCGCGCAAGCTCTTCAAACACCTGCGCGAAACTCTGGCACTTTAAGCCCGAGCTTAAGACGGCGATTATGAATGAGTACCGCCGACCGTCAGCTCATCCAACTTGAGGGTGGGCTGGCCAACACCGACCGGCACCCCTTGGCCTTCTTTACCGCATACACCAATCCCCGTATCAAGGGCCATATCGTGGCCGATCATCGAAACGCGCCCCATCGCCTCTGGGCCATTGCCAATAAGCGTCGCGCCTTTGACCGGCACAGTCACTTTGCCATCTTCAATTAAGTAAGCTTCACTGGCGGAGAATACGAACTTACCCGACGTTATATCAACCTGGCCACCCGCAAAACTGACCGCGTAAATGCCGCGCTTTACGCTTTTGATAATGTCGCTAGGCTCATCCTGACCAGCCAGCATGACGGTATTAGTCATTCGCGGCATCGGCATGTGGGCAAATGACTCGCGCCGCGCATTGCCCGTCGGCGCCATTCCCATCAAGCGAGCATTGAGCTTGTCCTGCATGTAACCGGTCAAAATACCGTCTTCGATAAGCGGCGTGTATTGGCCGGGCGTACCCTCATCATCGATACTCATTGAGCCCCGGCAATCGACTAGCGTCGCATCATCCACAATATTGACGCCCTTCGCAGCGACCCGCTTGCCCATCTGCCCGGAAAAAGCGGAGCTTCCCTTACGGTTAAAATCTCCTTCGAGACCGTGGCCCACCGCTTCATGCAGCAAAATACCCGGCCATCCTGACGCCAGAACCACGGGCATTTGGCCCGCGGGCGCATCAACGGCCTCAAGGTTCACCAGCGCTTGACGCACGGCTTCTTTAGCGTAGTTCTCCGCCACCTGCTCATCGCGCAGCTTTGCCATTGAATAACGGCCACCACCGCCCGCGCTGCCGCGCTCACGACGACCGTTTTTAACAGCAATAACGCTAACGTTGAAGCGAACCAACGGACGAATATCCGCCGCCAGAGTGCCATCGCTGGCACGCACCAGTACGACCTCATAGGTGCCAGAGAGAGAGGCACTCACCTGGCTAATGCTCGGGTCCGCTGCACGCGCCACGCGATCAGCCTGCTTAAGCATAGCCACTTTATCTTCCGCGCTCAGCCCAGCCAATGGATCAATCCCGGCATAGCGTGACATAGCAGACACCGGGCGAACCAGTTGCCCAGGAAGGCGGTTACCGCTGCGCACAATGCCTGCCGCGGTACGGCCAGTATCCATTAGCGCATCGGCGGTAATTTGATTTGAGTAGGCAAAGCCGGTTTTTTCACCCGCCAAGGAGCGCACGCCAACCCCACCATCAATGCTGTAGCTGGCCTCTTTTACTTCGCCATCTTCTAATACCCAGCCTTCTTGCCAAGTACGCTGAAAATACAGATCGGCGTAGTCTATGCCCGCGCCCATCGCGTAGCCAAGCCCGGTTTCCAGAGCATCTAAATCCAGCCCCCCGGGTGTCAGCAAAATGGCGGCAGCCGTGTCTATATCACTTTTATATACGGTCATAGGGGGCCCTCTAAAGTAACCTGCGGCGAGGTCCAAGGGCCTCGCACGCGATAATGAAGTGTCGTGACCCGATCTAGCGCGTCACCAAAAAGCTTGTCTGCGAGAAATAGCGCACCACCAATAATGGGCGCACCGACAGCAATTGCCGCGATAGGTAAACTTTGTGTCACTGGCAGTGTGACGCCAAGCCGCTGATCAAGTTCACGCGTAACTAGGTCGACATTGCCGGTAAGCGTTAAGGTGGTAGCCGGGGCATCAATTTCCAATGGCCCTCGCAGCGTTAGCAGTCCATCGGTGACATCGGCAGTGCCATTGACACGGTCAAACGCCGTGCCTTGGCCGGTAACGTCAGAAAAATCCAGGCGTATGCGGCGTAAAATATTATCGAAATTGAGCAGTCCGATTAAACGCGCAGGCGAAGATTCTAGGGTGGCAAAACGGCCATCACGCATATCCGTGCTTAGATAGCCACCGGCATCGCGTAAATCGAGCTGCCAAGGCGCTCCCGGCCAGTCCAGCGATGCTTTTACGTCGGTACTACGACTACGCATCACCACAGGCTGATCAAGCCGCTCAAGTGCCGTTCCGATGTCTCCACCTTGAATAGAGATATCCGCCCAAGTGTGGCTGGTGGTTGAATCTCCTTCCCAGTGAAGCTCGCCACGAGCGGAAAGCTGCCCCATGGTGAGACCAACCGGAGTCAGCGAAAACCGCTGCCCATCGGTTTGCCAGTAAGCGGTCAACGGACCAAAGCGACGCGTACCCATGGCAATCTCCGCTAAGCGTAAACGGCCATTCGGCACATCGGCCAGCCAATCGGGAATCACGGTCGGCGGCTTGCGCTGGGTCTCAACCGCCTGCCACCAGGAATCGGGTGCTGGCGCCTCGCTGTCATGCTCGACATTAGCAAGTTTCAACAAACGGTCTAGCGCAATGGCATCAATCGCAATATCCAGCGGCTGCGGCGAATCACCATTGTACAGCAAATGCCCGGTGAATAGATTACCGCCCACATCAAGATCGACTTGGCCGCCGCTCACACTACCTGATGCGTTGACATTGCCTAAACATTCCGCCTGATAAATCAAACAGGGCGTCGTTAGCGAGACATTCAGCGGCATTTGGCTATCTGCGCCACTCGACTGAGATGCGCCTAGCGCCATCATTGGCTTAATAGCCTGCTGCCACGCCAGTGGATCAATACGCGGCACATTCGCAACCAGATTTATCCCAGGCTGAGCAGGCCAAGCAGGCACTTGCTCTGCGGCACTGCCCAGATGCATCGTGCCGGCCAGCGCTTGATGACCGAACAGCCCTCGCGCAGAGAAAATATCAGCTAGGCGACTTTCAATGCGCCCGGAATCGATATCCGCGGTCAACACCCATGGCCAGGACTGTTGGGACGTTTTTGCAAAGGGTTCAGGTAGGTGGCTAGTAACGCCGACTAAACGACTTTCCACTCTTACGGTCGGTGTGGGCAACAAGCCAACGTGGCCCTGCCACTGTAGCTGCCCCTCTAGCGGCAAGCGCCCCTGGCTATCGTCTAATCCGGCCAAACCGAAAAGTGCCGCCGTCGCGACGCTACCTTGCAGCTGAATCCCGTCGCCCAGCGTATCAATATCGGCGTTTATTTCACCGCCCAAGACTTGACCATTCGCCGTGCCAACCAGCCCTCCGTTTTCGTCATTTTGTAACCAGCGTAGATCACCTTCGGCCGAGCGAAGATGCACCCCCAGCGGTAGATAAACAATCTCAGAGAAGCGTGGCTGCGCATTGATTTCTAGCTGAAGTGCCTCGGGCGTTTCCAGCGGCAGCGACAACGCAATATCGCCATCAACGTCACCGGTTACCCGCAAATCACTCAGTTTCGAAAGATCAATATCGGGCATGGCTTGAAGAAACGACATAAGCGCCGAGCCTTCCGACTGTAATTCTCCGGAGAACTTAAGCGTCTCATCTTCCATTACCAACTCCCCCTTGGCAGCCGTCACGCCATGGCTCTGGGCGCTTTCTATCTCCGCTTTTAGCACTTTATCCTGCCACTTGAGGCGGCCTTGAATATCGTCAAGCCGCGGCCAGCCGGGCGCAATGGGTAAATGTCCTTGGGTAACGGCCAGCGCGAGCGTCGCGGTAAAGTCATCAGCGCCGACGGTTTCACCAATCGGCAGGCTCAGCTGTAATGATCCTTCGGTCACGTAGCCGCCAATATCATCAAGCAGCCAGTCCTGAAGCTTATTATCCATAACGCTTAGCGGTAGCCATTGAGCCAACGGGCGTTCAAGAGCATCCACGTCGCTAAAATTCAGATCTAAACCAAAATGACCGCGCTGATTACCGCTGACCAGTCCGAAGCCACCCGATACCTGAGCCCCATCCCACTCAACGTTTAGCTGCTTGCCGCTAACCATCGTATTAGGGCCATCGTATACCCACTCCACCACACCTTCGGCGCTTTGCAGCTGCATGGGAGCGGCAAAAAACTCGGGGAAATAAAGGGTACTATCGCCGTTACTACTAAACTGCACACGACCGCGAAAATCGCGCGCTTGAACCCAGGCATCAAGCGGGCCGCCGCCGGGCACCTGCTCCCAAGGCGATACCTCGACATCGCTAAGCGCGGCGTCTACGCCCCAACGACCATCCTGCTGGCCCACCTGCAGCCCTTGTACCTGACCGCGCGGCGAGAGCGTTTGCAAAACGCGCGTCAATGATTCAGGCAACAAGACATAGTCACGCCAAGCAGTAAGCGATGCGAGCTCAAAGGCACTGGTGCGCACTTCCCACCGCCCCGGCTGATGCGAGGCATGCCAATGTCTCGGCAAGGCGGGCCCAACGCTAGCACCAGGTGGCTGCGCCCACTCGACCCTGTCCGCATCGCCACTGAGCCATGCCTCGCCGCCATCACCGTCACGCTGCCACAAACCGCTGGTTTTAATATCCCTTAACACCGCGTATTGAACGTCATGACGCAGCGTCAGTTCAGGAACTTCAACGGCAACCCTGGCCTCTTCAAGACGCCCCGCGCTCCAACTCCCCCACAGCCGCGCGCTGCCACCCGCCTGCTCTAGATAAGGCATATGATCGGGGCGAAACATAGCGGCTAGCACGACCAATTGATCTAACTGAATATCCAACTGCAAAGCAGCCGAAAAGTCGCTAAAGCCATGCTGGCCAGGCTGCATTTCGACCTTTATTTCAGCCGCAGGCAGTGTAATCTCGCGTGCCTGCTGCAGTGACTGGGCAATATTGATAGCACCTTCAAGCCGAGTACGCCGCTCATCACCGGTCAGCAGCAAGGTCTGGGCGTGCAGCAGCACGGTATCTTCCCGGCCATGCAGCACGACACGCGTGTTATCGACCCACAGCCGTTGGCGCAAAATCAAGCCGGTCCAGTCGTCGACAGTGGCTAGATCCATATCGGGGTCAGGTGCCAATAGCGGTAGCTTAGCCGGCTCAGGCCACTGCCACGAAGCGACTGCGCCCTGATAAAGATGAAACTCCGTACCGGTGATGCGAGCGTCGCTAAAGATCGGCGCTAAATTGGCAAGTGACGCCCATGTATCCAGCCGCAGGCCCGCATGATCCAGCGAAAACAGCGCCTGGCCATCCGGCGTTTCCGCATTCACGCCGTCAAGACTTAATAGCAGATCATTACGAGAAAGAGATAACGACATGCGCTCGATAGTGACAGGCGCGCCAATACGCGCTTCAAGCAGCGCTTCAATACGCGGAGTTAAGGCGTCGGACTGGCTCATCACCAGGCGGAGTAACAGCAGCAGCACGGCGATGCTGCCCAATACCCACGCCATGGCCGCCAAGCTCCAACGCACTAGTAAACGCATCTGCATGATTTACATCAGCACGATATCGTACTGCTCTTGGGAATAGTGCTGTTCAACCTGGAAGCGAATCGTTTTGTTGATAAAGGTTTCCAGGTCTGCCACCGCCGCTGACTCCTCATCCAGTAACCGGTCAACGACTGACTGCGAGGCAAGCACCATGTAGGTTTCAGCGCTGTAGGCGCGCTCTTCGCGCAGAATTTCCCGAAAGATTTCGTAGCAAACGGTTTCTGGCGTTCTCAGCGTTCCCCTGCCACTGCAGGTGGTACAAGCTTCACAGAGCGTTTGCTCCAAGCTTTCGCGGGTACGCTTACGGGTAAGCTGAACAAGCCCAAGCTCTGTGACGCCCGTGCACTTGGTTTTGGCATGATCGCGCTCTAAGGCTTTTTCTAGAACGCGCAAGACCTGGCGCTGGTGTTCAACGTCAATCATATCGATAAAGTCGATAATGATGATGCCACCCAAATTGCGTAGCCGAAGCTGGCGAGCAATCGCTGTTGCCGCCTCCAGGTTGGTTTTAAAGATCGTCTCTTCAAGATTGCGGTGGCCGACATAGCCACCGGTATTAACATCGATGGTGGTCATTGCCTCGGTCGGATCAATCACGAGATAACCACCAGACTTCAGCTGTACCTTACGACCCAATGCCTTTTGGATTTCATCTTCGACGCTATAGAGATCGAAAATGGGTCGCTCGCCAGGATAATATTCAATGCGATCAACGGCATTGGGCATAAACTCTTCAGCAAACTCGACGAGCTTGACAAAATTTTCACGCGAATCGATACGTACTTTTTCGATGTCATCACGCATCACATCCCGCAGCGTGCGTATAAATAGCGGCAGATCATCATAAATAACGGTTTGTGGGGCCGTACTGACTTTCCGCTCGCTGACATTACGCCATAATCGCAGCAGAAAGTTCATATCGCCTTTCAGCTCTTCGTCACCCACCCCTTCGGCCGCCGTACGCACAATAAATCCACCGGCCACTTCCAGGGTCTGCTCGCTGATACTGGCATCCAACAGCGCCTTTAAGCGCTCACGCTCATGCTCATCTTCAATGCGCTGAGAAACACCATGGTGTGGCGAATCAGGCATATAAACCAAGTAGCGCGAGGGGATCGAAAGATGTGTCGTTAAGCGCGCACCTTTACTGCCAATAGGATCTTTGGTCGCCTGCACGACGAGCGCCTGACCTTCATGTAGCAGTTGAGCGATCGTTTGCTGCTCATCCTGAGGCGTGCCGGGCGACATCACTTCATGCACATGAATGAAGGCTGCACGCTCAAGGCCAATATCGACAAAAGCAGCCTGCATACCAGGCAGCACGCGTACCACTTTGCCTTTGTAGATATTGCCCACGATGCCACGCCGTCGGGAGCGCTCGATCAGTGCCTCTTGCAAAACGCCATTTTCCACCAGCGCAACGCGGGTTTCCATTGGCGTTAAATTGATGAGAACTTCACCGCTCATGCACAAATCCTTATAGGTTGACGTATTCCTTGCTAGCGATACATGCGCCGATCTAATCATGCTTAGCGTGTTAAATGCACTGCCAAATAGGAACTCCCTGTCGGCGCAGCAAGCTCGTCGTCTCGAATAGCGGCAGCCCCACTACTGCAGAATGGCTGCCTTGAATCTCTTTTACAAATATCGATGCCAAACCTTGAATGGCATAGCCTCCCGCTTTATCAGCCGGCTCACCGGTCTGCCAATAGGCAGAGATTTCCTGCTCTTCAATTACGCGCATCGTTACTTGCGTGGTGACGCAGCAAGAGAGCATGCCCTCCGGCCCGGTCACGGCTACTGCCGTGAGCACTTGATGCGATCGCCCTGATAATAGGCGCAGCATCGAGGCTCCTTCTTGAGCATCCGCCGGCTTACCTAGAATACGCCCATCAACAGCAATAGCGGTATCGGAACCTAAGATTGGCAAGTCAGTAAGCGACATCGCCGCCCCTGCTTTGGCAATCGCCAAGCGACTCACATAGGCCGTCGCTGACTCTCCAGGTAGCGGAGTTTCATCAATATCACAGGGATGAACCGCTACCGGCACACCGATGGAGGCCAGTAAAGCACGCCGACGCGGCGAAGCGGAGGCCAGGCACAAGGCCGGCACTGAAGCGCTCATGAAGCGGCTAACCGGCGTTCCAATGCTTGGAACATCGTGGATAACCAAGGCCACAGCAGAGCGCTAATCAAGGAAGGAATCAAAAAGGCCAAATGGATCGAAAAATCTCCCACGATAGTACGCAACCACTGCGCGACAAGCTGCACTAAGCCAATGAGCACCAGCACGAGCGCCGACTGCTGCACCAACGAATAGGCGCGGAATCGGGGGTATACCAAGGCACATAAAAAAGCCAGCAGCACATAAACCATCGCATGCTGGCCTAGCGCAGTGCCTTCTATTAAATCCATCAGGATGCCCAGCACAAAGCCGTGAAAAACGCCGACTCTATCGGGTGTACGCATACACCAGTAGATCAGCATCAGGCCCAGCCATTCAGGGCGATATACCTGCCAGCCATCGGCCAACGGCATTACTTGAAGGCACAATGCTAATAACAGGCTTAGCCAAACAAACAACAGCGGAACAATCGGTGCGCGGGCCATCAGGGCACCTCTTGGGATGATACGTTTTGATCGGGATTGGATAGTTGAAGCGAAGAGCGCAGCGCTGCTGCGGAAATATCCAACGTCTCATCCCATGCATGTTCGTCAATTGCTTGCTGGGGAGGTGGAAAAAGTAGCAAGAAGTGGCGCGAGCGCTGCAGCTGCGCCATTGGCTCAGCCGTTACGCGTGCAAAAGGTTGACCCGGATCATGATAGACCTCGGTCACTCGGGCTACGGGATACCCGGGAGGAAAGCGCCCGGCCAAGCCTGACGTGGTTAGCAAATCACCCTCACGAATGTCTGCCGTATCCGGCACGTGCATTACATTGACGCTGCTGTAGCGCCCAGCACCCTGCACAATAAAGCGCAAACCGTTGCGATTTAGCTGCACAGGCAAAGCATGGCTGGCATCAGCCAATAGCAGTACGCGACTAGAGTAAGCCGAAACCGCCGTAATTTGGCCGACTAAACCCGATGCATCGATGACCGGCTGCCCCACGTAGGCACCGTTGCGGTGCCCGCGATTAACAACCATTTGATGGCTGAAGGGATCGTTATCCAACGACAACAACTCGGCGGTGATATAGGGAATATCACGTCGCTCGGCGGCATTTAGCAAATCACGTAATTCACTATTTTCTGCCGTCAGGTTAGCCATACGCTGACCGCGATGAGAAAGTGTCAGGATTTGCTCGCGCAGACGGCGGTTTTCGTCCACCAGCGCCTGCTGATCGGAGAGCGCAAGCGAACCCCAGTTCAATAGGTCGCTAGGCACACTAACGATCCATTGAACAGGCGCCACAACCATCGACATTTGTGCGCGCACCTGCTCCATACGCGTGAAATGATGGTCGACAAACATCAAAGCACTGGCGGCCAACACGCAAAAAAACAGCCGGTAGCCCGGCAATGGCCCGTGCGAAAACAGCGGTTTAATAGGCAATCCCCCGCATTAACCGCTGAGATTAGTCACTCGACAGCAACTCAAAGGTATGCTGATCAATCATTTCCAGCGCTTTACCACCACCGCGCGCAACGCACGTCAGCGGGTCTTCAGCCACAATCACCGGCAGCCCTGTTTCTTCAGCAATCAACTTATCCAGATCGCGAAGCAAGGCACCGCCACCGGTTAGCACCAAGCCACGCTCGGCGATATCAGAGGCCAACTCTGGGGGCGACTGCTCAAGAGCGCTTTTGACCGCGGAAACAATGGAGCCAAGGGTTTCTTGCAGGGCCTCAAGCGTTTCGTGAGAATTTAGCGTAAAGCTGCGTGGAATACCTTCAGCCAAGTTACGTCCGCGCACGTCTATTTCGCGCAATTCGCCACCCGGATAAGCACAGCCAATCTCTTCTTTAATGCGCTCGGCCGTCGCCTCACCAATCAAGCTGCCATAGTGACGACGAACATAAGCGGTAATGGCTTCATCAAAGCGGTCGCCACCGACCCGAATAGATTCGGAATAGACCACGCCGTTGAGTGAGATAATCGCAATTTCAGTGGTACCACCACCGATATCCACCACCATTGAACCCTGGGCTTCATCAACCGGAAGGCCTGCGCCAATCGCTGCCGCCATGGGTTCTTCAATCAAGAACACCTCGCGGGCACCGGCACCTTCCGCCGACTCACGAATCGCCCGCCGCTCGACTTGCGTTGACATGCAAGGAACGCACACCAGCACACGCGGGCTAGGGGTTAAAAAGGTACTTTGGTGAACTTTGCGGATAAAATGCTGAAGCATTTGCTCGGTCACGGTGAAATCGGCAATAACGCCATCTTTCATCGGACGGATCGCAGTGATATTGCCAGGCGTACGACCCAACATTCGCTTGGCATCAGTACCGACTGCCGCAACGCTGCGCATAGTGCCAGACTGGCGAATAGCGACCACGGACGGCTCATCAAGCACGATACCGCGACCGCGTACATAAATCAGTGTATTGGCCGTACCCAAGTCGATCGACAGATCGCTGGAAAACAGCCCCCTCAAACGTTTAAACATGGATGTTGTTACCTAGTGCAGACCGGGAACCCTGTGCGGATGCAAACGGTATCACCGCAACCCCCTGGCAGCAAGCACGAGTCGTGCCTAATACTGCCCGTGAAGGCCAAGATGTGGTACCTTTTGCGGCTATTTTCCACGTCTGCGGCACAAGACGTTTTTTTGATATCGGTATGTATACCGCTTAAAGCGGATTATGTTCCCTTACGTTTATGAGGAAATTCCGATCATGGCGCTTGAAGAATCTCATGTGCGCCGGGCTGCCCACCTAGCCCGACTCGCCGTCAGCGATGACCAAGCCAGCGGCTTTGTAGATGACCTAAGCCGGATTCTGGACATGGTCGATCAACTACAAGGCGTTGATACCGAAGGTGTTTTACCGCTATCTCATCCGTTAGATGCAACCCAACGGTTGCGCGCCGATGAAGTCACTGAAACCAACCAGCGCGATACCTTTCAGCGCTGTGCTCCGGCAGTGGAAAACGGCCTGTATCTCGTCCCCCGCGTTGTTGAATAAATTTGTTGAATAAATTTGCTGAGTGAATTTATTGAATAGAAGCGCATTCGAGATTACTGAGCCACCACTTTCGCCGCTATTTTTTTCGCCCCTGAACGGAGCTTCTGGGTCATGTATGAGAAAACATTAACGCAACTCGCTGTCGCCTTAAAAAAAGGCGAGTTTTCGAGCCGCGAACTGACCACACATTATTTACAGCGTATCGAACAGGCTGATAGCAAGCTCAATAGCTTCATCAGCGTAACCGCAGAGCAGGCGTTGGCGCAGGCTGACGCAGCTGACAGCACGCGCGCCGCTGGCAAAGCAGGAGTGCTCACGGGCATTCCTCTAGCGCTCAAAGATATTTTTTGTACTCGCGATGTAAAGACCAGCTGTGGCTCCAAAATGCTGGATAATTTTATTGCACCCTACAATGCTACCGTGGTTGAAAAGCTCAACGCGGCGGGCACGGTCAGCGTGGGTAAAACCAATATGGATGAGTTCGCTATGGGCTCTTCCAATGAAAATAGCTTTTACGGCCCGGTAAAGAACCCTTGGGATGTGACTGCTGTACCCGGCGGCAGCTCCGGCGGCAGCGCAGCAGCAGTGGCAGCAGGCTTAGTACCCGCGGCGATGGGCACCGACACTGGCGGCTCCATTCGCCAACCGGCGGCGTTTTGTGGGATTACCGGCTTAAAGCCTACTTACGGCCGAGTATCGCGTTACGGCATCATCGCTTACGCCTCAAGCCTTGACCAGGCAGGCCCCATGGCACGTAGTGCTGAAGACTGCGCTCACCTGTTAGGGGTAATTGCAGGCCACGATGGCCGCGACTCCACCAGCGTTGCGCGCGGTGTGCCGGACTATGTGGAAGGCCTCAACGCGCCCCTCTCGGGCCTTAAAATCGGTCTACCCAAAGAGTATTTTGGCGACGGTTTAGACCCAGACGTCGAAAAAGCCGTGCGTGAAGCGGTCAGCGTTTACGAGTCGCTGGGTGCCACAGTGCGTGAAGTCAGCTTACCGCATACGCACTACGCTATTCCGGCTTACTACGTTATCGCTCCCGCCGAAGCATCTTCCAACCTGTCACGTTACGACGGCGTGCGCTTTGGTCACCGCTGCGAAAACCCCAGCGACTTAATTGATTTATATACCCGCTCACGCGCGGAAGGTTTCGGCGAAGAGGTCAAGCGACGCATTCTAATCGGCACTCATACGCTCTCTGAAGGCTTCTTTGATGCTTATTACACCAAGGCACAAAAAGTGCGCCGCTTGATCCGCCAGGACTTCTTAGACGCTTTTCAAGAGGTGGATGTACTGATGGGGCCAGCGTCGCCTACGCCCGCTTTCGACCTGGGTGCTAAAAAAGATCCTGTGTCGATGTACCTACAGGATATTTACACCATCGCCGTTAACCTAGCGGGCATTCCTGGCATCAGCGTACCCGCCGGTTTTGTCGACAAGCGTCCCGTTGGTCTGCAGATTCTAGGCACCCACTTTGCTGAGGCGCAGCTGCTTAACGTCGCCCACCAGTTCCAGCAAGCGACGGACTGGCACCTACAACGTCCTGCTTTTGCCGAGGAGAACGCCTAATGCAATGGGAAACCGTGATTGGGCTTGAAGTCCACGTTCAGCTCGCTACGCGTTCAAAAATCTTTTCCGGCGCCTCAACGGCGTTTGGCGCTGAGCCAAACACTCAGGCCTGCGCCGTCGACCTGGGTCTACCGGGCGTGCTGCCAGTGCTCAACGAGCAGGCCGTTGCCATGGCCGTTCAGTTTGGCCTGGCAGTGCATGCCGATATTGCTGAAGTATCAATATTTGACCGTAAGAACTACTTCTACCCTGATCTGCCTAAAGGCTATCAGACTAGCCAGATGTACCACCCGATTGTGGGCCCTGGTGATGTTGAGATCACTTTAGAAGATGGCAGCACCAAACGCATTCGCATTCATCATGCGCACCTTGAAGAAGATGCAGGCAAGTCGCTGCATGAAGATTTCCAAGGCATGACGGGCATTGATCTCAACCGCGCGGGAACGCCGCTGTTAGAGATCGTGTCTGAGCCAGACATGAGCAATGCCAAAGAGGCCGCTGCATATCTTAAGGCGATTCACTCAATCGTTACTTACCTGGGCATTTCCGATGGCAACATGGCGGAAGGCTCCATGCGTTGCGACGTGAACGTCTCGGTGCGTCCGAAAGGCCAAGCAACGTTAGGCACTCGGGCTGAAATCAAAAACGTTAACTCGTTCCGCTTTGTCGAACGCGCGATTGCCTTCGAGGTTGAGCGCCAAATTGAGCTCATTGAAGACGGTGGCAAGGTCGTTCAAGAAACACGCCTGTTTGATCCAGACCGCGATGAAACGCGCAGCATGCGTACCAAGGAAGAAGCCAACGACTACCGCTACTTCCCCTGCCCAGACCTACTGCCAATAGTGCTTGATCAGGCCTACCTGGACCACCTTCGCGGCCAGTTGCCCGAACTGCCTGCCGATAAGCGCGAGCGCTTTCAAAGCGAGCTGGGACTGTCGGCATATGATGCCAACGTCATCTCCGCTAGCCGGGACATCGCCGAGTTCTTTGAAGCAGTGCATAACACTTGCGGTGATGCCAAGCAGTCGGCCAACTGGGTGCAGGGAGAGTTTTCCGGTGCGCTTAATCGCGAAAACCTGAGCATTGCCAACAGCCCCATTTCCGCACGTCAGCTCGGCCAACTGATTAGCCGTGTACTCGACGATACGATTAGCGGCAAAGCGGCTAAAGACGTTTTCCAGGCGCTTTGGAACGGTCAGGGCGAAACAGCCGATGAGATCATTGACGCTAAAGGCCTCAAGCAAGTCACTGATACCGTTGCTATTGAAGCCATGATTGATCAAGTGATCGCAGACAGCCCCGCTCAGGTGGCCCAGTATCGAGACTCGGAACCCGACAAGCGCGGCAAAATGATAGGCTACTTTGTTGGCCAGGCGATGAAAGCGTCAAGGGGCACCGCTAACCCACAGCAGGTGAACGGCATATTGAAACAGAAACTGGATGCGCTGCTTTAATCACGCTTGAATATTCTTTGACGTTAGCGGCTGCCTCGGCAGCCGCTTTTTTATGTCGCGTTAGCGGCTAGCTAGTTGGCTAGGTTGGGTAAAACTCAGTAACTGCGCACAGCCTGCGGCCCAGACCTCGGCTTTCAGCTCGGCAATGGCCGCGGTAGGAAAACCAACGCCCTGAGCCCGGCTACCCTTCACCAGCCAACCCGCCAGATTTCCCACCAAGGGCATATGGCTGACCAGCATTATCGGCGCGCCTTCTGCCTGCTCAAGCAGCCAGTTGCCAACGGTAGCGGGCGCGTCATCAGGGGTAATAAAATCCAGCGTTTCAAGCCCAATGCCCAGCGCATCACACAACACTTGTGCCGTCTGCTGCGCGCGCACATAGGGGCTAGCGTAAAGCCTTGGCATGGGCAGCTCGCCCTTGGCAACACGCTGCGCCAGCCAGTTAGTCATTGCTTCAGCTTCCTGCACGCCACGTGGCGTCAACTGGCGCGCATGATCGGGAAATCCCGGCGCTGCCTCACCATGGCGCATGATCAGCATACGCTGCATACTAATACCCTTTCTTTAGCGGTGAGGGGGCTTGAAGAGAAGCATGCTGATTAGGCTGATCACGATGGGCCTGCTGCACGGACTCGCGAGGCAAGATAAACTCTACGTCGCTGCTCTGCTCCCCCATCATTAATGTGCGCGCCATATCCTGTGCCGGTACGCCGTCAAACAATACGCGAGAAAGCCCCTCAGCTAACGGCATATAAACACCCATTTCACGCGCTTTAGCACACACCAATTTGACGGTATTAACCCCTTCCGCGACCTGGCCAAGCGAACTGACGGCCTCTTCCAGCGTGCGCCCCTCACCCATGGCATGCCCGACTCGATAATTGCGCGACAAGTTAGACGAACAGGTAACGATTAAATCTCCGACCCCCGCCAGCCCCAAAAACGTCATCGGATTAGCGCCTTCAGCGACGGCAAAGCGGCTCATCTCTGCCAGGGCACGCGTCATCAGCATACTGCGGGTGTTTTCGCCCATGCCCAGCGCGGCGGCCATTCCAGCGGCGATCGCATAAATATTTTTCAACGCACCGCCCAGCTCGACGCCATGGCTATCATCGCTGGCATACACTCGAAAGTAGCGGCAGCCTAATGCCTGCTGAACGCGCGTGCGCGTTAATGGATCAGCGCTTGCAATCACGGTAGCAGTGAGTTGCTTATCGGCAATTTCCGAGGCTAGGTTGGGGCCTGCAATCACACCAATGTGCTTAAAGCCGGTTTCTTGCTCAAGCACTTGGCTCATTAATAAAAAGCTATCTGACTCAATCCCTTTCGTCGTGCTAACCAAAATCTGCTCAGGCGTTAACCATGCTTTGGCCGCTTGCACTACGCCGCGAAAGGCCTTTGAGGGAATCGCGATCAGCACTAGCGAGGCATCGGCCAGGACGGCTTGAAGATCGGTTGAGGCCTGCACGGCGGGGTTGATAGCGTAATGGGGCAAATAACGCCCGTTACGATGCTCCTGATTAATCTGCGCCACCAGCGCTTCGTCACGCATCCACTGGCGAACGCGGGCGTTATTATCCGCGGCAATGCTTGCCAGCGCCGTACCGAAGCTACCGCCTCCAAGTACCGCAACGTTAATGGGAACCGCGCCGTTGGTTTGCTGCTCAGCCATGATGATGTCCTAATAAGTCTCGCGGAACGTATAGCTACTGTATCAAAATCGGTTTATTAAAGCAGACGGCCCGCTTGGATAACCAAACGGGCCGACGGCATAGCAACGCTACGTTACCGACATTGCCTAAGGGCGTGCGTAAAACAGCGCTTACATTAGGCGGTCAACACGCTATTAAGGCGCTTCACGTAAGCAGCGGGATCATCCAGGTGTCCGCCTTCGGCAATAATCGCCTGATCCAGCAATATGTAGGAAAGCTGTGTGAACAGGTCGCCCTCGGCGCTTTCAAGGCGTGTTACTAGCGCATGATCCGGATTAAGCTCAAGAATCGGCTTCACTTCAGGCAGCGGCTGTCCCGCAGCTTCCATAATACGGCGCATTTGATAGCCCATTTCATGCTCAGGCAGCACAACGCACGCCGGAGAATCGGTCAGGCGGTGGGTCACTTTAACGTCTTGGACACCGTCACCCAGCGCTTCTTTGACACGCTTGACCAGATCTTCTTTGGCTTTAGCCGTTTCTTCCTGAGCTTTCTTTTCCTCTTCGTCCTCGACATCGCCAAGATCGAGCTCGCCTTTGGCCACATCGGCAAAGGTTTTGCCATCAAACTCGGTTAAATGACTCATCAGCCAATCATCGATACGGTCAGAAAGCAGCAGTACTTCGATACCTTTTTTACGGAAGATCTCCAAGTGCGGGCTATTTTTTGCCGCATTGAGGCTGTCAGCGACCACATAATAAATCTTTTGCTGACCTTCTTTCATACGCTCAACGTAATCGGCTAAGGCGTGTTCCTGGGCAGCAGTATCGGTATGCGTTGAGGCAAAACGCAGCAGGCTGGCAATTTTTTCACGATTGGCTGAATCCTCTCCCGGGCCTTCTTTCAGTACGCTGCCGAAGGTATTCCAGAAGGTTTGATACTGCTCTTTGTCGTTGGCAAGTTTTTTCAACATGTCCAAGCCGCGCTTGGTGAGCGCTGCCTTGATCTTGTCAACCTTAGGATCTTGCTGGAGCAGCTCGCGAGATACATTTAGCGACAGCTCCCGGGTGTCCAGCACGCCTTTGACAAAGCGCAGGTATAGCGGCAGGAACTGTTCGGCATCATCCATAATAAAGACGCGCTGAACATAGAGCTTAACGCCGCGTGAACCATCACGGTCGAACATATCGAACGGCGCACGGCCGGGCACATACAGCAGGCTAGTGTATTCAAGCTTGCCTTCAACCTTATTGTGACTCCAGGCCAGCGGATCAGAAAAATCGTGCGCCACGTGCTTATAGAACGCTTTGTACTCGTCCTCGGAAACATCACTCTTCGGACGCGCCCATAGCGCAGTCGCTTCGTTAACCGTTTCCCACGTCGTTACTTCACTGCCTTCAATGCTGTTGCCTTCGTCGTCTTTAGCCGTTTCGGTTTTCGGCATGCGGACCGGTACTTCGATATGATCGGAGTACTTACGCACTAAGCCTTGCAGGCGATAGTCGTCGGCAAACTCTTTTGCATCCTCTTTTAGGTGTAGCGTAATTTCGGTACCGTGCTGCGCGCGCTCGATATCAGCAACGGTAAATTCGCCCTCGCCTTTTGAGCGCCACTCAACGCCTTGGGCTGCGTCGGCACCCGCCTTACGAGTACGCACTGCAATTTCGTCAGCCACAATAAAGCCTGAGTAAAACCCCACGCCGAACTGGCCGATCAGCTTGGCATCTTTCTGCTGCTCGCCGGAAAGCTGCTTAAGGAACTCAGCCGTGCCTGAGCGCGCAATAGTACCCAGGTTGGCAATGACATCTTCGCGATTCATGCCCACACCGTTATCGCGCAGAGTGATGGTATTGGCATCGCGGTCATGCTCAATTTCGATGCGTAGCTCGCTGTCGCCTTCATACAAGGCATCGTTATCCAGCGCGGCATAGCGAAGCTTGTCGCAGGCATCCGCCGAATTCGAGATAAGCTCGCGCAAGAAGATTTCACGATTAGAATACAGGGAGTGAATCATCAGATTCAGGAGCTGCTTAACTTCCGTTTGAAAGCCAAGAGTTTCTTCGTGGGTATCAGTGGTCATGCGCTTAGCCCCTTATTTATGGATCACGTTTCGGATCAGGTTGAGATGCGCCTCTGCGACATGCGCTCAGAGGCATAATCTGGTTTCGTGAGCCTTATATGGTGCTAAGCAACTTTTTTTCAAGCAGGTAGGCAATAACGAGTGGTCAAGTATTAAGAGGGTGCCATACCAGGGTCGGCCGATCGCCAAACACGATAGCCTTCTAAGCGCTGATCAATACGGTTTAGCAGCCACCCGACTATCAGCACATCATCAATAATGCCAATCAGCATCAAAAAATCGGGAATGAGATCGAACGGCATGACTAAATACGCCAGCGCCAATGCCATCATGGCGAATGCCGACCAAGGAACGGGCCGGAAGTCGCCTCTCACGACGTCCCGCGTCATGGGTAGAAACAATTTTAAAGCGCGCAAAATACGTTTTGTGACCCAAACGCGTGATTTGAGTCGACGCAAGAACCACCAAGTGGATAATGGGGCCATCGTAATTGAATCCTCCTCGCTTCTAAACTGTCAGATCATCAGCGTTAATATTGGTTCAGTGTAGCGGTTGCACAGCAATCCCTCAGGTTTAAATCGACGTCAATCAATAAAGAGAGAGCATCATGCTGGTTTCGCCATTTCGCCATACCGCTCGTGTGCTATGTACGGCATTGCTGGCCGGAATTCCCACGCTATCCTGGGCCGCTTCAGATAGCGATCTACGTGACGCCCTTAGCGCAGCAAGGGAGCAGCAGTGGCAACGTATTGACGAGCGCCTGATTGAGAGCCACCCGCTGCGCGGCTACGTGGAGTATCACCGCATAAGAGGACAGCTGCCGAACGTGTCTCCTGAAAGGGTCCAGCAATTTATGGATCAGTATGCAGATTCGCCACTGGCCGGCTGGATTCGCGGTCAAGCCATTGCCAACTATGGCCATGCAGGACGCTATAGCGACTTACTTAGTGTAGCTGATGGCGAACCAGCGGGCACCGCACGCCAGTGTTACTACTACACAGCGCTACTCAATGAGCAGCCGCAGCAGGCCAATCAGGCGGGGCTTGATCTGTGGCTGACTGGCGGTTCTCAGCCGAATGCTTGTGATACGTTGTTTGAGCGACTGCGTGCCAATGGAACGATTGACGCCACGGCAATTTGGGAGCGCAAGATGTTGGCGTGGCAAGCGGGAGAAAGCAGCCTCTCAAGCTACCTGAGCGGGCTATTAAGCGGGCAGTGGCAAACGGCTCTAGATACTGTCGATGACGTTTCAACACGCAGCAGAGCTATTACTCAGGCGCCGCTATGTTTGGGTCCTGAGTGCGCAGCAACCGCAAGCTTCTATCGAGCGGCGATGCAGCGCTTTACCCGCGAAGATACCCCCGCCGCTTTTGCCGCTTGGCAAGAAATAGCCCCGCGCCTAAGCTTGCTTCCCAGTGATCAACAGGCCATTGAGGAAGAGTTAGCTTTTTATGCGCTGGTACGCGAAGTGCCGGGCACACTTAGTTGGGTCGACAGCGTACTCCCGTCACTGGATAGCGCACGCGTACTAGAGCTACGCGTGCGCCGTGGACTGGCAGAACACCGCTGGAATGATGTCGTCCATTGGATTGCCGAAATGCCGGCCGACCAGCAGGAAAACAGCCGCTGGCAATATTGGTTGGGACGTGCAAATGGCCAACTTGGCAATCAGGTAGCCGCCGAATCGAGCTATCAGCAGGCCGCCTCGGATCGCAGCTTTTATGGCTTTGCCGCTGCCGAAAAACTTGGCCAGCCTTACCAGTTGAATCTTGAACGCAATCATTTTGACGAAGCATCGCGGCAGCGCATCGCCCAACTACCGGCCGTCCAGCGTACTGAAGCATTACTGCGCATTGGTGAAGATGGGCTAGCTAACAGCGAGTGGCTACACGCCGTTCAGAGCGGCACGCCCCAACAGGCCAGGGCGTTGGCAGACTATGCCGCCAGCCAGCAGTGGCACGCACGATTAGTACAAACCACGATTGCAGCAGAACTATGGGACGCACTCGACTGGCGCTTCCCGCAGGCCTATCACGACAGCTTTTTACACTGGGGCAGGCTAACCGGCGTAGATCCTTACCTGCTCATGGCCATTACGCGCCGTGAAAGCGCCTATAACCCCAATGCCCTTTCACCTGCAGGCGCGCGTGGATTAATGCAGCTAATGCCGGGCACTGCCAGCCAGGTCAGCCGCGAACTGGGGATTAGCGATCCGGGGCCTTATGGCGTGTTGGAGCCTGAGCTAAACATTCGTTTAGGCAGCACCTATCTGCGCGATAAGCTACAGCGCTATCAAGGCAACCGCCTTGCAGCGACGGCGGCTTACAATGCAGGTCCAGGGCGCGTTGACCAGTGGCTCGGCAATAGCGTAGAAGAGTTTGATCTGTTCGTGGAAAGCATTCCTTTTCGTGAAACTCGCGACTATGTGCAAGCGGTGCTCAGCTATCGAGTGATTTTCGAAAGCCTTGCAAACGGCGGTGATAGTGAAGGCGTTTCTCTGCTTAGCGGCGCTGAACAGCAAGTACGCTATGACCGTGCGCTACTTGCCCGCCGCTGAATCTAAGCCAACTGGCGAAGCCGCTTAGCGCGAAATCGCCACTCACAAAACCATGCATTGCGCAGCGCCCCTTCTATAGGGGGCGCTGCGTTAGCGCAAGCCGAATGCCAAAGGCAATCAACACCGTGCCGGTCACAGCGTTTAAGATTTGCGCAATCCGCGCACTAGCCAGCCACTTACTCGCACTGCCGACCATCAGCACGACACCAATTTGCCAAACGTTGGCAACCATAAAATGCACGCTCGCAAGCCACAGAGACTTCAGTAAAACAGGGTCGCTTGGTGCAATAAACTGAGGCAAAAAGGCCATATAGAACACCACCGTCTTGGGGTTCAACACATTAGACAAGAACCCTTCTTTAACAGGCTGCCAGCGAGAGACGGCAGCGCCCCCTTGCAACACGCCGTTAACGGGTAGCGGCTGCCCACGGCGTGCCGCCAAAAGGCTCGTCACGCCCAGCCAAATCAGATAGCCCGCCCCGACCAGTTTAAGCAAGTGAAACGCCCACGCTGACTGCAGTAGAATCAGTGAGATCCCCAGCGCAGAAATAGTTGCATGAGCAAATAGCCCGCAGCAAATAGCAACGCTGGTAGTGACTCCATCACGAATACCGCCACGCGCGGTATTGCGAATCACCAGCAGCGTATCCACCCCAGGGCTAATGGTTAATAGCGTGATCGCCACTAGAAAAGACAGAAACTGTGGATCAATAAAGCCAAACTGCATCATGATTGCTTGCTCGTCACGAAATGAAAAAAAATCTTAGGAATCTGGCTGGACGACAGCCAAATTTACATCTAGAGTAATTGTAGCGGGTGGACAATTGAGTTGCCCGTTTGATTACTAAGCATGTTAAGGAAATTGGAAAATGGCAACTGGCACAGTTAAGTGGTTCAACGATACTAAAGGCTTCGGCTTCATCTCTCCTGATGACGGCGGAGACGATCTGTTCGCCCACTTCTCCGAAATTCAAGCTGAAGGCTTCAAGACCCTCCAGGATGGTCAAAAAGTCAGCTTTGAAGTGACTCAGGGTAAAAAAGGCCTTCAGGCT
>NZ_JBQDLQ010000023.1:0-42533 GCF_052095695.1 Halomonas sp.
TAGGAAGACGCTGCCGATTACCGCGCCGAAATCCACCTGCCATTTGCTACTCCCATTTTTACATTACACATCAAGTTAATCGCCAAACGAATCGCCGTAGCTATCCGGGGCTAAATCTTCAAAGCGCGTATACTTACCGATAAACGCCATATGCACCGTACCGATAGGTCCATTACGCTGCTTACCAATAATCAACTCGGCAATCCCCTGGTTGTCGGGATTGTCAGGGTTATAAACTTCATCGCGATAAACGAAAGCGATAACATCAGCGTCCTGCTCGATAGCACCCGACTCACGTAGATCCGACATAACAGGACGCTTGTTAGGGCGCTGCTCCAGCGAGCGGTTCAGCTGTGAAAGTGCGACCACTGGACAATTAAATTCTTTCGCCAAGCCTTTCAAAGAGCGCGAAATTTCCGAAATCTCACCGGTGCGGTTTTCATTGAAGCCGGGGATCTGCATTAGCTGAAGATAATCGATCATGACCAGCGCAATGTTGCCATGCTCACGAACTACTCGACGCATCCTGGAACGCATTTCATTGGGCGATAACGCGGCCGTATCATCGATAAATAGCTGCTTATCTTTGAGCAAATTCACTGCCGAGGTTAAGCGTGGCCAATCTTCGTCTTCTAATTGGCCGGTACGAACACGCGTTTGGTCAATTCGTCCAAGCGAAGACAGCATCCTCAGCATCAGCGATTCGGCGGGCATCTCCATAGAGAACACCATCACCGGTTTATCGCTGGCGATCACTGCATGCTCGACCAGGTTCATAGCAAAGGTGGTTTTACCCATTGATGGCCGGCCGGCAATAACCACCATATCCGATGGCTGCAGACCCGTGGTCATATCATCCAGGTCACGAAAACCCGTCGAAAGACCGGTCATCTCACCTTTCAGATTAAACAACTCATCAATACGATCGACGGCTTTGGTTAGCAGCTCGCTCATGCCAATAGGGCCGCCCGTTTTAGGACGCTCCTCAGCAATCTGGAACACTAACCGCTCGGCTTCATTGAGCAGCTCATCCGCCGGACGCCCTTGCGGCGTAAAGGCGCTGTCAGCAATTTGATTAGCCGCGCGGATCAGCTTACGCAGCGTGGCACGCTCACGCACAATATCGGCATAAGCACGAATGTTGCTGGCAGACGGCGTGTTACGCGCAAGCTCGGCCAGAAATGCCAGGCCACCCACGGTATCCAAGTGATCGCGTGCTTCCAGCGCCTCAGAGATCGTCACCACGTCCAGCGGCTGTGCGGACTCGGCCAAATGGATCATCACGTTGAACACCAATCGATGCTCATAGCGATAAAAATCATCGGCGACGAGGCGCTCTGAAACGTTATCCCACGCCTGATTATCCAGCATGAGCCCGCCTAATACCGACTGCTCTGCTTCAAGCGAATGCGGCGGCAGTTTTAGCGCGGCCGTTTCTTTATCAGCAGAAGGCGTGTCCTGCATGGCAAGCTCCTTTAAATACGACAACGTACCCAGTGAAGATGCTTATCTTAGCCGAGCCCATACCGCGAGACGACCCACATCATCAAGATGTTGCCTTAAAGTACCCGGCGTTAATAAGTTGGATAATTTAGGCAACGTCCAGAAATAACAAAAGGCGCGGGAAAACCCGCGCCTTTTGAGGCGTATATGTCAGCGCAAAAAAATTACTCTGCGACGACAACCACGCGTACAACGGCGTCCACTTCAGCGTGCAAGTGTAGCACGATGTCATATTCGCCCGTTTGACGAATCGGGCCATTCGGCATACGTACTTCGCTCTTGGCAACATCGATGCCAGCAGAGGAAATTGCGTCAGCCAGGTCACGTGGACCAATCGAACCAAACAGTTTGCCTTCGTCGCCTGCTTTGGAAACCAAAGACAGTTCGATATCGTTCAACTGCTCAGCACGCGCTGCAGCTTCTGCTTTACGCTCAGCGGCTTGCGCTTCGAGCTCAGCGCGCTGCACTTCAAACGCTTCGATGTTGTCTTTGGTGGCCGGTACGGCTAAACCGTAAGGCACCAAATAGTTACGACCATAACCAGGCTTAACAGTGACCTTGTCACCCAGGCCGCCCAGCTTACCAATGTTGTCGAGCAGAATGACTTCCATCTCGTAAACCTCTTGTCAGTTGCTACGGGCAAGGCGTGCGCGAATGTTCGCGAATGTATCAATCAGCCCCAACAGCAGCACAATGAGAATCGTGGGCCAGGTCGTGATCAGCAGCACATAAAATGCTACCAGCCACAGCCCGTTCATCCCCTTTAATCCAATAAACCCGTGCACTAACGCAACGCCAGCTACCAATAGCGGAATCCAGCCAAGCATGGCCAGCGCGTGGACACCTAACAGCGAGCCTGCCACCCCAATCACGGCCAAAATGGCCAGCTCTTTGGGACTCAAGCGCAGTGCGTGAAACTCTTCGCGAAAGCCGCCTGGGTTGTACAACCCAGCTTGCCAGCTCCGCGCAAGCGCTAAACACACTATGGCTGCCAAAAGCACCACGAGCCCGGTAGCTCCCCCCACTACCAATGCGGCAATGGTTTGAGTGTCGTAACCTTGGTTGGCAAATTCCGTGAGCATGCGATCCACTTCTTGCGAACCTTCTCGCAATTGCTCAAGCATTAGCTCTGTACCACCTGGCGGTGAAAAAATGCCAAGTTGAACCATGACCACAGCGACCAATGTCCCCACAATCAATGTTTCTCCCCAACGCATCCTTTCGCGCAGGATGACGGCCATCAGCGTTACCAACAATATGCTAGCAAGCGGAATCACATCTCCCTGGGCCCACCACCAGCCAGCCGGTAGCGCTGCTGCGATGATCACCGGTAGCGCAGGCGCAAAGCCTTTACGTAAGGTCATCAGCGCGGCAATGGCTGCTCCTAACCAGAACAGCCAAGGCACTAGCGTTGCCAGGGCCGCCACGCCTGCAGCGTAGGGCGTGCCCCGCATCAGCCATCGGGCTAGTGCCAGCATCACGTTAAACGCTTACTGGTGACTATCGGAGTAGGGCAGCAGTGCCAGATAGCGCGAGCGCTTGATAGCGGTCGCCAGCTGACGCTGATAGCGTGCTTTGGTACCGGTAATACGGCTTGGAACGATCTTGCCGGTTTCGGTGACATAAGCCTTCAGCGTATCCAGATCTTTATAATCGATCTGTTTGATGCCTTCAGCAGTAAAACGGCAAAACTTACGGCGACGGAAAAAACGTGCCATGGGCTAGCTCCTTAAAACGTGCAGTGAATAAAATCAGGCAGTTTCTTCTTCTTCAGCACGCGGTTTTTCTTCGCGACGCGGACGTTTTTCTTCTGCCGGTTTCATCATCGGGGAAGCTTCAGTAACAGCTTCCTTGCAGCGTACAACCAGGCTGCGGATGATGGCGTCGTTGAAGCGGAAGATGTTCTCGATTTCTTCGAGAGTCTCGCCTTCACACTCAACGTTCATCAGCACGTAGTGGGCTTTGTGGATCTTGTTGATCGGGTAAGCCATGTGGCGACGGCCCCAATCTTCCAGGCGATGCACAGTACCGCCGTTTTCGGTGACGATGCTGGTGTAGCGCTCGACCATGGCCGGCACCTGCTCGCTCTGATCCGGGTGGACCATAAACACGATTTCGTAATGACGCATGGAATCTCCTTGCGGTTTGACAGCTTCCTTTGTGTGCCACGGCTAAACGCAGATAGCGACGACAGGGAAGCAAGGAGTTAACTGAAGTGTTCAGTGGCCACATTAAGCGATCACTGAAGCATCAAACAGATCGTTTATTTCAATTACCACTGTTCACAGCTAACGCCCGCTTGCATACAAACGGGCGCATGTATCTTAGTGGCGCTGGGGTTAACTTGCAAGCTGCCGCTGACGAACAGCCTCAAACAGACAAATTCCGGCCGCGACCGACACATTCAGGCTAGACACCTCACCTGCCATCGGAAGCTTAGCAAGGTTGTCACATGCTTCACGGGTTAACCGACGCATGCCCTTGCCTTCAGCGCCCATCACCAGAGCGGTCGGGCCAGTCATATCGATGGCAAATACGCTGCGCTCCGCCTCACCGGCCGTACCGGTTATCCAAACGCCCGCATCCTTGAGTTTGGCGAGAGTGCGCGCCAAATTGGTGACTTGGTAAACCGGAACAACTTCGGCGGCTCCGCAGGCCACTTTGCGCACGGTGGCATTTAGCGGCGCCGCTTTATCTTTCGCTACAATCACTCCGTGAGCACCGGCGGCATCGGCACTGCGTAGGCAGGCACCAAAATTATGCACGTCGGTCACACCGTCTAAAATCAGTAAAAGCGGCGGCGTTGACGACGGCCAGGCACTCAGCTTTAACCATAACGACTCTTCGCCCTCAGGCGTTAGCGGTGGGCAAAAAGCGACGACGCCCTGATGAGCCGCGCCTTGCGTCAACTGATCCAGCATATCTCGCGGCTGCTCCTTCACGCGAGCACCGCGCGCCTGAGCTTGAGCAACGACTTCTTTTAAGCGGTTACCTGCGCCCTGCTGCACCCAAAGTTCACGCGGTGATTCACCTCGATCCATAAGGCTTTGCAGCGCGTGCACGCCATACACTTGATCTAACCCATCGGGAGTCTTAGGCCCCCGTCGAGACGATGCCGGCTTCATGCTCAACCCTTATTCGGTGATGGCTTGCGCGGACCAGTGCGAGTGCGCCGAGGGCCACGACGTACAGCAGGCCGGTCGCCGTGAGACGCTTTGGCACCGGCAGCCTTAGCTCCCCCCGTAGAGGAACCACCACCCTCTTCGCGGCTCTTACGCGGCTGACGGCGCGGCCGAGGCTTCTCATCACCTAGGCCAAAGTCGATCTTACGATCGTCCATATCGACGCGTGCCACTTGAACAGTAAGACCATCGCCTAGCCGGTAGGTGGTGCCCGTCCGCTCGCCCTTGAGTCGATGCTTTTCAGCTTCGTAATGATAGTAGTCGGACGGCAGCGAGGTGACGTGAACCAAGCCTTCTACGTAAAAGGCATCTAAGCGTACAAACAGACCAAACTGAGTAACCGATGCAATGGTGCCTTCGAACATCTCACCCAGCTTGTCGGACATAAACTCACATTTCAGCCAGCTCTCTACATCACGCGTGGCCTCATCAGCGCGACGCTCGGTCATTGAGCAGTGTTCACCCAGCTCAAGCATTTGCTCGAACGTATACGGGCACCACTTGCTCGGCGGCTCAACCGGCGCACCCTCAACGCGTAATACCGTGTTGGTCTGGCGCGGCCCGCGGATAACCGACCGTATAGCGCGATGCACCAACAGATCAGGATAGCGACGAATGGGCGAGGTGAAGTGAGCGTAGGCTTGATAAGCCAAGCCAAAATGGCCTTCATTTTGCGGAGAATAAACCGCTTGATTCATCGAGCGCAGCATGACGGTTTGAATAATATCCGCATCAGGACGATCAATAATCGCCTCACGCAGCGCCTGATAGTCTTGTGGCGTCGGCATGTCACCGCCGCCAACAGATAAGCCGAGTTCGTTCAGGAACAGGCGCAGCTTATCAAGGCGTTCAGGTGTAGGACGCTCGTGGATGCGGTAAAGCGCGGGCAAATCGTGCTTGTCTAAGAAGCGCGCGGTCGCAACGTTGGCTGCCAACATGCACTCTTCAATCAGCTTATGGGCATTATTACGGCTACGCGGAACGATTTTTTCGATCTTCCGCTCATCGTTAAAGATAATCGCCGTTTCGGTGGTATCAAAGTCGATAGCGCCGCGCTCTGCACGCGCTTCTCGCAGCAAATAGTAAAGCTCTTCTAGGCTTTTCAGCGGCTTCACTAATTCGCTGTACTCTGAGCGGAGCGCTTCGCCCTCTTGACTGTCCTCATCAAGAATCGCCGCTACTTTGTTATAAGTAAGGCGCGCATGAGAGTTCATTACCGCCTCATAAAAGCGATAACGACTAATCGCACCCGCCTGAGATATATTCATCTCACAAACCAGCACTAACCGATCCACATGCGGATTCAGTGAACAAAGGCCGTTTGAAAGCAGCTCTGGCAGCATAGGAACGACTTGGCCAGGGAAGTAGACCGAGTTACCCCGCGTGCGGCCCTCATCATCCAATGCCGTACCAGGACGTACATAATGGGAAACGTCAGCAATCGCCACCAACAGCTTCCAGCCACCCGACTTTGTTTTCCACGCGCAAACGGCATCATCGAAATCTTTGGCAGACTCATCATCAATGGTGACCAGCGGCACATCACGCAAATCAACGCGATGCTGCTTATCGTCTTCCAGCACTTCGGCTGAAATACCGCCAATTTGATCAATGACCTCAGGCGGAAACTCAGCAGGAATATCATAGCTGCGAATCGCTATATCAATTTCCATGCCCGGATCCATGCGCTCACCCAGCACTTCAACTACCTCGCCTACCGGCTGCACGCGGGTAGCGGGCTGCTGAACGATTTTGGCAGAGATCACCTGCCCATCCTGTGCTCCACCGCAGGCGCTATGAGGAATAATCACTTCCTGCGTGATGCGCGGATTTTCCGGAATCAGAATGCCAAACTCAGGCGTGTTACTGCGGTAAACGCCTACAATCGTTTGCGTGTTGCGGGCGATGACGTCGGCGATGGTCGCCTCATCGCGGCCACGGCGGTCGCGACCACTAACGCGAGCCAGCACGTGATCGCCGTGAAAAACACGCCGCATTTGACGCGGTGGCAGCACCAAATCAGGCTTTTTGCCGTCATCGCGCAGTAAAAAGCCAAAGCCATCGCGATGACCCAGCACTTTGCCTTTCACTAAGTCGAGCTTATCAATCAGTGCGTAGGCGCCTCGACGGTCGCGCAACACTTGGCCATCGCGCTCCATGGCGGCCAAACGACGCCTGACGGCTTCGATAAGATCTTCATCCTCAAGCCCCAGCATGCGGCTCATATTTTCGTGGCTAATCGGCTTGCCGTAGCTTTCTAATGCGGCTAGAAGATATTCCCGGCTCGGCGCTGGGTTGCCGTATTTGTGCGCCTCGCGCTCGGCGTGCGGATCATCACTTAACGTCCAATACTTCATGCGATCAACATCCTTAATGGCGTCATTTGCGAGAGGCGTAAAAAAAGCGCAGACGCTATGCGTTGCGGGCGGGCTACTTCAGCGCTTGAGAGGCTAAAATGAATAGGGTTTTGTTTAGTCATGGGCGCAGTATAGCGCCGCGCGTTCAATCACCCAACCGTCTTAGCCGTTGTTTGTACAATTTGCTTTATAAAAAGCGCCCGCGGGGCCTTGCATTTAACCATCACCCCGGTATTATACGCGCCACTTGCCCAGATGGCGGAATTGGTAGACGCGCTAGCTTCAGGTGCTAGTGTCCGTATGGACGTGGAGGTTCAAGTCCTCTTCTGGGCACCAAACGACAACATGTTATCCCCTTTTCATGGTGTAATTTGGTGCGGCGGCAAGTAATAGCATTAAGCAAGAGCAGTCAGTTTGTGTTCGCCCAGGTGGCGGAATTGGTAGACGCGCTAGCTTCAGGTGCTAGTGTCTGTATGGACGTGGAGGTTCAAGTCCTCTCCTGGGCACCATACGAACACAAACAGCAAGTGTTAATCTAAGCGTTAGATGATGCGCCCAGGTGGCGGAATTGGTAGACGCGCTAGCTTCAGGTGCTAGTGTCCGTATGGACGTGGAGGTTCAAGTCCTCTCCTGGGCACCATGGCAACATGGTCTCGTACGCATCATCCCTCTATATAAATTCCCTTTTTTAAAACTTACTGAAAACGCCCAGGCCGACGCGATATGTCTTCAAGCGCCCACCCTTGCGTACGCAGCTCTCCTTCCAAAACAGCTTCCACGTCAGCGCTCAAGTCTGGAAAGAAGTTAAGGCCAGTCAGCGCTTCAATTTCATCAATTGTCACTAAGTAATCAGCGAGTGGTTCATTACCTCGGACATCTTGCGGCATGATAAATGCCAGCGCTAATGGCGCGTCACTATGCGGCGCGACGATAATTTTGTAGAACGCCTCTGGCACTTCTACAAAGCCCACACGGTTAAACACGTTATCCATAAAATTTGCGGGAAAAATAGGCCCCGTAATAACCTGCAAATGAGCAAAACGCGGGGCAAAATGATCCATGACCGCTTCTTCTAAACGTTGCCATAGCTGACGATTGAGCTGTGGCCGTTGAGGCGTCATGTTACTCATTAAGAAGGTATCGACCTGAGCGCTGCGGCCATGCACAGCAGCAATGGCATAGTTAGGCGCCATATGCCCTCGGTCATAGCCACTGCCCGCATAATCGCCAGTGCCTATTGGCCAGAGCGTGCGCCAATCCGCCTGAAAATTAGGTCGCGAACCGATTCGCGTGTCGTCGCCAACCGCTTCAACCTGATAACTCACCCACAGCGGATTAACTCGCACATCGGACCAGCCCACTAAATACCCGTCGTTACGCAGCACTCGATGCATCGTTGTAGGGCTAAACGCCTCCCATGTCGGCACGCCCATCCAGGTATACGCATCTTTATGTTGGCGCTCCTGAAACTCCCACAGCCCTGTACCTGCAACAATAAACAGCACAACGATGCCCAGGCGTCGACCGTTACTACGCCAGCGCGAAAGCGATTTCCCCAACAGACTTACTCCTTAGCTAACGCTTAAAAGCGCCTCTCGTTTTATTCAAGCTTTAATGGCGAATTTCGAAAACCTACCAGCCTAGGGAAAACATGGTTTCTAGATCGTGGCGCGAATGCACCTGCATGGCGTTGAGTGTTTCTGTATCGCTAATACCTTCAACGGCGTTTAGGCGCTCGGTAACAAGCTCGGCTAAGCTTTCAAAATCACGGGTACGGGCAATCGCTACCAGGTCGTAACGGCCACAGGTGGAATACACCTCACTAATACCTTCAACATCGGCCAGCCGCTCAGCAACAGCTTTAACTTGCCCTTTATCAGTATTGATTAAAATAACTGCGTTTTGCATGGTGCGCCCTCTCAACAGAAAAAATCACGACTCATAATGGAATGTCGGCGTTGAGCGGAGTATACCAGCGACGTGGTGGCTGGCGTAGCACCTGCCGCTGGCATGACTTCTTGCTGGCTCATCTCATCCCTATGCGCACAGCCTTATTTGCACAGACTTATTTGCACAGACTTTGTCATCCGCTAGCATCTAGCCGATAATGACCCGCAGGCTGACCAAGAGCCACTTGGAGGCTCTGAATGATGCGCTTTAAGTAAATTAACATAATGAAAAGGCTCAAGAGGTGGATAACCACCCGACAATCGTGGTCAAACGTCAAACCGTGACGATAAGGAGAAATCATGGCTAATCAGAATCGTCGTGACTTCATGCGCAACAGTCTGCTGGGGCTTGCCGTCCTTCCACTAGGTGTGGGCATTCTGTCTAAAACCGCTTTTGCTCAAGGCCTTCCGCGCCTTGATCCTTCAGCGCCTAACGCGCAGGCACTTAATTATGTAGAAGTTGCCAGTGATGCGAGTGATCATCCGGCTTTTGAAGAGGGTGAACTCTGCGACAACTGCATGTTCTATAGCGCTAATAATGAAGGTTGCCAGCTCTTTCCAGAGAATAGCGTTGAACCTGCTGGATGGTGTCAGTCCTGGACTGCCCAGTCCTAAGTATCTATCGCTAACGAGGTGCCTGTAAAGCACTGCCCCGCTCATCAGGCGGGGCAGAAATAGCTAAAGAGCCGGCGCTGAAACCCCCTTCAAAAACTCGCTTTAGGCAGTGCTGTTTTCGTCCTCTATCGGCCAGTGATAGCGGCGCGTTACGCGACCTTCCTCAAGCGAAACTAAATGAACGGGAAACCCCCATAGCTGCTGCAAATGGTGCATTACGGGATAGACACTACGCCCCAGCGGGCGACGGTTGTCCTGCACATGATGAAGCGTCAATGAGCGATCTCCTCGAATAGCCGCTTCGGCGACTTGTATATTAGGTTCGCGAACAGACAGCGCGTATTGGGTAGCCAACGCGTCACGCACGCGACGGTAGCCCTGTTCGTTGTGAATAGCCGCCACTTCAAGCGTCTCAGCCTGATCATCATCCACGACAAGAAACAGCTTATGGTCGCGCATCACCTTCGGTGATAAAAACTGTTGAATAAACGATTCGTCTTTGAAGTTACGCATCGCAAACTCTAGCGTCTCCCGCCAAGGTTTCCCGGCAATGTCTGGAAACCACGCTTGATCCTCCTCGCAGGGCGCTTCACAGATCCGCTTAATATCCATAAAAATCGCAAAGCCTAACGCGTAGGGGTTTATGCCACTGTAGTGCGGGCTATCAAATGGCGGTTGATAAATCACGGCCGCGTGGGACTGCAAAAATTCCAGCATCAGCCCTTCATCGACATCGCCATCGTCGTAAAGCCGATTCATTAACGTGTAGTGCCAAAAACACGCCCAGCCCTCATTCATCACCTGCGTTTGCCGCTGCGCATAAAAGTACTGTGCTAATTTGCGTACAATCCGCACGATTTCACGCTGCCACGGCGACAGCAGCGGTGCGTTTTTTTCAATAAAATAAAGTAAGTTCTCCTGAGGTTCCGAAGGATAATGACCGCCACTGTGCAGGCCTAACGGGTCATCATCACTATGCAGGTTGCCCAGTAGCGGCGAGTTGCCCTCTGGCAATCCCGGGATGGTGCGCCAAAGCATGTTCACCTGAGTCTGTAGGTAGGCCTCGCGCTCATCTTGACGTTTAGCTTCTTCTTCCGCAGAGATCGGCGAAGGCCGCTTATAGCGATCCACACCATAACTTTGAAGCGCATGGCAGGCATCCAGTAACTGCTCGACGGCCTGGACACCGTGACGCTCTTCACACTGATTGATATAGCGTCGAGCGAACACTAGGTAATCAACAATTGATGAGGCGTCAGTCCAGGTTCGAAATAGGTAATTACCTTTAAAAAAGGAGTTATGCCCGTAGCAGGCATGCGCCATCACCAGCACCTGCATCATCAAGGTATTTTCTTCCATTAAATAGGCTATGCAGGGGTCAGAGTTGATCACCAACTCATAGGCCAAGCCCATTTGGCCGCGCTTGTAAGCTTGATCAACCGCTAGAAACTGCTTACCAAACGACCAGTGATGGTAGCCAACCGGCATCCCTACGCTTGCATAGGCATCCATCATCTGTTCAGTGGTGATCACTTCTATCTGATTAGGATAAGTATCCAGCCGATACTCATCGGCGAGCCTGGCCAGCTGTGCATCAAAGCGCTCCAGCACGGCAAAGCTCCAATCGGAGCCGGTGGCAATCGGCCTGCGTTTGCGAGTCGCATTCATAGCCCACTCCTTTATACGCGGTCATTAGGACTGACTTACGCGGCGCTTAAACAGCTCGCGAAAGACTGGATAAATATCGCCCGCTTCGACAATTTGCCGCATCGCAAACCGGTCGGGAAACGCATTGACCACGCTCTCATACTCATGCCATAGCGATTGATGATCGTGGGGGGTGATTTCAACATAGGCATAGTATTGCAACTGTGGCATTAGCTGCTTAATCAGCAAATCGCGGCAGATATTCGAATCATCATCCCAATTATCGCCATCGGAGGCCTGCGCTACATATAGATTCCACTGGCTAGTGGGATAACGCTTCTCGATGATTTTATTGACGAGGTTTAGCGCGCTGGAAACAATCGTGCCGCCAGTTTCACGTGAGTAGAAAAATTCCTCTTCGCTTACTTCCCTGGCGGCCGTGTGATGGCGTACAAACACCAGCTCGACTTTCTCATAGTGTTTTTCCAAAAACAGATAGAGCAGTAGGAAAAAGCGCTTGGCGATATCCTTGTGGTTTTGGGTCATTGACCCGGAAACGTCCATGATGCAAAACATCACCGCTTGGTTAGAGGGCTGCGGCTGTGCGCTGAGCTGATGATAGCGCAGGTCATAAGTGTCAATAAAAGGCACGCCAGCAATGCGTTTTTCTAAGCGCTCGATCTCGGCTTTCAGCTCAGTGATACGCGTAGGATTGCGCAGCACCGAGTCTTTACGCTCTTCGACATCTAGTGCCTCAACCGCGTCCTTAAGCGCTCGTTTAATGGGCGCCCGCATCGCAATACGCCTGGCATACGCCTCTCGCATCGAACGGGTAATGCTAATACGCGAAGGAACCCCGTCGCGCGAAAGCCCCGCCCGCACCATTTTGACTTCTTCCAATGACTTAAGCGGCTTGCGCTCTAGGTGGGGCAATTCCAGACCATCGAAAACAAACTCTAAAAACTCCTCACGACTAAGGGTGAAAGCAAACTCATCAACGCCCTCGCCCTGGTTCGACGCCCCCCCTTCACCATTTCCGTTGCCATCCCCCTTACCGTTTGGTCGGCTAATCTTATCGCCGGCGATATATTCCTTATTACCAGGCGAAACGATATGCCGCGCACCGCCTGGGCCATGCTGGAAAACCGGCTCAGAAATGTCTTTTGCCGAAATAGAAATTTTCTCCCCGTGCTCCATGTCGGTAATTGAGCGGCGGTTAACGGCCTCCTCGACCGATCTCTTGATATGCTTACGGTAGCGCTCTAAAAAGCGCTGCCGATTAACCGCGCTTTTATGTTTAGCGTTTGGTCTTCGATCAATAAAGTAGGTCATGCGACCTCCTTAAGCGTACAACGTAAGCGCGGCTCTTAAGCGCAGCCCCTTACTGAGACTTGCGTACACGCAAATACCATTCGGATAACAGTCGAACCTGTTTCTCGGTGTAGCCGCGCTCGACCATCCTTGCCACAAAATCTTCGTGCTTTTTCTGATCCGACCGGGAAGCCTTGGCATTAAACGAGATGACCGGCAGCAGCTCTTCCGTATTGGCGAACATTTTATGTTCAATAACGCCTTTCAATTTTTCGTAAGACTGCCAGCTTGGATTCATGCCGTTATTTTGCGCCCGAGCCCGCAGCACAAAGTTAACCACTTCATGTCGAAAGTCTTTCGGGTTCGAAATCCCCGCAGGTTTTTCAATTTTTTCTAGCTCTTCGTTCAACGACTGACGGTTTAGCTGCTCGCCAGTTTCATGGTCACGATATTCCTGATCCTGAATCCAAAAATCGGCATAGGTGACGTAGCGATCAAAGATATTCTGGCCATATTCGCTATAGGATTCGAGGTAGGCAGTCTGAATTTCTTTACCAATGAACTCCACATAGCGAGGTGCCATAAATTCTTTGATAAAGCCTAAATAACGTTCAAACGCCTCCGACGGCAGTTGTTCGCGCTCTAGCGCCTGTTCCAGTACGTAGAGTAAGTGCACCGGATTAGCCGCCACTTCAGTACTGTCAAAGTTGAACACTTTAGACAGAATTTTGAACGCAAAGCGGGTAGACAGCCCCTGCATGCCCTCGTCCACACCGGCCGCGTCGCGATACTCCTGAATCGATTTAGCGCGCGGGTCGGTGTCTTTCAGATTTTCACCGTCGTAGACGCGCATTTTGGAATAGATATTGGAGTTTTCCGGTGCTTTAAGCCGCGACAGCACAGAGAACTGCGCCAGCATGCGCAGTGTGTCCGGCGCACAAGGGGCGGCGTTAAGCGAAGAGTCTTCAAGCAGCTTCTGATAGATTTTGATTTCTTCCGACACCCGCAAGCAGTACGGCACCTTAACGATGTAGACCCGGTCAAGAAACGCCTCATTGTTGCGGTTATTGCGAAAAGCCTGCCACTCAGATTCGTTAGAGTGGGCTAAGATGACGCCGTCAAACGGGATCGCCCCCATGCCTTCGGTAGGATTGTAATTGCCTTCCTGCGTTGCGGTGAGCAAGGGATGAAGCACCTTGATAGGCGCTTTAAACATCTCAACAAACTCCATCAACCCCTGATTAGCGCGGCACAGGCCGCCGGAAAAGCTATAGGCATCGGGATCATCTTGGGAATAAAACTCTAACTGACGAATATCAACCTTACCCACCAGCGACGAGATATCTTGATTGTTCTCATCACCGGGCTCGGTTTTAGAAATAGCGATCTGATGGAGTCGCGAAGGATATAAACGCACGACTCTAAACTGAGAGATATCGCCGCCGTACTCTTTTAGGCGCTTTGCAGCCCAAGGCGACATCGCGCTGCGTAAATAACGCTGTGGAATCCCATACTCTTTCTCTAATAGTTCGCCATCTTCTTCCGGGGAAAACAGACCCAGCGGCGACTCGTAAACCGGAGAGCCTTTAATGGCATAAAACGGAATGCGCTCCATGAGCAGCTTAAGGCGCTCCGCTAGCGAGGACTTGCCGCCGCCCACCGGGCCGAGTAAATAGAGGATCTGTTTACGCTCTTCAAGCCCCTGAGCCGCATGACGAAAGTACGCCACAATTTGCTCGATGGCGTCTTCCATACCGTGAAACTCTGCAAAGGCAGGGTAACGGCGGATAACTTTATTGGAAAAAATACGCGATAGCCGTGCATCCTTTGCAGTATCTACTACGCTTGGCTCGCCAATCGCTTCCAGCATGCGCTCGGCAGCACTGGCATACATCGCTGGCTCACGACGACACAGCGCCAAATACTCTTCCAGGCTCATGTCTTCTTGCTGAACGCGGGAAAAACGGTCTTGAACGTGATCAAAGATGCTCATGGCACTCTCCTGTGGCCCATCCCCGGGCAGTCACCGCCAAACCAGATTTTTCGCGACGGCGTGCCAAACGAGGTGTCGCTTTTTTAGCGTAGTCAGTATTAGCAAAAAGTGATGACTAAAACCTTCAACGCTAGAGGGCCGGAAAGATTTAAAGTGCCTCAAGGCATAGCAGCCGACGTTTGAAAACGATACTGGAACCCAGGGCTTGAAACATGTTCGAATGCAGGTAATCCTTAATCGCTTGGCGGCGACCGCTTTGGGTAGCCGTTTTCAAGCTATGTTTTAGCCCTGCTCACCCCCGGAGATATGAATTCATGCAAATTCGTCGCGCGCTGATGACCGCTTTGTTACCACTGTTCGCCGCTATCGCAACTTCAACGGCCCAGGCCCAGAGCGCCCCGAACGTCGACACCCAGAGCTTTCAGGACTGGGAAGTGAGCTGCCCCTCCGCGTCCGGTCAGCAGCAGGGCTGCACCATGAACCAGATAGTCAACAATCCTGACAGCAATGAACCCTTGATGAGGGCTATCGTCGGCCACTCGTCTCAGATAGATAGCCCAGTGATGGCTTTTGTGATGCCGCTAGGGGTGAACCTAGCGTCAGGCATGCAGTTGCAGGTAGATAACAATGAGCCGGTCGGATTCCCCTACCAGTTCTGCCAAGAACAGGGCTGTCGCGCAGATCTGCCGCTGGAACCAAGCATGTTGCAGCAACTGCGTGGCGGCACTACCGCGACCGTAAGCGCCATATCTCCGGACGGCCAGCGCCTTGACATGGACATGTCACTGATGGGCTTTACCAGCGCCAGTCGAGAGATCTCTCCCTGATCAGCACGGCGGCTAAGCCCATCCGATGCGAGCTATGCGATCACCTCTCTCACGTCGGCTAACAGCGCGTCTAGTAATTCAACGGTGGTGTTCCAAGCGCATACAAAGCGAGCGCCGCCGGCGCCAATAAAGGTGTAGAACGTCCATCCCTTGGCTTTCAACGCTTCAATCGCCGCGGGCGGCAGTTCGACAAACACACTATTGGCTTCAGTTGGAAACATCAGCGACACGCCTGGCAGCGCTTGTAGCCCTTCCGACAAATAGCGCGCCATGGCATTTGCATGCTGGGCATTGGTTAACCAGGCGCCGCTTTCTAGCAGCCCTAGCCACGGCGCCGAGACGAAGCGCATCTTAGAAGCCAACTGGCCGGCCTGTTTACAGCGGTAAGAGAAATCTTCGGCAAGCTCACGATTAAAAAACAAAATGGCTTCGCCAAATGCCAGGCCATTTTTAGTCCCTGAAAAACACAGCGCGTCCACGCCGACCTGCCACGTTAGCTCTGCTGGCGTGGCATTTAGGCTTGCACAGGCATTGGCAAAGCGTGCTCCATCCATATGCAGGCGCAGGTCGTGCTTATCGGCAACGGCACGGATTGCCATTAGCTCTTCGCGTGAATAAAGCGTTCCGACTTCGGTTGCTTGGGTCAGCGATACAACTTTGGGCTTTGGGTAGTGAATATCGCTGCGTTTAGTGACCAGCGCCTCAATACCTTCAGGCGTAAGCTTGCCATTTGCACCTGGGGAGGTCAGCAGCTTCGCGCCGTTGGAGAAAAACTCAGGACCACCGCATTCATCCGTTTCAATATGCGCCAACTCATGACAAATAACGCTGTGATAGCTGCGCCCCATTGCCGAAAGCGCCAGCGAGTTGGCGGCCGTGCCGTTGAAAACAAAGAAAACGTCGCAGTCATAGTCAAACATCTCGCGGAAACGGTCTGCGGCACGGGCCGTCCAAAGATCGTTGCCATAGGCCAGATCGTCACTACGGTTGGCTTCAAGCAAATATTCCATCGCCTCTGGGCAAATACCTGAGGTGTTATCACTGGCTAAAAAACGCGGGCTACACTCCGAGGTCATGACGCTTGTCCTTATATCTGGCGATCTTACGGCGCAGGCTGGGTGCCACCAACGCCTTTAATGCCTAGTTACGCTTAATAAATAGGCCAAGAAATCCCTTATTAACGGATCATTTAGTCTATCGCCATTTATAGGCTAACGTCACCCGCGCTTTTTAAGCACGTACTTATAAATACGCCCTCATACTTGTATTGCTATAACAGCGCCGCTAAGCGAGTGCCCTGTTCAATAGCGCGCTTGGCGTCCAGCTCGCTGGCTTCATCAGCACCGCCGATAATATGCACCGCCACTCCTGCCTGCGTTAGGGGAGTCAATAAATCACGCACGGACTCCTGCCCGGCGCACACCACCACGCTATCCACCGCAAGCAGTTGAGTAACGCCGTCTCGCCGGATATGCAAACCGGCGTCGTCGATATTGAGATACTCACAGCCGGTTAGCATCTTCACGCCACGCTGTTTAAGCGAAGCGCGATGCACCCAGCCAGTTGTTTTACCCAAGTACTTACCCGGTTTAGACGTTTTACGCTGCAACATCACAATGTCACGGGGAACCTCTGGCGGCGTAGGTGCCTTTAACCCACCTCGCTCGCCTACGGCTAAATCAACGCCCCACTCGTCGCACCAGGCATCGATATCCAGCGCAGCATGCCCCTGATGTGCTAATAGCTCAGCGACATCAAAACCAATGCCTCCTGCGCCAATCACCGCCACCCTACGCCCCACCCGATCAGGAGACTCAATCGCCTCAGCATAGCTAAGCACCGAGGCATGGTCGTAACCTGGCAAGCTTAGCTCGCGAGGCTGAACCCCCGTAGCCAGCACCACCTCGTCAAAGCCCACTAGCGCCTGCGCCGTGGCCGTGGTGTTCAAGCGCACCTCAACTGCATATTTAGTAAGCATGCCTTGGTAATAGCGCAGCGTTTCGTTGAATTCCTCTTTACCAGGAATTTTGCGCGCATAGTTAAACTGACCGCCTAGATCACTACGCCGCTCAAACAGCACCACGTGATGCCCGCGACTGGCCGCCGTCACCGCAGTGGCCAGCCCCGCAGGCCCACCACCCACAACGGCGATGTGCTTGGGCGCATGTGCCGGTGCAATGATTAGCTCCGTTTCATGGCAGGCACGAGGATTCACCAAGCAGGATGTCAGCTTTCCTGCAAAGGTATGGTCCAAACAGGCTTGGTTACAGGCAATACAGGTATTGATCTGCTCGGCCTGGCCTGCCTGCGCCTTACTCACCCAGGCCGCATCCGCCAGAAAGGGCCGCGCCATAGACACCATGTCGGCATGGCCTTGCGCCAGCACCTGCTCGGCAACGTCCGGCATGTTGATCCGGTTAGTGGTAATGAGCGGAATCGTTAGCGCCGACTTAATGCGCCGGGTCACCTCGGTAAAGGCCGCCCGCGGAACGCTCGTCACAATGGTTGGCACCCTGGCTTCGTGCCAGCCGATACCGGTATTGATCACATCGGCCCCGGCAGCTTCAATCGCCTGCCCCAGCGTGACGATTTCTTCCCAGGTACTGCCGTCTTCCACCAAATCAATCATCGAGAGACGGAAGATAATCACAAAGCGTTCCCCCACCGCAGCGCGTACACGACGGACAATGTCAACGGCAAAGCGCATCCGGTTCGCGAATGGTCCGCCCCATTCATCGTCACGCTGATTGGTCCGCTGACAGATAAATTGATTAATCAGATAGCCTTCCGAGCCCATCACTTCAACGCCATCGTAGCCCGCCCGTTGCGCAAGCTGGGCGCAGCGGACGTAATCGGCTATCTGCTGTTCAACGTCTTCGCTGCTCAGCGCCCGGGGCATAAAAGGGTTAATCGGCGCCTGAATGGCCGAAGGAGCGACTAAATCCGGCGAATAGGCATAGCGCCCGGCGTGAAGAATTTGCATGCATAAATGGCTGCCCTCTGCGTGCACCGCATCCACTACCTGACGATGCTCCGACAGCTGCGCGTCACCGGTCAGCGCGTGTGCACCCTGAAACACCGCGCCTTCAGCGTTGGGAGCAATCCCTCCCGTCACAATGAGGCTAACCCCTTCCCGTGCCCGCTCTGCATAAAACGCCGCTAAGCGTGAAAAGCCGTCAGGCGCTTCTTCCAAATTGGTATGCATTGAGCCCATTAATACGCGATTAGGCAGCGTTAAATGGCCAATGGTTAGCGGGCGAAAAAGATGCGGATAGGCGGGCTCACGGGTCATCAGGTTTCTCCAAATATTATTAGACGGCATTATTCAAACAAGCGTATGACATCCTGGCCATCGCGTATAGTCCCGTTAACGTCTGCCAATGGCTTGCCCAGCGTATGAATTCACGGCACATTACCCGGCTAACGATAAGGAAACGTTGCTATGCCCTTGATTTACTTTTTACCGCCGCTCGCTACCGTGCTCATCTGGTCGGGCAACATGACCATTAATCAGCTTAGCGTAGGTGCCATTGCACCGAGCAGCATCGCTTTTTTACGCTGGTTATTAGCTCTGGCGGTAATGACGCCCTTTATACTGCCAGCAGTGCTACGACACCGCGCGGAGATTAGCCGCCAATGGCCTAAACTTGCACTGCTTGGGCTGCTCGGCATGGGGCTATGGCAAGGGCTGGCCTATGTCGCGGCAGAAACAACTACCGCGACTAATATGGGCATTCTAGCCGCGATGGTACCGCTGTTAACGGTGCTGCTAAGCGCGCTGATCCTGCGCGAGCCACCCACCCTTGGCGGCGTCATGGGCGGCATGCTGGCGTTTGTCGGCGTCACGGTGCTGCTGGGGCGCGGCAATCCGCTGTCACTGCTGCATTTACAGGTCGCGCTCGGCGATGCGCTGATGGTCGTGGCGGCCACCTGCTACGCGCTGTATGGCGTTATGCTCAAACGCTGGTCGATGAATTTACCGCCTTGGGTAATGCTCTATGCGCAGGTTTGCTTTGCCGTTTTGTTCTTGCTACCGCCGTACTTGATGGGTCCGATGACGCCCATCGATGGGCAAAACATTGGGCTAATACTCTATGCGGGCATCCCTGCTTCCGTGATTACCACCTTTTTATGGATGCGTGCGGTGCGTCAAATCGGTGCCAGTCAATCAAGTATTTTCATCAATTTAATGCCGCTATTTAGCGCTCTGATCGCGATGTTTTTTTTAGGCGAGCAGGTGGCCGGTTTCCATCTGGCGGGAGGGCTGCTGATTCTGGCGGGCGTGATCATGGCCCAAACGCTGATCCGGCCGTTCACACGTGACTTAACCTCCGATAAGTCGAGCCGCGCTCGATAATGCTAGAATGGCCGTTTATTTCTGACGCTGGGAAGCCCTAATATGTCCCTGGAAGAGCTGCATCTTAATCTGCGCAACCTAATGAGCGATGACTACGATCAGCTCAAGGCCCTGATGGACGCGGTCTATCATGATATTGGCGGTGCTTGGCCAAAGCGCACGATCGACAAGCTCATTCAGGAGTTTCCTGACGGCCAAATCGCCATTGAAGATGATGGCATTCTGGTCGGTGTGGCGCTAACGGTTCAGGTCGATTACGACGAGTTCTCTAACCCGCACAAGTATGACGATCTTATTGGTCATCGCGAAACCATCCTCAACGACGAGGATGGCGATGCTATGTACGGGCTAGACGTGCTGATTCATCCCGACTACCGGGGTTATCGACTAGGACGACGTCTTTACGAAGCACGTAAAGAGCTGTGCCGTTCGATGAACCTGCGGTCGATTCTTGCCGGTGGTCGTATCCCAGGCTACCACCAGCATGCCGATGAACTTACCCCCGCTCAATATATTGATAAAGTCTCACGCAAAGAGATTTACGACCCGATTTTGTCTTTCCAACAGGCGAATGATTTCCAGGTAAAACGTTTGTTGCGTAAATACCTACCCGAAGATGAGCAGTCTCGCGGCTACGCTACCCTGCTGGAGTGGAATAATATCTTATTTGAGCCCGCCGATAGTGTGCTCGACAACAAGCCAACTCAAGTGCGTGTAGGTGCCGTGCAGTGGCAGATGCGCGAGTTCTCCTCGGTAGAAGCCGCACTGCAACAGATCGAATACTTTGTTGATGCCCTCTCCGATTATCAGAGTGATTTTGCGGTCTTTCCAGAGTTGTTCTATGCACCGCTGATGGGCCTTCAAGACCGCGATGCCCAGCAGGATCAAATGGGGGCTATTCGCTTTTTGGCCGGTTTCACCGAGCGCTTTAAGCTCGAGCTATCGCGCATGGCGGTCTCGTACAACATCAACATTGTTGGCGGCTCAATGATAGAAGTCGGCGATGATGACAGGCTCTATAACATCGCTTACCTGTTCCACCGTGATGGTAGCGTTGAGCGTCAGGCCAAACTGCATATTACCCCTCAAGAGCGCCGCGATTGGGTGATAGAGGGTGGTGATGAGCTTCAGGTGTTTGATACTGACGCAGGCCGCGTAGGCATCTTGATTTGCTATGACGTGGAGTTCCCGGAGTTGGGTCGCCTGCTGGCCGATCAAGACATGGACATCCTGTTCGTACCCTTCTGGACCGACACCAAAAACGGCTACCTGCGCGTGCGCCACTGTGCCCAGGCGAGGGCAATTGAAAACGAGTGCTACGTGGTGCTCTGTGGCAGCGTTGGCAACCTGCCTTCGATTGAAAACCTCGACATTCAATACGCTCAGTCAGCGGTTTTCTCGCCGTCTGATTTCGCCTTCCCTCACGACGCGGTGCTGGCGGAAACGACACCCAATACAGAGATGATCTTCTTCTCTGATTTAGATCTCACACGCCTTACGGTCGTGCGCGCTGAAGGCTCAGTAACGAATTTGAAAGACCGTCGTAAAGATTTGTTCGATTTACGCTGGCGTGACTGGTCGTGGAAATCCGGCGGTAAGTCAGAAGAGTGAATGACCGCATAACGCCTTGATCGCTCAGCCGAATACAACAACGCCGCCCCATTGGGCGGCGTTGTTGTTAGCAAGCAGTATGGCTTTACTCAATCGGGCCAAACGAGATGGGCAGGCACTCGCCCTTTAGCATCAAATAACACACCTTCATCGCGTAGTTTCTGATGCTGACGCTCAGCCCCACCATGATCAGCAAGCTTTAACGACGCCGCAATCACGCGATGCCAAGGCAGTTGATGGCCGTCCGGCAAATGACGCATCGCCGAGCCCACCATGCGCGGGGTCGCGCCTTCCGTCATTTTAGCAACGCGGCCATAGGTAGTGACACGGCCCGGCGGAATCTGATCAACGATCGTGTAAATCTGTTCGAGTAGTTCAGGCCGAGCCATGACGATAACCTCCTTTTTACTTTTTCGGCCAAGCCTTTGGATCAACTTTATTGACCAGCTTAGGGAAGCGGCTTGGGTCAAATACCGGCTCTTTACCCGCTTTCAACTGCTCTTCGTAGTCACGGAAAAGAGAGAAAGCCACCGGCGACAGCATCAAAATGGCCACCAAGTTAATAATCGCCATCATCCCCATCGATAGATCTGCGAAGTTCCAGATCGCCCCGAGACTAGCCACCGACCCCACCATAATCATCGCCAGCACCGCGAAGCGATAAAGCATAACGGCCACAGGGGCACGACGTCCGGCTAAATATTCAATGTTAGACTCACCGTAAGAGTAGTTGGCAATAACCGACGTAAACGCAAACAGCAGAATCGCCATCGCGACAAACATACCACCCCAGTCGCCCACGTGGCTGGATAGCGCCATTTGGGTTAGCTGAATGCCATTATTCTCATCACCTGACATTAGCTCTGGCCCGGCCATAATGATAATCGCCGCCGTTGCCGTACAGATGACCAGGGTATCTAGAAACACCCCCAGCATTTGAATAAAGCCCTGCGCGGCAGGGTGATCGGGGCGCGTAGAGGCCGTTGCCGCTGCGTTGGGTGCCGAGCCCATACCCGCCTCGTTAGAGAAGAGTCCGCGCTGAATACCGTTCATTATCGCTTGAGAAACGGCGTAACCAACAGCACCGCCAGCGGCTTGTTCAAGACCAAAAGCACTGCGCACAATTGTCATGATCGCGGCGGGCAATTCACTGATATTCAACCCCACCACAACCAGCGCCAGCACCAGATAAAGCAGTGCCATCAGCGGTACAACCAGTTCAGCTACTTTGGCGATCGACTTTAAACCGCCAAAAATGATCGGCGCGACCACCGCCATCAAGACTAACCCCATGGCCCAGGTGGGAATGGCAAATGCCTGTTCCATCGCCTGGGCGATGGAGTTGGCCTGAACACTGTTAAACGCCAATCCAAACGCAATAATCAAACAAATGGAAAACAGCATCGCCAACCAGCGTAAGCCAAGGCCTTTTTCAATATAGCGGGCCGGGCCACCGCGGAAGGTATTATCGCCATGGTCGGTTTTATACGCCTGAGCCAACGTTGACTCTACAAAACTGGTCGCCATGCCGACCATCGCAGTCATCCACATCCAGAAAATGGCGCCAGGGCCACCAAAATAGATCGCGACGGCCACCCCAGCAAGGTTACCCGTACCGACTCGCGCCGCTAAGCTGGTTGAAAGTGCTTGAAACGAAGAGATACCGCCGTTTGATTCGCGGGAGCTGCGCAGAAGCTTAAACATATGGCCAAAATAACGAACTTGAACACCGCGAGTCATAACGGTGAAGTAGATGCCAGCGCCAATCAATAAGTAAACCAGTACGCTGCCCCACAGCAATCCATTGCCACGATCCACTAGCGCTGCAAGAGAAAATTCCATATATCAGACGCCTTTTTTAGCATTGAAAACGCATCATTCTTCACGGTTGCACCAAAATGGCAAGAACATTGGAAAAATGATGCCGACCACCAGCGCACCAATCCAGTTTTAACAGCAGCTTAACGTGACTCAACCAGCCACGCCCAAACCAAGGCAGCATCCTCATCTACGTGACGACGATTAGGCCGCACTAGCCAAAAGCGCTCATCACTCACTACGCTAAGCGCAAAGGGGGCGACCAGGTCCGTCCGCCGCTCCATTAAACGCCGATGGGTAAGCGCGACACCTCCACCCTGGCTGGCTAATACCAGCGTCATCACCTGGTTATCGCAGGTTATTGACCAACACCGTGCTTCCATATCCGCTACGTTTGCGGCCTGAAGCCAGCCTGACCAGCCAATGCCAAACCCTGCCGCATGAAGCAATGTATGCCCAGCCAAATCGCTTGGTGACGCCAGTGTTTTAGCCAGCGAGGGCGAACAAACCGGCTGCAGTTGATCCTCACCTAGCGACTGCATATCAACACCGGCCCATTCCCCTTTGCCGTAACGAATTTCAATGTCGGCGCCCTCGGGGCCGAAGTCATCCGGCCAGATCGCACTTACCAAGCGAACGGCCACCTGCGGATAGGCACGGTGGAAAGCAATTAAGCGCGGAGCCAGCCAGGACTGCTGAATCACCGGTGTCGTGCGTAGCGTGACCGGCTGCTCAGTGGTGCTGCCAAAGACTTCTAGCGTGCCTTCACTAATACGCATGAAGGCATCATGAATACTTGGCAGCCATGCCTGACCGGCGGGCGTTAACGTCAAACTTCGGGCATGGCGCACAAACAATTTTTGACCTACGCGATCCTCCAACAGCCGAACACGCTGGCTGATAGCGGCCTGAGTGACGCCTAGCTCGTTACCTGCGGCGGTAAAACTCAATGTACGTGCCGCAGATTCAAAGGCTTGCAGCCATAGCAACGGCGGTAATTGACCCATGAAAAAGCAACCTATAAGTAAAATGATGTCTTAGGGGCCAGATTAATCGTTTGTCACTGACGCGGCTACTCCTTCATCCTCAATAACAATAATGCACCGCCCCATAGGCATTGCCGCCAAGGGAGCTATTCGGAGTTTTAATGAACAGCGCAGCACATACGATACCCTCGACAATAACGAATAATGCTCACGCCCCAGACATGGGCGAATTAACCCCCTACCAAGCCGGGCCTGCACTTACCCAGGCGATGCTCGCCCAATATGGCGTCTCACTTGAGTGGCAAGATGGCCAGCAAACCACCCTTCCCTTGCTCTGGTTGCGCGATCACTGCGCCTGCCAAGCCTGCCGCCATCCGCAGACACGCGAAAGGCTCTATCTACCACTTGAAGCGATTGCTGAGCCGCCAAGCATTGCGCTACTGGATGGCCACCTGCACCTGAACTGGCAGGATGGGCATGCCAGCGCGTTTCATTGCGGCTGGCTATATCAACGCCGTCCAGAAGCAAGTCTGAGCTCAGCGGTACCCAGCAGCATGCCGTGGAATGATGACTTTACGCCTGAGCGCATCAGTCACAGCGGTTTAGTAACGCCTCAAGGTGAGAAAGTCTGGCTCACCGCCATGCTACGCGATGGCTTGGCACTAATGACGGATGGCCCCTTAGTGGAAGAAGAAGTGTGCCGTTTAGCTGAGCGTATTGGGCCGCTGCGAGCCACCAACTTTGGTGTTCGCTTCGACGTGCGCTCAAAACCCAACCCCAACAACGCGGCTTATACTGCGGTCGGGTTACCGCTGCATATCGATTGCAGGGCACCTACCTCGACCGCGATATGCTGGCTTCACGCCTTCGCGTTCTCGCCCGCCATAGCGATCATTCGACCGTTACCTGCGACTAATATGGCGTGCAACCCAAGCTAGTGCTCTAATCAACGCCCACTGAACAGATTTACCGGCAAGGAGCTCGATCATTGAAAACGCTACATGCCCAAACCGCTAATCGTTTCTTCTGGCAGCACTGACACCCGCCCCACCATCTCCCGTTGCGCAAAATTAATAAAGGCACGCAGCCTGGCGGGCACGTGGCGGCGCTGCTCGAACACCGCGTAAAAATCTGCTCGTACGCCTTGCCAGCTAGGCAGTAACGCCACTAAAGCACCGCTGGCGAGGTGCTCATTAACGTCCCACCAAGAGCGCAACATCACGCCGTGGCCATCTAGCGCTAACCGAGTGATCACCTCCGCATCATTGCTTGCCAACCGACCGCTGACTTTAACCGACTGCACCTTGGTAGGCTGACCGCATCGCTCAAAGCGCCACACCGGAAAGTCACTGTCGTTCTCACGGATCACTAGGCAAGCATGCTGCTGTAAATCTGCGGGCGCTTGAAGCATTGGCGCCTGAGAGATATACGTCGGCGATGCGCAGAGCACGCGCCGATTCGCTAAAATTCGCCGGGCAACCAAGCGCGACTCAGGAGGCTCGCCAATGCGAATGCCAATATCAAAGCCGTGATCGCTTAAATTAAGCGGAAAGTTAGTGAGCTCGAGCCACCCATCTACGTCTGGATGTTGAGTACAAAAACGTGACAGCAATGGAGCAATGTGACGACGGCCAAAACCAAAGGTGGCGTTAATACGTAGCCTGCCGCTAAGTGCCTGGTTGATGCTCTCGCCCAATGAGTTTTCCAGTTCATCAAGCTCGTCCAGAATCAGCGCCCCGCGTGCAAAATAGCGTTCGCCCTCGGCCGTCAGCGTTAATCGCCTTGTGGTACGGGCAGCCAACTCGACGCCTAAACGTCCTTCAAGCATTTTTAATCGCTTGCTCACCGCTGACAGCGAAAGGCCAAGCTCGCGCGCCGTCGCCGTTAAACTGCCGGCACGGGCTAAATGCTGAAAAAAAGCCAAATCATCCATGTGGGCCATCTAATCCCTCAGCTATTCTCTACTTTATGGCAACAATAGCTTGAATAATAGCCTGATTATCTATTAACAAATAGCCGCTACACTCAATTCTGATAGTGCTTTATGTTTCAGTATTCATGCATCTGAACTGATATTGCATAACCAACAATGTAAGGAGTTACCATGGCTCATACGATTGCGGTCATCGCTGGCGACGGCATTGGCACCGAAGTAATGCCTGAGGGCATTCGCGCGCTTGAAGCTGCTGCTAAGCGTTTCAATATTGATCTAGAATTTAGCGTCTTTGAATTTGGTAGCTGCGACTACTATTTGGAACACGGCAAGATGCTGCCGGATGACTGGTTCGAGCAGCTAAAAGATTTCGATGCGCTCTTCTATGGTGCCGTTGGCTGGCCTGAAAAAGTGCCTGACCATATATCCCTGTGGGGTTCATTGCTCCAATTCCGCCGCCAGTTCGATCAATATATTAACCTGCGTCCTTGCAAATTAATGCCCGGCATTAAGAGTCCGCTAGCAGGTCGCAAAGCGGGTGATATCGACTTTTATGTGGTTCGCGAGAACACCGAAGGCGAATACTCAAGCGTTGGCGGCAAGATGTTTGAAGGCACCGACCGTGAAGTCGTCATTCAAGAAACCATCATGACCCGCACCGGCGTTGACCGCGTGCTGAAATATGCGTTTGAGCTAGCGCAAACACGCCCACGCAAAAAGCTCACCTCGGCGACCAAGTCCAACGGCATCTCAATCACTATGCCCTATTGGGATGAGCGCGTAGTCGAAATGTCGAAAGGTTACCCAGAGATCGCCGTGGATAAATTTCATATCGATATTCTGACCGCTAACTTTGTGCTTCATCCGGACTGGTTTGACGTGGTGGTGGGCAGCAACCTATTCGGCGATATTCTTTCCGACCTAGGCCCCGCCTGCACCGGCACTATCGGTATTGCGCCTTCCGCCAACATTAACCCAGAAGGCAACTTCCCCAGCCTGTTCGAGCCGGTTCACGGCAGCGCACCGGATATCGCCGGCAAAGGCATCGCCAACCCCATCGGCCAGATATGGTCGGGGGCGATGATGCTGGAACATCTTGGCTATAAAGAAGCCGGAGATGCCATCGTGACCGCCATTGAGAGCGTGCTAAGCGAAGGTGATAGCCAAGTACTCACCCGCGATGTGGGTGGTAATGGCACCACGGAAAACCTAGGCAAAGCGATTGCCGACAAGCTGGCTGAGTAAAAAGCCCCAACGCAATCGCTAATCAAAAGCCTCGCTGGATTTCGCCAGCGAGGCTTTTTACATTACGAGCGGAACAAGTTAACCGCTAAAAACTTATCAACCGCCTTAACGATCAATCAGTTAGCTAATTTAGCTGCCGTTTTAGCCACTAACTCACCTTGGAAACGGGCAATTTTCAGTTCGCGCTCATCAGGCTGGCGAGAGCCATCGTATCGATATGTCCATACATGGAGTAACAAAGAACCAGTACCTTTGTCATTGCTATCTCCTATACTTTGTGGTGCATTGCGATGGAGGTCTACCCGGTGAGCTAATGAATAACAAGATAGCGCACCCTATGGTGGAAAAAAGCGAATGTTTTCGACCGCGAGCATCGATTTCATCGACGAGCATACCCTTGCACTTTACGCCATCCACCACTAGCTTTTGTCATGCCACCCTTTAAAACGTTTCCAAGGAGCCTGGAATGACGATTTTTGAAGCCCTGCGCAAGGATCATGATATTCAGCGCGACCTGCTCGCCCAGTTAGTTGAGACCCACGGCGACAGTGAAGAGCGCGATAGTCTTTATCAGCAGGTACGGGCTGAACTTCACTACCATGCGGCGGCGGAAGAGCGGGCGCTGTATATCCCCATGATGGGCATGGATCTAACTCAAGAAAAAGCGCGCCACAGCGTGGCTGAGCATCATGAAATTGACGAGTTACTAGAGCTACCCGATGAAACTGAATATAGCGCAACTCACTGGCTGACCCATGCTAAACAATTGCAGCATTTAGTGACCCATCACCTGGATGAAGAAGAGCAAGAAGTCTTCCAGCTGGCTGGACGTGGGCTTGAAGACAAACAAAAAACCTCCCTTGCCAGCGAGTATCAGCAAGAGATGAAGCGCCAGCGTTCAGCCTAACCGGACTTTTTTTCTGCCAAAAAGCGCTCATGCTTAGTATGGGCGCTTTTTTATTGTTTCATGATTAAACTGGGCTTTTTCACGCGAACGACCTATGGGTTTGTCACACCAGTCCAACGTGCTAAACCTAGGCTCACGGTTATGCTGAAAACGACACGGATGAAGGAACCAACAATGCTAGGCCACTGGCTCGATTGGTCGCTTGACGGGCAGCCCCCCGCCTCTCGTAGCGGCGCTTTTAGAAGCGGAACGTATTCTTTGCACGCGCCAGGCATTATGGAGCTTACCCCTCATCAGGCAAGCGCTGATGCCCACGCGTGTATCTTTTCAGCAGCGATCCATGGCAACGAAACGGCACCGGTCGAGCTTGTTGGCGAGTGGCTAAGCGCCTTGGAAGCAGGCACGGTGACGCTGGGCACGCCCGTGTTAGTTATTCTAGGCAATTTGCCTGCGCTTAAGGCTCAGCAGCGCTTTCTCAGCACTAATTTAAACCGCCTGTTCAATCGCGAGCTAACGGCTAAAGGCCTAGAGCCTGATCGTGCCCGTGAACTAATGGCCGCGGTCGATCATTTTTACGCCCGACATGCCCATCAGCCCAAACTACATTACGACCTTCATACCGCCATACGAGGCAGCCGCTACCCACGCTTTGTAGTGGAGCCCTTTGCGCAATCAGCGACCGCCCCTAGTCAGTGGGACTGGTTAGCCGCGGCGGACATGCAGGCAGTGCTACATCAACACCAGCACAGCTGGACATTCTCCCACTACAGCAAGCATTATCACGCAGCCCAGGCGTTTACGTTTGAGCTGGGTCGTGTCGCACCTTTTGGCCAAAACGACATGGCATCGCTGACACCCATGCGTGCGCTGCTTACGTCACTGAGTGAAGGTCATCAGCCGGCCAGCAAGTCAGCATCACAGATGGTGTTTTTTCAAGTTCACCACGAGCTCATGCGCCGCTCTGACGATTTCCAGCTGTGCTTTGCCGATGACACGCTCAATTTCAGCCGCTTCGAACCCGGCACGCTTTTGTCGCAAGACAGCACTGCGGGTGATTTTAGAGTAGGCGATACGCCTCTTTGCGTCGTATTTCCTAATGCCAACGTTGAAGTTGGCGCTCGGGCAGCATTATTAGTAGCGCCCATTTCAGCGCAACCTTAAGTCAGTACAACACTAAGAGCATCACGAAAGAATTGAGAAAAATGAGCTTTAGAACCGTAGGAAAGCAAGCGATGTTGACAACAATAATGGCGAGAAGATCACAGGCCATTAAGCAAAACGACTAACATCGAACGCTTAATGTCATAATTAGGGCGCGCTCAGTGCGCCCAGCCTGATAGAATCGCCCCTTTTTTCGCGCCAGCCGCACCAAACAACCTACTGTTGCTGCGGCAACCCTGTACTGGAGCCAATGTTATGGCCGCTACGCCTACTCCTCTTGAAGTGCGTAATATTAAAAAACGCTTTGGCGATACGGAAGTCCTAAAAGGCCTTTCACTGCAAGCCCAAAAGGGCGATGTCATCACGCTGATTGGCGCCTCTGGGTCAGGTAAAAGTACCTTTTTACGCTGCATGAACTTGCTAGAACAGCCAGACGATGGCGATCTTATTGTGCACGGCGAACCTATTCGTTTTAAAACCACGAAACATGGCCGTGAACCCGCAGATTGGAAGCAGGTAGTACGCATGCGTGCCAAGCTTTCCATGGTGTTCCAAAGCTTCAACCTTTGGGCTCACATGACACTACTGGAAAACATCATCGAAGCGCCGATTCATGTATTAAAAAAACCGAAAAAAGAAGCGCTAGAGCATGCTCACGCTTTGCTTGACCGTGTAGGGTTAAGCGCTCGTGCGAATGCCTACCCTGCGCAAATGTCGGGTGGTCAGCAACAACGCGGCGCGATTGCACGCGCTCTGGCGATGGACCCAGAGGTCATGCTGTTTGATGAACCCACCTCTGCGCTTGATCCTGAGCTGGTTGGCGACGTGCTCAAGGTAATGCACGGTTTAGCTGCAGAGGGCCGCACCATGGTGGTGGTGACCCACGAAATGAGCTTTGCCCGGGATGTTTCTAGCCAAGTGATTTACCTTCATCAGGGCTTAGTGGAAGAAGCGGGAGCACCTGCAGATATCCTAGGTAACCCTCAATCACCACGCCTGAAACAGTTCTTGGCCCCTAAATACTGATCCGCGAGGCTCACCATGCTTGATTTGCAAGGTTATGGTCCCCGGCTGATCGAGGGGGCTGGCGTTACCATTCAACTGGCAGTGTTGTCGCTAATATTAGCGATTGTATTAGGGCTACTAACTGCCAGCGCTAAGATGTCGCGCAACTGGCTATTGCGCCGCACCGCAACGGTCTACACCACACTGATCCGCGGTGTGCCGGATCTCGTCTTGATGATGCTGCTGTTTTTTGGCGGTCAGATAGGCGTTAACGCGATCAGCGATATGCTCTATGACAGCTACGATATCGATCTTTACATTAACTTCAACGCCTTCACTGCAGGCGTGCTCACCATTGGCTTTATCTTCGGCGCCTATATGGGCGAGACATTTCGCGGTGCCTTTATGGCGGTCGACAACGGTCAGATTGAAGCGGGTAAAGCCTACGGCATGAGTAGCGGCCTGGTATTTAGGCGCATCCGCTTTCCGCAAATGATGCGCCATGCGCTGCCAGGGCTATCGAATAACTGGATGGTGTTGCTGAAAACCACCGCGCTGGTGTCCGTTATTGGCCTGACCGATATGGTTCGCGTAGCCGCCGAAGCCTCTCGCACTACTCATGAACCGTTTACCTTTTTAATTCCCGTCGCAGTAGTTTATCTGCTGATAGCCAGCGTATCCGAATGGTTTTTTGCGCGCCTGCAGAAACGCTATGACATCGGCTTTGGAGGTCAGTGAGATGCTTGATATTTCCACTTGGTTTAATGACCTGCTAGCCGGCAACACCATTTTTACCGTGAATACGCTGGGTTACTATTGGGAAGGATTGGTCACCACCACACAGCTGGTCTTTTTATCACTGATTACGGGACTGATTATTGCTGTGCCGCTGGCAATTATGCGCAGCTCAAAGCATAAGTGGATTAGTTTGCCGATTTACCTGTTTACCTATGTATTTCGCGGCACGCCGCTGCTGATCCAGCTTTACATTATTTATTACGGTGTGGTGTTTATCGACGGCATTCAAGAGTCTTTTTTATGGCCCATACTGCGCGGCGCTTTTTACCCGGCGCTGATTGCCTTCACACTAAACACTGCCGCTTATACCACCGAGATTTTTCGCGGAGCGATCAAAGCGACCTCGCAAGGTGAGATTGAAGCCGCCCGCGCCTACGGCATGTCACAAAGTCTAATGATGCGGCGTATTATTTTGCCCAGCGCCTTTCGTCGTGCCCTACCCGCCTACGGCAACGAAGTCATCTTTATGCTGCATGCCAGCGCGATTGCCAGCGTAGTAACACTGATGGATTTAACCGGTGCCGCACGGTTTGTATATGCACGTTTTTACGCCCCGTTCGATGCGTTTCTGTTCGTCGCGGCTATCTACCTGTGCTTAACCTTCGGAATTTTGTACTTTTTCCGTTTCTTGGAAAAACGCCTGTTGGCGCACTTACAGCCGCAAACGCCGTAATCAATCAATGCTAGCCCCTGGGCCTGATAAGTTAATGGCAGTAGCAAACCTAAATCTGCCACCGTCAAACAAGCGTTGGTTTATAGCAGTAATTACCCCTTTTCGTCTGCCACCAGCTGGGGTACGTTAAGGGGGATGATAATTAGTGAACCAGTTCCCTTCGGAGTAGAAAAATGAAAAAAATAGTAACGGTTTCTCTTCTGGGCTTAGCCGTCGCAGCCGCCTCCTCGGCTCAAGCACGCGACTACGACAACGTGCGCATTGGTGTTGACGTGCCCTACGAGCCGATGGAGTTTCGCACCGCTGAAGGCGAGCTTACCGGTTTCGATATCGACCTTGGCAATGAGCTGTGCGATCGCATGGGCGTTACCTGCGAATGGGTTGAGCAAGAATGGGATGGCATTATTCCTGGCCTGATGTCACGCAACTACGACGCCATCATGTCATCGATGACCATTAACGATGAGCGTCGCGAGCAGGTGCTGTTTTCAGACCCCTACATCACTATGCCATCAGCCTGGTTTGCCGCCAGCGACCTGGACATCAGCGAAGCGAATGAAGAAACGCTGGAAGGCATGACCATCGGCGTTCAGCGCGGCACCTTGCAAGATAACTACGTCACAGACAACTTTAGCAGCGTCGCCGAAATCAGCCGCTACTCCACGGCTGACGATATGGTGCTGGACATGGAAGCCGAGCGTCTGGACATCGTTTTCCTCGACTTCCCGATTGGCCAAACAACGCTGCTTGAAAGCGACGACGCTGACTACGTAGTGATCGGTGAGCGCATCAGCGAACCCAAGGAATACTTCGGTGACGGCTTTGGCATCGCCTTCCGTCAGCGCGATGAAGCGCTAGCCGAGAGATTCAACGAAGCGCTGGCTGAAGTACAAGAAGACGGCACCTACGACGAAATCTCTACTCGCTACTTCGGCGAAGAGTAGTCGCAAAGCCGGGTGAGCAGTCTCCCGCTTAACAAGTAACAAGCCCTATCGTCACCCCGGCCCATGCCGGGGTGACGCGTTTTAAAGCAGCACAATGCCGGCACGCTCTCGCTCAGCAACCGCCCATTCCCAAACGCAGCAAATTCAGTGAACTAGGTAGAACAACCTGAGTCTGTGTATCATTGCCGTTGATCAACACGGAGGTTTTATGGCTCTTTCACCGGGTACTCACCCAGACACTCGCTCGCGCCCGTCATCCCATTGGACTGGCTGGGGGCAATGGTTAGCACTGTTCACAATGACCGTCGATCACCTCACGCGCTATGTATTGCCGGGCGATTGGGATTTAGGGTGGGCAGGTTCATCCATTGGCCGCATTGCTTTCCCACTTTTTGCTGCGATGGTGGCCTGGCACGGGCTGTTTAATACGCGTAACCCGCTGCGCTATTCACGCCGCATTTTAGTGATTGGCCTGGTTGCTCAGTTGCCCTATATGGTCATGCCCCGTGCATCCGATGCGTTTATCTTAAACGTCTGCTTTACCCTGGCCAGTGGCCTTGTGCTGGGTACGTTAGTCCGCCAAGGCTGGCAGCACTATCAGCAACAAACGCTAGGATTACCTTGGCTGTTAGCCGGTTCAGCGGTAGTCGTGACGGTTTGGTATTTGCTCGGATTTTGGGTGGAATACGGTCATAACGGACTGCTGCTGATTCCGCTATTAATGTTTGCGATGCACGCATTACACCATGCTGGCAGCCATTTCCAAGCGCGCCTATGGGCGGGGCTAGCGGCCTTTCCCGTGCTCTGGATCGCAGGGCAAATGAATGCTTCGGATATGGCCAAATCCTTCACCGTTGGCACCTGTGTCATCGTGCTGATTTTAGCCGCCGGTGCGGCCCGCTACATTCCCACTGTCATCGTGGAGATGCCGCGCCGTTTATGGCTAGCCTGGTATCCCGGTCACTTCGCATTGATTGCGCTGTGGGTACTACTGAGTGGCCAGTTGAGCTAGATGCGTCAGTGATCAGCCGTACTAAAAAAGCCGCCTGTTCAACAACAGGCGGCTTTTTACTATCACAGTTTGCTATCAGAGCGTGTCCGTAAAACTTAGCGCTGGGGGCGGGGCTTCTGGCAGCAGCGCGCTACAGGCGCGCACTTTTTCAAGCAGTTCAGCGTGGTTGGCCGCTAGGATATTGACGTGAGCAAGCTTACGACCGGCGCGCTCAGCCTTGTCATAGCGGTGCAGATGCGTGCTAGCAAGCGCCAGCACGGCCGCGTTATCGCCTTCGCGGCCAATGACGTTAATCATGCAGGTGGGCGCAATCGCTTGCGTATCGCCTAGCGGCAGGCCCTGTATCGCACGCAGATGGTTTTCAAACTGGCTGGTGACCGCTCCATCCATGGTCCAATGGCCAGAATTATGCACGCGTGGCGCCATTTCATTGGCTAGCAGGCTGCCGTCATGGGTTTGAAACAACTCCAGCGCCAGTACACCCACATAATCCAGCTCATCTAACAGTGCACGAATATAGCTATCGGCGGTTTGCTGAACGCCGGCATCCAAGTCTGGCAGCGGCGCAACCGAGTAGCGCAAGATGCCGTCGACGTGCTGATTTTCCGCCATGGGATAGAACGCCACCTCGCCATTGCGCCCCCGTACGGCAATCATGGACACTTCGCGCACGAAATCGACGAAGGCCTCAACCACTAGCTGCGAGTGGCCGATAGCTGCCCATGCGTACTGCGCCTGCTCAGGATGCTTCAACACCGCCTGGCCTTTGCCGTCGTAGCCTTCAGTGACTGATTTGGCCACTACGGGGCAGCCAAGCTCACGAGCGGCAGCTTCAAGCTGCTCGGCACTCTCAACAACCCGGTAGGCGGGCGTTGGGATGCCCAAGCGATCAAACAGCGTCTTTTCTTCGACACGGTTCTGGCAAACCTCAATGGCTCGACTGCTGGGATATACGGGCTTGTGCTGTTCGATGTCACGGACCAATTGAACGGGCAAGTGCTCGAACTCGTAGGTCACTACATCAACGTTAGCCAGAAACTCGGCCAAGCGCTGGTTATCGGGGTCGATGACCACCTCACCAATGCCTGCACTGGGGTTGCCCGTGGTATCCAAGAAGGTGAAGCGATTACCCAACGGATACCCTGCCAGCGCTAACATACGGCCAAGCTGGCCAGCGCCTAAAATGCCAATACGCTGGGTAATGCCTGAATGTTTGGTCATACCAGACGTCATAACCGAGCTTCCTTATTCAACGTCCGGCTCGGGGCGCGGATCTGGGTTGTCGAGTACTTTCTGGGTCTGCTCAGCGCGAAAGGCCTCTACCGCACTGCGCACCGTGGCATCTTGAAGGCCGACGATTTGTGCCGCCAATAGCCCGGCGTTGGTCGCCCCTGCTTTACCAATAGCCAGCGTTCCTACCGCAATACCACCCGGCATCTGCGCAATCGAAAGCAGTGAATCCAAGCCCTTCAAGGCTTTGGACTCTACCGGCACGCCCAGCACGGGCAGCGGCGTTTGTGAAGCTACCATGCCCGGCAAGTGGGCCGCGCCACCCGCGCCAGCCACAATCACCTGCAGGCCGCGCTCAGCCGCGCTCTTGGCATAGTCGAACAGCAGGTCAGGCGTGCGATGAGCCGATACCACGCGCGTTTCATACGCCACGCCCAACTGTTCCAGCATCGCCACGGCGTGCTCCATGACGGGCCAGTCAGACTTAGACCCCATGATCACGCCCACCTTGGGTGTGCTGCTCGACGACATGCAAAACTCCTCGGCCCAACGGCCTATAAAAGCAAAACTAAATTGAAAAAATGGCATGCACCTAGCCAGGCACACTGAAAAATAGGAAGGCGGATAGTTTACCAGAGCTAGCCCGCTTGCGGGCTTTGCCTGCGTCGTGAAATTTTCATCAAAAAAGGCATTGAAAAGCGTACCGGTTGGCGGCATTGTGTGTTGGTCATTTCAGACTAATGGAGCCACATGAGCACGGCACGCGCAACTGCCACAGCGGAACAGGTTGATCCCCCGCGAAGCAGCCCTGACCTCGATGTCAGGGAACTAGAAAAACGTACGCGTTTAATGCGTATCATCACGCGTCTGATCGCAGTATCAGACCTAGGAAGTCGAGAAATTGCCCGCCAGGCAGGGCTTCCCGTTCAAAAAATTAGCGACTTGCTCGCCGGAAGGCTTGAGCATCTGTGCGTGGATGAACTCCTCGCCCTGCGTCGCACCTTAGAGCTGGAGGCGCCTTAGCAGTATTCTTCTGCTTTCTCATTGCGCTTTCTTCCACAGGCCGCCTCCCGGCGGTCTGATAAATTATTTATACTCTCGCATTTAAAAACCAACTCAATAGCTGCACCGATTCGCATACCTGTCATGATTCTATCTACTTTATACCCATAAAAAAGCGCAAGGCTTTGATATTCAGCCTTGCGCTTTATCACTTCATGACAACGCGATTATTACGTTGATTTACTCTTGGTCAGTTACCGCACCGGTGCTGGCAGAGCTAACGAGACGCGCATATTTAGCCAGCACACCGCGCGTATAGCGGGGTTCTGGCTGCTGCCATGCCGCGCGACGACGAGTCAGCTCTTCATCTGACAAGTCAACGTCAATGGTGTCCGCTTCGGCATCAATGGTGATGGTGTCGCCATTTTCGACCAGCGCCAGCGGGCCACCGTCAAAGGCTTCCGGTGACACATGGCCAACCACGAAACCATGGCTGCCGCCCGAGAAACGCCCGTCGGTGATCAGTGCAACATCGTTACCCAGGCCGCGACCCATAATGGCCGATGTAGGCGTGAGCATTTCGCGCATACCCGGGCCACCTTTGGGGCCTTCATAGCGAATCACCACAACATCGCCCGCCACAACGGTGCCGTCATTAATACGTGCCTGGGCTTCTTCCTCAGAGCCAAACACCCGCGCGGAGCCTGAAAAACGCGTACCTTCCTTGCCGGTAATCTTCGCAACGGCCCCTTCTGGCGCCAAGTTGCCGTAAAGCATACGCAAATGGCTTTCAGCTTTAACGGGCTTATCAAGCGGCGCGATGATCGGCGGCTCAACAGGGTAAGGCGCAACGTTTGCCAGGTTCTCTGCCAGGGTTTTGCCGGTGACGGTCATGCAGTTACCGTGCAGCAAGCCTGCGTCTAGCAATATTTTCATCATTGGCTGAATACCACCAATCGCCACCAGCTCGCTCATCATATAATGGCCGCTAGGGCGCAGGTCAGCTAGTACCGGCACGCGCTTACCAATCTCGGTAAAGTCAGAAAGCGTCAGTTCGACACCAATGGTGCGCGCCATACCAATCAAGTGCAGCACCGCATTGGTTGAACCACCCAATGCGATGGTGACCGTAATGGCGTTCTCGAACGCCTCGCGGGTCATGATATCGGAAGGCTTAATATCGGCTTCTAGCAGCGCCAGTACCGCCTCGCCTGCCGCTTTGCAGTCATCGCGCTTCTCTTGAGAGATAGCGTTCTGCGCTGAGCTACCCGGCAGGCTCATGCCCAGCGCTTCAATTGCCGAGGCCATGGTGTTAGCGGTGTACATACCGCCACAGGAGCCAGGACCAGGAATAGCGGTTTCTTCGATATTTTTTAATTCGATCAGGTCGATATCGCCGCGGGAGTGCGCACCCATGGCCTCGAAAACCGAAACGATATCGGTGTGCCCTTTACCCGGCATGATGGTGCCGCCGTAAACAAACACGCTGGGGCGATTCAAACGCGCCAAGCCCATCATGCAGCCGGGCATATTTTTATCGCAGCCGCCAATTGCCACCAGGCCATCAAAGCCTTCACAGCCAGCCACCGTTTCGATGGAATCCGCAATGACTTCACGGGATACCAGCGAGTACTTCATACCTTCGGTGCCATTCGCAATGCCATCAGAGATAGTGATGGTGTTGAAAATCACGCCTTTACCACCGCCAGCATCAGCGCCATCACGGGCGAAATCAGCCAACTCACCAATATGGCTGTTACACGGGGTCACCATGCTCCAGGTGGAGGCAATACCTACTTGGGGTTTCTTAAAATCATCATCATTAAAGCCCACCGCCCGCAGCATGGCGCGACTAGCAGCTTTACCTGGACCATCGACCACTAGAGAAGAGTGGCGACGGGAATGTTGGGATGACTCAGTCATTGTTGATCTCTCTTAGCTTTGCTCACGGTATCCGTATAGCTTGGCGATATATTTCGTATCCCGCAAGATGATTAACATATGGCACCATAGCGCTATGCCCATCGCCACTGCCGCCAAGGAATCATTCATTAAGGACTATCGTGCATGCCTGTAAACCCTCTGCTCTCACAAACGCCGTTAGCGCCAGGCTTTATGGTGGTGCATGCCAATCGTCTTGAAGACCTGCGTGGCTTGGCGGTGGCGTGGATGCGCAGGCACCCGCTAGCGCCGTTGGAAAATGAAACCATCTTGGTGCAGAGCAACGGTATCGGGCAATGGTTGAAACTTGCGCTTGCGGAAGACCCCGCACAAGGCGGCGCAGGGATTGCCGCGGCGCTGAATGTCACTCTGCCCGCGCGCTTTTTATGGCAAGCCTACCGTACGGTGCTAACGCACGTTGCGCATGACGAAAGCGAACAAGCCGTTCCCGAAACATCGCCTTTTGATAAATCGCGGCTGATATGGCGACTACTGCGCCTGCTACCCAGCCTTGCCGAGCAGGAAGCCTTTGCGCCACTGGCACGCTTTTTAGAGGTCGACCGCGACCAGCGCAAACACTACCAGCTGGCCGAACGGCTAGCGGATCTGTTCGACCAGTATCAGGTCTATCGCGCCGACTGGCTGGACGCCTGGGCGAAGGGCAACGATGTATTGATTACCGCCCGCGGTGAGGCGCGCCCGCTGGAAGCGCATCAGCAGTGGCAGCCGGCACTATGGCGAGCGCTACGCGACGATGTGGCCAACACACAAGGTGCTGCGGGTCTTAACAGCAGCCGCGCCCAGGTCCACAGCCGGTTTTTAATCGCCGCTGAGCAGCGAGAAGGCCAGCCATGCCCCCCTGGCCTGCCTCGGCGGCTGATCATTTTTGGCATTTCATCGCTGCCACAACAGACCTTGGAAGCCTTGGCGGCGCTGTCGCGCTGCTGCCAAATTGTGCTCTGCGTTCACAACCCCTGCCAGTACTACTGGGCGGATATCATCGAACACAAAGACCTGCTCCGCGCCAGCCGCTACCGCCAGCAGCGTAAGGCAGGCATGCCCGACGCGCTGGACGTACTGGGTACCGGGGATGCCACTGACGCCCTGCATCTGCACGCCCAACCCTTGCTGGCCGCCTGGGGCAAACAGGGTCGCGATTACTTACGCCTGCTTGATGAGCACGACGATTCAGGCAACTACCAAACGCTGTTTGAGCAGCAGGCGCTACGGATCGATATGTTTGAGCCGTTTAGCGGCGAAGAACGCAACTGCCTGCTCAGCCAGCTTCAGGACGACATCCGCGAGCTGCGCCCAGTAGCGGAAACCCAAACCCACTGGCCCGCGCTAGACCCGGCCAATGACGACTCCATCGTGTTTCATATTGCCCACGGCCCCCAGCGTGAAGTGGAAATCCTCCACGACCAGCTGCTTGCCGCGTTCAGCGCCGATCCCGATCTTCGCCCACGCGATATCATCGTGATGGTGCCAGACATCGACCGCTACGCGCCGCATATTGCAGCCGTGTTCGGCCAGCTACAACGTGACGACACGCGCTATATTCCTTACACGCTGTCGGACCAGGCCAGCCGCCACCGGCTACCGCTGATGATCGCGCTGGAAAAACTGCTGCGCCTGCCTGAACTACGCCTTTCGGTGAGCGATCTTTTAGACCTTTTAGAAGTCCCTGCGCTGCGCACCCGCTTTGGTATCGATGAGCACGATCTACCCACGCTTAGCCGCTGGATTGAAGGCGCGGGCATTCGCTGGGGGCTCAATGCCGAGCAGCGTACCCGGCTAGATTTACCCGAAGGGCTGACCCAGAACACCTGGGCATTTGGACTGCGCCGCCTGCTGCTGGGCTACGCCATGGGTGACGCCGACGCCTGGCAAGGCATTGAGCCGTTTGATGACATTGGCGGGCTAGAAGCGTCGCTAGCGGGCCCGTTGGCCACGCTGCTAGAGCGCCTGGAAAACACCTGGGAAACGTTCTGCCAGCCCACCGATACCGCCACCTGGGTGGCGCGGCTGCGCGAGCTATTGGAAACTTACTTTGTGACCGACGACGCTCAAGAAAGCGTGATGCTCACCAAGCTGGAAACCGCGCTTCAGCAGCTGTTGGACAGTACCGACGAGGCCCAGCTTTTTGACCCCCTGCCGCTTTCCATGGTGCGCGAACACTGGCTGGGGCAAATCGACGAACATAGCCTCTCGCAGCGCTTTTTAGCCGGGGCGGTCAACTTCGCCACGCTAATGCCGATGCGCGCGATTCCCTTCAAGCACGTCTGTTTACTGGGTATGAACGACGGCGAGTACCCGCGTTCGCAGCCACCGTTGGATTTTGACCTGATGGGCAGTGACTACCGCCCCGGCGACCGCTCACGTAGGGAAGACGACCGCTACCTGTTTTTGGAAGCGCTGCTCTCTGCCCGCCAGCAGCTCTACATTAGCTGGGTCGGGCGCAGCCTGATCGATAACAACCCGATGCCACCTTCGGTGCTGGTCGGCCAACTGCGCGACCATCTTGAAGCAGGCTGGCACACGCACGAAGGCACACCGCTGCTAGACGCCTTAACCACCGAGCACCCGCTTCAGCCATTTAGCCGTCGCTATTTCACCGCACAAACCAACGACTCCCCTGCCCAGGCGCGGCTATTTACTTATGTACATGAATGGCGAGAAGTACATGAATGGCGCGCCCCGCATACGCAGATTAACGGCAGCAACTCTCGTCCGAACAACCCAGCGCCGCTACCTGAGTGGGATCTTGAACAGCAAGGCTCGCTGACCCTTGGCCAGTTGGGCAGCTTTCTACGTGAACCGGCGAAAGCTTTTTTCAATACCCGCCTCGGTGTTTACTTCGAGCACGAAGAGCTCGCCCAACTCGATGTGGAACCCTTTACCCTAGATGGGCTACAGAACTGGCAGTTACAGGATCAGCTAATCGCCGCCCAGCGCCATGCAATCGATAACGGCCTGCCGCGCATTGAAGCACTGCACACAACGCTTGAACGCTTCAAAGGCCAAGGCGTACTGGCCGTGGGCGCCTTTGGTGAACGTATGCGCGAAGCGCTGGCTGAGCCGATGGAGGCACTGTTTGGCGCCTACGAAGAAGCGCTACAAGAGTGGCCCCACATAGTGACGGCGCCGCAGGCCGTGCATGTTGTTGAAGAACGAGTTGTTGAAAGCGTTGAAGGCAAGGTAACGCTGGAAGACTGGCTAGGCGAGTTACGAGAAGATAGCAAAGGCAACCGCTGCCGCCTATTATTGCTCAGCAGCAGCCTGGTTAGCCAAGGGCGCGGCCGTGCTCAGTACCGCTGGCAGCACCTGCTGCGGCCCTGGGTCGCCCACTTAGCGGGTAATGCCGAGCGCCCGATGACCACGCAGTTGCTCTCAAAAGCAGGCCATGTGCGGCTGGAACCTTTAGAGGCCGAGAATGCCCTCTACCAACTACACAACATTCTCAACGCCTGGAGCGATGGCATGCAGGCTCCGCTACCGCTCGCCCCACAGGCTGCGTTTGCCTGGCTAGCCAAACAGGGCACGCCAGAATCTGACCCATCAAGCGACGCTTACGCCGCCGCTGAAACGGCCTATGAAGGCGGGCGTTTTCAGGCCGGCGAAGTTGCCCAAAGCGCCTACCTCGCCCACCAATGGCCAAGCTTCGAAAGCCTGTTTAGCGAGAACAATAACGGCCACTGCTTTGCGACACTGACGGAGACGCTTTATGCGCCACTGCATCGATCCATTAAAGGAGGTGCCGCATGAGCCAACTGCCGTCAACCAACAGCGTTACACCGCTTAACCCGCTTACGCTCCCGCTTCACGGCAGCCGGCTGATAGAAGCCAGCGCAGGCACTGGCAAAACTTTCACCATCGCACTGCTGTACGTGCGCTTGGTACTCGGCGGCCACCGCGTTGACGACGACACGGCGTTTGTACGCCCGCTCACCCCGCCGGAAATACTGGTTGTCACCTTCACCAACGCCGCCACCCAAGAACTACGCGAACGTATCCGCAACCGGTTGGTAGAAGCTGCTGAAGTGTTTCGCGACGATCCAGCTCTCGCGAAGGGAGCAGGCCAAAGCGAGGGTCTTTTGCCAGGGCCGGAAAATGTTCCCGACGATTCCGGCATTCCCGCCATCTATGGCGGTCAGATGGCAAAAGTAGTGCCCAAGGACGGGTTCACAGCGCCCTCGCAGTGGCCTGCTTCCGTGCCTGCGGACGATCCGTTACTGCTAAAACTCCGCGACCAATACGCCCCCGCCACCTGGCCCGCCTGTTCGCGGCGCTTGGCGTTGGCCGCCGAGTGGATGGATGAAGCCGCCGTTTCCACCATCCACAGCTGGTGCTACCGCATGCTGCGCGAACACGCCTTCGATAGCGGCAGCCTGTTCTCGCTCAATTTAGAGAACGACCAGCGCGAGCTTGAACAGGAAGTGGTGCGCGACTACTGGCGCAGCTTCTACTACCCGCTGGACAGCGACGCCCTCGGCATTGTCACCCGCTACTGGAAATCACCGGACGAC
>NZ_JBQDLQ010000023.1:42699-44311 GCF_052095695.1 Halomonas sp.
CAACGCCAAAAGCCGCGCCAACTGGCTAGGCGCACTACGCGAGTGGTGCGAAACAGACGCCGACCGCCCCGCGCTCACCGACGCCGCCTGGAAACGCATGACGGCTGACGGCATGGCCGATATTTGGAAAGACGGCGCACCGCCCTGCCCGCAGGCCTGGGAAGCGCTGGCACAGCTACCGAAAGCGCTGGATGTCCTGCCCGAGCCACGCAACGACCTGCTGATTCACGCCGTACAGTGGTGCCGTGCCCGGCTGGAGCGCGAACAGGAACGCCGCGCCGAGATGGGCCCCAACGACCTGCTCACCCATCTGGATCGCGCCCTCAAAGGCCCCAACAGAGACGCCCTGGCCACACAGATCCAGCGCCAGTTCCCCGTGGCACTGATCGACGAGTTCCAGGATACCGACCCGATCCAGTACCGCATTTTCAACGCCGTGTATGACGTTGCCACGCCCCGCCACGACAGCGCCATCCTGCTGATCGGCGACCCCAAGCAGGCCATTTACGCCTTTCGCGGCGCGGATATCTTCACCTACCTGCAGGCTCGGCACGACACCGATGGCCGCCATGTAACGCTAGGCACCAACTTTCGCTCCAGCAAAGCGATGGTAGATGCGGTCAACCACTGCTTCAGCTACGCCGACCAGCACGATGCGGGCGCCTTTCTGTTCCGCGCTGATGGTGGCAACAACCCACTGCCGTTTAATCCCGTCAACGCCAAAGGCACCAAGGACACGTTAGTGCTCAACGGCCAACCGCTACCCGCGATGACCCTGTGGCCGCTTGAAAGCGACGAACCGCTCTCCAAGACCGCCTACCAAACCGAGATGGCCGAGCGCTGCGCCTCGCACATGGCCGCGCTTTTGGAATCAGGCCGCCAACAGCAAGCGGGCTTTGCGAAAGCGGTCGATAACAGTGCGGCAGGCGATAGTAGTGTGAGAAGCGGAGAGCAATCACTCACTCCGCTGGCCCCCTCGGACATGGCGGTGCTAGTCAATGGCCTGCAAGAAGCTCGGGCGATTCGCCTGGCGCTGGCCAGCCGGGGCATCAAGAGCGTCTACCTTTCCGATCACGACAAGGTGTTTAGCTCCCCCATTGCCCCGCAGCTGGCCATTTGGCTGCGCGCCTGCGCCGAGCCCCAGGCCAATTCCCGCCAAGCGGAAGCCAAACTGCGCGCCGCCCTGGCCACGCCGGTGATTGGGCTCAGCCTTGAAGCACTCGACCACCTCAACCAGAGCGAGCTGGCCTGGGAAGCGCGGGTTGAGCAGTTCAGCGATTACCACCGCCTGTGGCAGCGCCAGGGCGTGCTGCCACTAGTGCGCCGCTTGATGGTCGATTTTGATATCGCCGCCCGGCTGCTGGGCGAATTTGCCGAGGGGGAACGTTTGCTAACCGACCTGCTCCACCTGGGTGAAATGCTCCAGCACGCCAGCCAGGAACTGGATGGCGAACACGCGCTGATTCGTTTTCTGGCCGAGGCGATTGCCGACCCAGATAGCCACGGTGACAGCCACAAGCTGCGCCTGGAGAGTGACGCCGATCTGGTCAAGGTCGTCACCATTCACAAATCCAAGGGGCTGGAGTACCCGCTGGTGTTCCTGCCGTTTATC
>NZ_JBQDLQ010000024.1:0-18369 GCF_052095695.1 Halomonas sp.
GTTTATAAGAACAGGGTATCAGAGGGTGCGACACTCATCCTGACACTGGGGGTCCGCCATCCATCATGCATTCTCCTTCTTGTCGCTATTCAGGAATAACTCTGTTCTGGTAAGCAGTAGCAACGTAATGTGAGTAGTTCGCCTCTTTCATGCCACTGCCGCTTGCTGCCGTTCCTTGTAGGCGGCCATCTCAACCTTGCCCAATTGCGGGGTCAACTGGCAGCGCTGCCGGGACCATGGGTACTCGATTTGTGCCTTAAGATGAGCGGCGCCATCGCCTTGCTTCCACGCCTCTAAATCCAGGTCTCGCCAGTAGCGCGGATTGCGCCCGGCCTTTTGGTCGTGCTCGGCGGTGGTGGGATCGAGATGGCGGAAAGGCTCTAAGCGGGGCACATCGGGCATCGGCTGGCTGACATCCATATAGCGCTGCAGCATATCCCATAAAGCATGCACTTCGTGCTTATGATCAACGATGGTGCTGAGAGAAGTCTGACTGAACTGCTTACCGGTATAGCGATGAACGAACATTAGCCGGTAAAATATACCGCCCCGTTGTATCACTCGCTCTACATAGCCATCGAATTCTACAAAAGGAGCAACGAGTGGCGGCTTTTTCTTGCTTTGGGCAAAACTAACCATACCGGTTTGTCGGTTTAATTCGCTGCTTCGGCTTTCTATGTAGCTATCGGTTTTTTCGGCAATCGATTTATGGATAGGAGTTGAAATCCATGCCACTCCGCTCACTATTATTCGTGTAAGGTGAGGCCCAACTATAAAAATTCCCACATAACCCACAATAGCGACAACAAGGGTATAAATACCGTTTAGAAAAGCCCCCCCTTCAAACCCAGGAAGCTTTATAAGAATATAAAGCCAAAATCCACCTAAAGCCAAAACCACAAGATATGGAATCACTGCAAAATTGGCTAGCATTCTGGAACTACTACCAAGGAATTGAATTCGCTGGTGATCCCACCACCAATCATCTATTTCGTAGAATTTATTATTTTCACTATCCTGTCGCTGAACAAGTTCCGTATCTTCGCAAAGTCTCTGATAGGGATCGACGCCTGCATAGTCGCCGAAGGGTAGCAGTTCTTCACCGATTCTCTCGCGCTTCTTCGGCGGTGCTGGCATGGCAGAAATTGCATCAGCGCGATAAGCACTAAAGTTATAATGGGAGGAAGTAGCCACACTCATACCTGAAATTCCTTGATATACCAATAGCGTGGATCCTGGGACCGCCCCGTTAAGGAGTTGATCAAATTAGTGATGGGGTTGTTTACCGTACGGTATGACCGGGCTGGCAGTGCATCATGCTGGCCTTCGACGTAGGGTTCGTACTCTTTAAGCATTGGGGTGGGCAACACCATTTCACCTAATTCCCATTCGACTCTTGCCTGTAGGGCGATGCGCAGGCGTGATGTAGAGGTTAAGGAGGTAGCTCCCATATCAAAGCTTTCTTCGGTGACTTTACGCTTGACCAGAAAGCGTACCGCACTTCGTTGTGGCAATAGCTGCCGCTTGCCAATTTCGAAGGGCTCTGGCGCCCCAGTGATATACGAAAGCTGCGTATAGTCCCCAAGCGGAGTGATCGTACTGCTATCGGCTTGTTCCAGCTCTTGCACTGCCAAGTTCAGTGTCTCGCCAATTTTGTAACGGCTAATTAGCGGTGTACTTATAGTCACCACATAGTCGCGATTGCTGGGGTTGTTCGTTTTAAACGGCTGTAATCACCCCCTGGTTTTTGCGCACCTACGCCGCGAATGTTGGCTGGCCTCTTTCATGCCGATACTGCTTGCTGCTGTTCCTTGTAGGCGGCCATCTCAACCTTGCCCAATTGCGGGGTCAACTGGCAGCGCTGCCGGGACCATGGGTACTCGATTTGTGCCTTAAGATGAGCGGCGCCATCGCCTTGCTTCCACGCCTCTAAATCCAGGTCTCGCCAGTAGCGCGGATTGCGCCCGGCCTTTTGGTCGTGCTCGGCGGTGGTGGGATCGAGATGGCGGAAAGGCTCTAAGCGGGGCACATCGGGCATCGGCTGGCTGACATCCATATAGCGCTGCAGCATATCCCATAAAGCATGCACTTCGTGCTTATGATCAACGATGGTGCTGAGAGAAGTCTGACTGAACTGCTTACCGGTATAGCGATGCACAAACATCAGCCGATAGAAAATACCGCCCCGCTGTACCACCCGCTCTACATAGCCATCGAATTCTACAAAAGGCTCAACGAGTGGCGGCTTTTTCTTGCCTAGAGCAAAGCTCACCATTCCCGTTTGGCGGTTGAGTTCACTTTGGCGGTTTTCCATATAGCGGTTGCCCCGCTGAGCCAACCAGCCTCGCCAAGGTATAGCCAGATAAGTGCCGCAACGAATAATGCCGTTTATTGCGGACTGGCAGGTGTAAGCACCTATAACCGCTGCGCCTAGCAGCCCCCCCCCTGCTATAACAAGAGCAATAAATATAGCAAGGACCGCGTTATAGTTATGGTCTTGCATATAAACAACAGTTAAATATGAAAGGTAAAAAGGAAAAGACAACAAAAAACAGAAATATAAAAAAGGAAAAGCCATTAATAAGACAGAAAGCCCTAGTTGGCTTTTAATGAAACGAATGCTTTGATTATTCCACCACCAGTCATCTGATTCATAAAATTGCTTATTTTTCTGTTCCATGTGCTGAGCAAGCTCGGCATCCGCACAGACCTGCTGATAGGGATCAATATAAGCATAATCGCCAAAAGGCAATAGCTCTTCGCCGACACGACCTCTTTGCTTAAGCGTTTTTGGCAATGGTGGGATTGCTTCGCTTTTATAGGCACCTGAAGTATAAGCTGAAGGGGCAGCCTTATTCATACTTGAAATTCCTGAGTATACCAATACTGGGGGCCCTGTTGCTTACTGAAGTAACGTATGAGGGCGTCAAAAGGGTTATCGACGGTAAGGTTATCACGCTCAGGAAACGCGCCATGATCTTCTTCACTATACGCTTCATATTGATCAAGCATTGGTGTGGGCAGCACCATTTCGCCTAACTCCCATTCAACGCGTGCCTGCATGGCTACCCGCAACCTGGATGTTGACGTGATGCTATTCCCCATAACAGTTGTGCTTTGCTCAGTCACTTTACGTTTGACCAAAAAGCGTACGGCACTTTGTTCTGGCAAAAGCTGACGCTTCCCGATCTGAAAGGGCTGCGGCTCACCTGTAATGTAGGAGAGCTGAGAATAGTCGCCCATAGGCGTAATAACCCCCGCATCGGTCTGCTCAAGTTCCTGTACTGCTAGCATCAAGGATTCACCGATTTTATAACGGCTGATTAGTGGAGTGCTGATGGTAACCACATAGTCTTGCCTACCGGGTAGCTCCCTTTTCGCCTCCCATACGCTATCCAACAGAGCCTGGCGCTCATTTGACTCCAGAGCTCCATAGCGCATGACGCTGATTTCCACAGGGCTAAGCTGCGTCAATAGCTGAGGGTAGTAGGCATGGTCATCCATTGAGTGCATATCGCTATTGGTGTGTGTGCCGAGAGGACCTCGCTTTAGTAACTTTTCAAAAGAAGTGTCCTGATTCATAGCCGCATAGCTAGAGCCACCAATGGCTAAGCCTAATCCCAGTAGTGCCCAACCCCACCCCGGAATCAGCAATAATCCTGTCATCAAAGGGGCTGCTAGAAACAGTGCGCCGCCAGCAACAGCTATACTATGGCCTATTGCAGCATCTTTTTCGCCATACTGTAAGCTATTGCGTAATTCCCAAGAGCTAACTCCAACGGCAGCAATGCCAGCAAAAAAGTTAAACAAACCTAAAGTCCTAACAAGTGTGCTTGCACCCACTTGGGAAAGCCTTGTGCCAATTACTGGCCAGCTTTTAACATCAAACCACGCTCTTTGTATTAGCTTGCTAGTTGGCGTATTAGAAGTCGGATATAACACTGCATGAAGCTTCATCGATGCAGCGCTTAAATCTACCAAGCTACTAACCATCTTAGAAAGCTCAAGGCCTGTAAACTCCTTATTTTGATATGCCTTCATAGCATTAGCAATTTCTCGTCCAAGGTTATAAATTGCAAACCCTACTAAAACTCTTGATACGGCGGAGCCATCAACGACGACCTTGGCCTGACCTGCCAGCTTGGCTAATCGCAACTGGCTTAAGTGAATCGCCTCAGAGTGTCCTGCTGGCAATACAAATACAAAGGCTTCACCTGCTACCCGACGAATAGCATCGTCCACTTCTGCAGTCATTCTTGACGGGCTAGTGGAAGTACGTACATTACCTCTCGGATCTACCTGTTCGGCATACAAGTAGTCACGACGTGTTTGCATGACGCCACTGCTACGATCTTGATCAGTCAATCCCCAGTTAAGACCCTCTCCATGGACGCCGATAATAGAGTAACGGGTGAAGTCAACTTCATTGCGACGCATCACCAGTAATTGGCCATTCAGATTGCCATCAAGCATATTGGCGTGATCACCAAGAGCGGTGAATATACGTTGTAAATGAACAACCTCTATATCATCGCTCACTCGCTCTAAGACGCGTAGTACCGCTTGGCTCCATTGACCGACAATGGTGCTGATGAGGCCGCTGATCTTGCCAGTATTCGTTAGGCTTATAACGTCACTGTGCTGGATACTTTCTTGTGCGGATAGATTCTGCGCAATAACACCCAAGGACTCTATGCCTAAACCTTTGACACTCGTTTCATCGATATCTCTATTGTCTTCCGCTAGTTGCTGCAGAAAAGATGGCCTGAAGTTACCGCTCCCATCATTCTCGGCATCTGAATCATTAGCACTCCATAAAGCCTGGAATTCCTGACTGCTTATTACTTTATTAAGCAATGCTTTAACATCGTTGCCAATGCTCGCTGCACCCTGCTCACGTAAAATGCCGGGCAATTGCTGTAATACGCTTAGTAAATCCCCGCATAACGCATAAGCTTCGCATATCCCCAGGCCATGATGGCTAGTGTAATCGCGTATCACCGCTATCAGCCTTCCTCCATCGAGTAACTGCTCTAATAAACCGATGTGATGCTGTATTAACGTCACAGCATAATCGCGTGCATCCTGGTCTAGCACTTCGTGCAACTTTTCTTGGTCGATAGTATCGCGATACTCTGCTAGTGGCGTCTGCTCACCTCTCTCAGAGACGTCATATAGTGCTTGACGTACTAATTTGGCGGAGTGTGCCAGCGGCTTGTCGTTCAGTTGGCTATCCAGGCCATCCAGGTAGTGGCCAATAAGCTGAAGTTGCGAAAGCGCATGCCGTATGGCGAACAAGGGGTCAGGCAACGCGACGGCAACAATACCTGTATTGCTACGTATGCCTTCTAATAAATCGCTGCCTGTACCGCACTCCAGCGCAAGAGTAGCAGCGCGGTCGGCTTCACCAGCTTGTTCCCAAAGGGCTTTAAGCTTAGCGCATAATTCATTTTCTGAGGGCGCCGTAAACTCGGTAGTGAACGTTTCAGGAGCTTCCAACATCAGTTCGATGCCGAGATCGCGTTCACGCAATGCCGGTTGGTCGGCCAAGCTCCCGGCGGGGAAGCCGGTCTGCATGGAGAGCCAGCCTTCCATATCGAGAATAACGGCATGGGCATGGTTGACGGCAGTGGTGCGCGTCTCCAGTCGGCTGGCGTTTGCTTCGAGCCAAGTAATGTAGGGCCAACTCCAGGCAATCTCGCTATAGGCGAGCCGCACCTTGTGGAGGGTTGCCTGTCCCTGCAACATGGCTGGCAGCAGGATGTCATCGAGCCATTCGCCTTCGCTATCGCGTTCGTTAGGTGTAGCGCCCTGCTCGGCCTGTTCACGATAGTGTGCGATATCAACATCGCTGAGCTTGCCATCGGGGCCCACTTCGAGCTCACGCCATAACCGGTTTTCAAAGAAGACGTACAAGTACCCAGGGCGCAGCATGGCGGTGGCAATACCGGTATAGGTCGTTACGCCACGTTGTTGCACAGGGCGGTTGCGGCCAACTTCTGCCAAGGGGCGAACGGCCAGCATCGTATTGTCCTGCATACTGCCATCGGTGCGTTCAAAGACGGTTCTAGCATGCTCCACCAGCGGTATCTCGATATCACCGCCGCCTTCACGTTTGGGGATAACCAGTGCCAGGGTACCGTCCTCATCATCCTCGTACTCGACACGGCGTCGAACTCCCAGGTCAACTTCTTCATCCTGCAGTTCCTTGAGATCACCCTGGCTCATTCGCTCTGCCCTCCATTCGTCCGGCCTCGTCCCTTGCGTAGACGCACCTGCTGACTATTTTGACCACCGCTGGTGACATCAACGAGAAACTCTTTCTTGCCTAATCCTGAGGCTTCAGAAAGTGACATTATTTCTGAAGATGTTTGCTTTGGCGCCAAGACTTTTTCATGCCCCTCCGCCACCGCATGCCCCGGGAAAAGCGGGCCTTCAACGGCCTGCCCGGTACCATTACCGGGGCTGCCGCCCGCGTTGACACTCACCTTGGGGCCAACGATGGTAATACCGCTGCTATCCAGTTTAAGAAAACTGCCGCCTGCGTTCAGGGTTAGTTCATCGCTGGCTTCGAGTACCACTTTTTGACCTGCTTTGATATGCAGTTCACGGCCGCTTTCGCTTAGCCACGCTTGACCCACTTTGATATGCAGCGAGCCGTCAACGCTGAAGTGCTGCTGACCTTCGGTGTGCTCGAAACGATTGCCATGCACTGTATGGTGGTCGTCGTTGTCGATTTCGCTGATGCGGTCATTCTTGACCTGCAAAAAGCTGTCGTTGCGGATTTCTTCAATACGGTCGTTAAGCGTCAACAGCTCCAGGTCTTTTTGGGCGTGGAGCCAGATTTGTTCTTCGCCGGCTTCGTCTTCGAAGCGCAGCTCGTTAAACCCTTCGGCTTTGTGGCTCTGGGTGCGCAGCACCGTGCGAGTTTTGTGTTCCGGCAGAGGGTAGGGCGCGGTGTTCACGGCGTGGTAGGTACGCCCGGTGACCAAGGGCTGATCAGGGTCGCCTTCCAGAAACGAGACGATGACCTCGTGGCCGATGCGCGGAATGGCGATGCTGCCGTAGCCGCCGCCTGCCCAGCCTTGGGCGACGCGTACCCAACAACTGGCGGTGTCGTTGGGTTCGGCGTATCGGTCCCACGGAAACTGTACCTTGACCCGGCCATGCTCGTCGCAGTGTATTTCTTCGCCTTCCGGGCCGACCACAAAGGCTACTTGAAAGCCATCCACGCGGGGCTTGGGATTGGGAGTGGCCCGCCAAGGAGCGTCGCCTGGCGTCAGCGTGACGTGGTTAATATAGCGAGTCATACCCCCCGATTCGCTACCGCTGATGCTGTCTTCTTCCAGCGCCTGAGGCTGTTCGCCGTGGTGAGTAACGCTTATCGCCTGCCAGTCACGGTTGAGGCTGTCGGTGTCGTGGTCGGTGAGGGTAAAGCGCACCCCGGGAGCGAGTTCGGGCAGGTCGCTTTCAGCGCTGGCGATGATGGCTTCCCGGCGTAACTGTTCAAGGCGAATGCGGGTGAATGGCTCGCCGGAGGCGTCCTGCTTATAGCGGCCGGGGTAATCAAAATGCTCGTAGTCAGACTGCTGACCGTGGGTCTCGACATCACGGCCTAGATGTTCGTGCAACTGGGCGTAAACCGGGTTCTTGAAGCTGTAGTCTTTCAGCGTGGCGGAGGCCGCGGCCACCCGGGCGGTATGGCTAAGCTTGCGCACATGGCGCAGGGGCGCGCTGCCACCGGCGCGGCTGTGATATGTGCGTTCACCCAGGCTCGTGAGTACCTGAGGGTCATCGGCAAAGATCAGCCGATGGCTACCCTCTGCAAATTCATGGAAGTAAAACAGCCCTTCTTCGGCGGCTAGACGCTCAATAAAGGCGAGATCGGTCTCACGGTACTGTACGCAGTATTCGCGCTCGGCAAGCTCGCGGGTGACCGCAAAGGCCACATCGCGAATGCCACGTTCATCGCATAAGGTATTGATGATGGTGAGCGGATCAACTTTCTGGAAAATCCGCGAGTTATGACGTAGCGAAAGCCGCCAGAGCGCAGGGCGCAGCACCAGCGAATAAAAAGTGCGCCGGTGGCCGCGGTCGCCCCGGCCAAACTCGCTGACAATACCGTGCACCCGGCGCAGCGGTTCGCCGTCCTGCCAGATGGTCAGAGTGGCTTCGCGATCCAGTAGCTCAGCAGAATCCAAACTGCCATCGCGGCTAGCCAGATTCAGCGCCAGTTCAAAGGGCTGAGAGAGCGCTTCGCGGTGGGTGAAATTGATCACCGCGACATCATTAACGCCGGGTAGCGTCACCGTGAATTGCAAACCGGTGCTGAGCGTCATGCCCCCTCCAGGGATAATTGACAAGGGTAGTCTAAACAAAAGACAAACGATCAGGATAACGACCTGACTCCTCACAGCAACCCTTGGTCGCTATCTAGCGGCAATGTCTTACAAGCCGTGTAGGCAATCTCTTACAAAATTGGCTTTTGATGATTAAAAAGTAAACAGCGTTGCCCTCATGAGCTGTGGCAGAGATGTTATTCTGCCTGCCTTAATCGCAGGCAAACAAAAGGAGAGGGGCGTGTCGGGGGTGATCTACTGGCTGGACATGGCGGGGGTTATTGTTTTTGCGCTTTCAGGCGTTATTTTGGCATGCCGGTCAAAAATGGACCCGATGGGGATGCTGGTGCTGGCGGCGGTAACCGGGATTGGCGGCGGTACCATTCGTGACTTAGTCCTCGGCGTACGTCCGGTATTTTGGGTGACGGACCCAACGTATCTATGGGTGATTTTAGCCACCGTGTGTGTGTCGCTGGTGGGATTTCACTATATCCACCGCCTTTCTCGCGGCTTTTTGCCGGTAGCGGATGCGTTTGGGCTGGCGTTATTTACGGTGATTGGCACGCATAAAGCGCTGTTACTCGGTAGCTCCGGCACTGTGGCCGTGTTGATGGGCATGATGACCGGCGTAGCGGGGGGTATGATTCGTGATGTGTTGGCCCAGCGAGTTCCGATGGTGCTGCGCGAAGAGATCTACGCCACTGCCGCAATGGCCGGTGGGATTGTTTACGTGGCGCTAGACGCCTTGAACGTACCGCTGGCAATAACCATTGGCGCCTCATTAAGCGTGACGCTAGGGCTGCGCTTGGCGGCAATTTACTGGCATTTAGCGCTGCCGGTGTTTGCCTGGGTCACCGTGCCGCCTAAAACCCATGATGAGAGCGCAGTACCGCTGTCTAGCCCGCAAAAAGCCAAGGAACGGGTTAAAATGATTCGTCGAGAGCGTAAAAAACGCTAACACTATCTATCATTATGGTTGGTTAGTTTTTTGCCAATGATCAAACCATCGACGAGGCTGTATCACGCGTAAAGTAGGTTCGCTGTCGACTAGTTCTACGCCAACGCCCAATGGGCCGATGCGGGCATAAAGTGCCCCGTTAGCGCGCTTGTCTTGCAGGGTAACGTCGGAGAGCAGTAGCAGCGGCCCACCGGTAAGCGTAAGATCTTGTAGCCGAATACGCTGGTCGTCGACCTGTAATTGGGCCGTGCCGTTGATATCGTGCACGTTTAACAATCTGCCTAGCCAGTCACTTTCACGGGCACGGGCTAAAAACAGCCGTGCCAGCAAGCCCGTATCGCGCATTCCCAAACGCAGCTGGCTCGTTAGGCGAATAGGGTCATCCCATTCAAGCTGCGCTTGTTCCATGCTGAGTTGTACCCACCAGCCGGCGTCCGGCGCACCTTGCTCACTTAGCCGAAACGCGTTTTCTAAGCGTAGAAACGAGTCGTTGGCGGTGAAGCGCCGCGCTTGTAAATCGCCTTCGGCTAGATTTAAGTAAAATGCAACATCGCCACGTAATCGCTGATCAAGCAGCTCCATGTCAGCACCAAAGGCACGAAGCGTGATTTCCCCCTGGGCCTCTAGCCCATCAAGCCTCCATTCGCTGGCAAGATTCGCTTGCCCGCCTAGCAAGCGAATCCCGGCATCCTCGGGAAGATAGCGGTTGTAGCGAGTGAAGTCTGGCACATCGATAATCGGCATAGCGATGCGGGTGACGAAGTGCTCTGGCTGCGGCGACTTAAGCACCTCGCTAAAGCGGTTGGTTTGAGTGGTAAGCGCAAAGTGGCGGCCTTCAAGATGAGGGCGGTCATCGTTTTGGCGCATCAGCGCGAAGTTAGGGATACCCAGCGATAGCTGAGCCTGCTCAGCGCTATCCAACTGGGCGGTGAGTTCGCCGCGCCCGGTAGCCAAGTAGTCGAGAAAGGCGACCTCAAGCTGATTAGCATTAACGCGTAGCCGGGTAGGTGCTAGGAGTTGTTTGTCGCGAAAGGCGCCTTGAGCAAAAAGCTGACCGCTGCCTGTCAGTGATAGGCCATGAGCATCGGGAAGAAAGGTATTTAAGAAGCCCAGCTGTTGAACGCTACCTTCAAGAGAAAACTGCCCACTAGGCATGTTTTCGCGGCGTTGAAATCGGCCGTTGGTGAGAATCAAAATACTTTCCAGCTGCTCGTCAGGCTGCTCTAGGTTGCCCACTTGCCAGCTCAGCCGAGTGCCGCTGATATTCAACGCGGAGCCATCCAGCATCGCTTGTCGAATAGGCAGAAAAAGCTGCATATCACTTGTGAGCGTGCCGGCGCTTTCGCCGTGCTGCCAACGGGTGGTCATTCCTTCGCCGGATAGATGCACTTGCCCAGTCGCCTGCTCAGACGTTACCTGGAGCTGGCCGTGACTGGTGGCTTGGCCGCTCAGCAGTTGAAGCGGGGCGGGCTCAGGTAATACCGCCCCCAAGTACGTTTGCAGCACGCTAATATCGGGTAGCTGTGCCGCTTGCCAACTGAGGGTTGCCGTTGCTTCTTGGCGCGCCCTTTGTGTGTCTAGCGGGCTCTTTGCCGTTAATGTTATGTCAGCATCGGCAAGCAATGTTCGCTGATGGTGCGTTAGGGTCGCATTGGCGAACGTTAAGCGGGCGTCAATGTGTTCGTCAGGCGTGAGTCGTGCAGTAAGTGAGCCGCTGCCCTGTGCTTTAAAGTCCAGCGCCTCGGCAGCAAGCAGCGGTGCCTGAATGGCCAGCGACGCCTGCTGAGGGCGAGCATCAACCAGCGTAGCGCTAGCGTCTATTTCCCCATTACCGGAAAGCCGTATGCCTTTGCCGTCAAGCGTTGGCGCTAGATAGCGATCAAACATGTCCAGGCGAATCACGCGGCCCTGTAAGGCGAGCGTGACATTGGTGGGGAGATCAAGTTGGTCTAGCCGATGATTGGGTATCTGAGTGGCAAGGCGTAGCTCAGCATTTTCAGCATAGGGATGAGTATCAGCCAGCGTTACGTCAGCCAGTTGCGTCGAAAAATGTAGCTGATCATTCTCAACCGCCAAGCGAACTTGGCCTTTGCCGGTTGCCGTATGGCGCGGGGGAGGGTTGTCGGCAATAAGCCAGCGCGGTGAGCCGGGTGTGCGTAGGCGCTGTTCATCGACCGCTAAACGCAGCGTAGGGGAATCCAGCGTTAAAACACTGCCGTGCTGTAACTCACCAGCCGTTAGCTCCAGTGCGCCTGCTAACGCCCCATGCCCCTCAATAGTCAGCCAGGGCAGGGCGTTGAGGTAAGGCATGAAAACATCCCAGGCATCTGCCTGTGCCTTAATCTGAAGCTGGGCAGAAAGCGCTGCCAATAAATCGGGATTCAGTTCACCCGTTGCAGCAGCCACGGGTGTCACGCTGGTTAATGTTGCATCCGCGTTGAGATTGATATCGCGTACTAACGTGGCTTGATCACTTAAGCGCACTATACGACCGTCAGTAATCGCTAGTGAAAAGTCGGGGATCGCTAAGGTCTCGCGCGTTAACGTGGTCTCAGCCACGTGCAACTGGCCCTGCGCCTCAAGAGCAATATCACCCACGGTGAGGCGGCGAATGCCTTCGGCATCCAGTGCTTTGATATGCAGCTCACCGCGTAATAAGGCGAATAGAGATAACGAAAGAGTCGCCCGCTCGGCCTCAATGCTGATGGGCAGCGCCGCATCCTCACGTGCTAAATACAGCCCCTCTACTTCCCAGCGGCCGGGGTGGCGGCTGGCGCCCTGCTCCCAACGTATCTCAATGCCGTCAAATTGAGAAATGCGCTCGGGTAGCCACTGGCTGTTGAGCAGCCAATAGCTGCCCGCCAGCCAGATAGCGATGATAAACAGTAAGCCAATCAACGCCCTTAATAGCAGGCGGGGCAGGCGATTTTTACGCGTGCTAGCATTTGACATAGTGGCTTCCCTAGCAGATAACTCCTGTTGAGCCGTGTTTTATGGCATTATGCGCGACGTTGGGCACTGACGGGTTTTCGATTTCAACGCTAGGCAGGCAGCTAACGCCATGTTTAAGGATTTTTACGCGCAGCGCGGAGAGTATGTAGTGATCTCTGCAGAGCAGGCCAGTCGTTTCGCTAAAGGCGTGGCTGGCGACTACAACCCTATCCATAATCCGGGAGCACGCCGTTTTTGCGTTCCTGGCGACCTGCTATTTGTACTGGTACTGACAAAGTTCGGTTTGTCGCGGCAGATGGAGTTTCGTTTCACCAACATGGTGGCGGCGGAGACGCCGCTTAAATTTTGCGAAGCGGATAATGGCTCCGTTCATGTTTGCGATGAGAGCGGGAAATGCTACTTACAGGTGCTGCGCAGTGGTGAAACCACCCACGACGTAGCCGCAGTGGAAGCCTTTGCGCGCTGCTATGTAGCGTTTTCGGGCAAAAACTTCCCGCACTATTTAAAACCGCTGATGGAGCAGCATGGGGTAATGTTCAACCCTAAACGCCCACTGGTAATCTACGACAGCATGGGCTTTTCACTCAAGCGCTTAGATGGTTTTTCACCGGGTTTAACGTTAAATCAATCGTCGCTGAGTGTTCAGGGAAAACGCGCGGATGCGCTGCTGGAGTTTTCCATTGAATCCGTCGGCGAGGCGGTCGGGGTCGGCTCTAAAAAGCTCGTGGTTAGCGGGCTTTGCAGTTACGACGCAGACGAAATGGCCGCGATTGTAGAAGAGTTTTATCGCCTAAAGGCCGCTTACGAAACGGCCTAGGCGTCAATGTGGTTGATGGCTGCTCTTACTTACTGATTAGGCTTTTCCTGTACCGTTAAGCCTACCGTGGTAATGCGGCCACCGAGCGTTTCTAGCACTGCCAACGTCAGCCCTTTAATCTGTATCGAGTCGCCAGCATTCGGCTGGCCGGCTAAAGTATTGCGTAGCAGCGAATCCAGTGTCATATGCTGGTCCTCTTCTTGGATCAACAGGCCATAGGAGTGGTGTAAATCGTCTATCTTAGTGCTCCCCTTAAGCTTCAGCTCCTGATCAGGTAATTCGCTACTGATGTCATCCACGGCATCAGAGAGCACGCAGTCAATAAAGGGACGCGTTTCAGGACGAAGCACGACAAACAAATGATCGCCGGCCATTAATGTCGTTGAGCCTCGCGGGGGAATGACATCTTTACCACGGGTAATCATGGCGACCACGGTGGTATCCGGTAAGGCCATTTGTGAAAGCCGCCGTCCTGCCGCTCGCGGGTGTTCGCTCAACGTGTACTCAACGATATCAGCATCGACTTCTTCAATTGCCGTGATTTCAATACTGGCTGCTGACAAGGCGGGCGGTTTTTCAGTGAGCCTAAGCCGGCGCGCCACTAGCGGAAGCGTGGTGCCTTGGATAGTGGCTGAAATAAGCACCACGAAAAACACCACGTTGAAGATTAACTCCGCTCCTTCAAGCCCAAACATCAGCGGAAAAATAGCCAGGATAATCGGTACCGAGCCCCGCAATCCGACCCAGGCGACTAGGGTTGTTTCGCGGGCGTTGAAGCCAAATAGACGCATAATCGGTATAACGGCAATCGGGCGGGCAACCAGAATCAGCACGGCGGCGATGATGAGACCTTCAAGCCAGACATCGAGTAGCGAAAGGGGATTAATCAGTAGTCCGAGCACCACAAACATCATGATTTGGCTTAGCCAGGCCAGCCCGTCGTGAAATAAGAAGGTGCTGCGTTGGAAGACAATTCTATGATTACCAATCACCACGCCGGTTAAAAAAATCGCTAGGAAACCGCTGCCACCCACATTGGCCGAGATGCCAAATGAGAGAAAGCCGCAGGCCGCAACCATCACCGGATAAAGCCCCGATGAGACAAGATGTATACGATTAATGATTTTTACTGATGCCCAGCCGACCCCAAGCCCCACAAGTGCGCCAACCCCCATTTGCAGGGCGAACAGTTCCAGCAAGCCCACGCCTGGCTGCATACCGTTAACCAGTATTTCTAGCAGGCCTACGGTCAGAAAAATCGCCATCGGGTCGTTCGAGGCGCTTTCTATTTCTAAGGTGTATTTTAGTTTTTTGTTGATATGTATGCCGGCATTACGCAATAGCGAAAAGACCGCCGCTGCGTCTGTTGACCCGACAATCGCACCTAACAGTAGGCCTTCTAACAATGGCAAATCAAGAATATAAGCTGCCGCTAATCCTGTAATAACGGCGGTGATCAATACCCCGAACGTCGCTAATAGCGAAGCGGGTTTCCATACCTTCTTAATCGAGGATGTCGGCGTTTGTAGGCCGCCATCAAATAGAATCATCGCGAGTGCTAGCGTGCCGAGCGCATGCGCACCGGCGGGATTGTCGAAGGCGATGCCGCCAACACCGCTCTCACCCGCTAACATCCCTATGACTAAAAACAGTACTAAAACAGGTAAGCCAAGACGCGCAGATAGCTTGCTTGACACGATGCCAACTAATATCAGTATCGCGGCAAGTAAAATGAGATGATCAACTTGAAACATAAATGTAGAGCCCTTTTAACTTCGCCCATAACACGAATAGACAGAGAACTTTCTGCCAGGTCGTTACTAGTGCAACAACGGTTGACTAACTGACTTACGTGCTAGGCGGGGCTCTGCTGGGAGGAAGAGCGGTGCCAAAATAATAACGATCGTTAAACACTACACCGTTAACGCCACTTTGCTGAGGCAGAGCCGGCATTAGCGTGAGAAAAACGTTGCTTAAGAATCCATCGCCTGAATGTAATTTAAATATTTTTAGAGGATCGTCACCCGTTTGCCGCTGGAGTGAGTCATTTCGAATCCGTAGCTTATCCGGGATATGCGCAACGCTCGCTTTATCCGAATGACTGTGCAGGCTTTCGTGAATCTGCGCCACGCCTGCTAAATGAGGTGAGTAGAGGTGTTTAGCGGCACCCAGCAGTAAGATCGAAAAACAGCAAAGAGTGAGTAGACGGGAAACCCATCGCGACGAATGCTCCTTGTGTTCGCAACGCCCATGCCGCATGGCATCTTCCTTCTTGAATAAGCCGTTTGTGAGGCGCCTTTTATACCTTAGATGAGGGATATTTGCATCAGCCTGCGACGGGCAATACATCAATATTTACCTCCCAGTGATGCTCACCACTGCCATTCATCACGCTTTTGAGCGGCGCTACAGCGGCGCTACAGCGGCGCTACAGCGGCGTAATCCTGCCCCCCGGCAAGCGCGGTGCCGTTAATACTTGATTGACGTTAACGTCAACTTGCTGCTATACCCTGAGCATTCATTTATTATCACTAACGTGTGTCAGCTACCGCTTTCCAACAATAAATACGTATTTTCAAGTAATAGGAGCAGCACTATGTCCGTTCGCCAAATCCCTATGGTTATCGATGGTCAGCCCGTGCAGTCACAAAGCCAAGAGTGGCACGAGGTGGTTAACCCTGCGACGCAAGAAGTGGTCGCTCGGGTGCCGTTCTGCACGGCGGAGGAAGTGGAGCGCGCTGTTAGCAGCGCCAAAGAGGCGTTTAAGACGTGGCGTAAAGTGCCGCTGGGCAAGCGTATGCGTATTATGCTCAAACTCCAGGCTTTGATTCGCGATAACACGTCGGAACTCGCGGCATTGATTACCGAAGAGCATGGCAAAACTCTTCCGGATGCAGAAGGTGAAGTAGGTCGCGGGCTAGAAGTCGTAGAACACGCTTGTTCGATTACCTCGTTACAGCTTGGCGAGCTGGCAGAAAATGCGGCGAATGAAGTGGATGTTTATACCATGCACCAGCCACTCGGCGTTGGCGCTGGTATTACCGCGTTTAACTTTCCGATCATGTTGCCGTGTTTCATGTTTCCGCTGGCCATTGCGACGGGCAATACCTTTATTCTAAAACCGTCGGAGCAAGACCCCAGTTCTACCATGCGCTTGGTGGAACTGGCCCATGAGGCTGGCATCCCGCCTGGGGTACTCAACGTGGTACACGGTGGGCCGGATGTGGCCAATCAAATTGCTGATCATCAGGATATCAAAGCGCTTTCGTTTATTGGCTCAACCCACGTCGGGTCGCTGCTCTATAATCGCGCGGCAGCAGCAGGCAAGCGGATGCAGGCGATGATGGGCGCTAAGAATCACTGCGTGGTTATGCCTGATGCTAACCGCAGTCAGGCCATTAACAACTTACTGGGCTCGGCATTTGGCGCAGCGGGCCAGCGCTGTATGGCTAACTCGGTGGTCGTGCTCGTGGGCGATGCTCGGAAATGGTTAACCGATATTGTTGATGCCGCACGTAATATGAAAGTAGGGCCGGGTACCCAGCTAGATGCAGACTTAGGCCCGCTAGTCTCACCCGCTGCGCGTGATCGTGTGTTGCGCTTAATCGATGCGGGTGAAAAAGAAGGCGCCAAGCTGATGGTCGATGGCCGTAACATTCAGGTAGAGGGTTACCCTAACGGTAACTTTGTTGGGCCGACGCTATTTGCCGATGTGACCGCCGACATGACTATTTATCGCGAAGAAATTTTTGGGCCTGTGCTGTGCGTGGTCAGTGTTGAAACGCTGGATGATGCCATCGCCTTTATCAATGCTAATCCCAATGGTAACGGCACCTCGATTTTTACCAATTCAGGCTGGGTGGCACGCCGCTTTGAAACCGACATTGATGTGGGTCAAATTGGTATTAACGTGCCGATTCCGGTGCCGGTGGCATATTTCAGCTTTACCGGGTCTCGGGCATCGAAGCTCGGTGATTTAGGGCCAAACGGTAAGCAGGCAATCGCCTTCTGGACGCAAACAAAAACCGTCACGGCTCGCTGGTTCGAGCCGGAGAACGTTTCCAGTGGCATTAATAGCACGATTTCGCTGGGCTAAAAGAAACGCCGATCTTAGCTATATTAGGCCCCGCTCAAGCGGGGCCTAATGGTAGTAGGGCAAAGCAATTAACAAAAAAGAGGTGATTATGTTGCCGTCATTAAGTCGCTTTAACGTTCCAGAAACGCTCGATGCGTTGCCCGACGATATTCGTACTACGATTCTGGCCGTGCAGGAAAAGGCAGGCTTTGTACCCAATGTTTTCCTAATGCTGGCCCATCGTCCCGCTGAGTTCAGGGCGTTTTTTGCCTATCACGACGCGTTAATGGAACGGGAGTCAGAGTCGCTCACTAAGGCAGAGAAAGAAATGATTGTGGTTGCTACCAGCGCGCGGAACCGCTGCTTGTATTGCGTGGTGGCGCACGGTGCGCTGGTGCGCATTTATAGCAAAGACCCGCTGCTGGCCGATCAGGTTGCGATTAACCATCGCGTGGCGCCCATTAGCGAGCGCCACCGTGTGATGCTTGATTTTGCTATGCACTGTGCGATAGATGTGGGTGAAATGACCGATGAGTGGTCGGCACGGCTGCTGTCCGTTGGCTTCAGCCAAGAGGATTGCTGGGATATCGGTGCTATTGCAGCCTTTTTCGGCCTGTCTAATCGACTGGTAACGCTGGCGGGTACGCCGCCCAATGAGGAGTTTTACCTAATGGGGCGCGTTCCGCGCGAGACAGCGACGCACACTGGTTAAGGGTTACTTTATCTTTGCCTCACTTCACTTCACTTCACTTCACTTTCCTTTACTGAGGAGCGGTTTTCATTGAGGATAGCGCCTCCATTCACTGTCGCCAGGGGAGCCCTTTATCAGCGGGGCTGAGAATGCGCGTTGCGCAGACCCTGGAACCTGATCCGGTTCATACCGGCGGAGGAAGTGCGACATGCTTTACCTTACGTCAGCTGTACTTGGCGCGGCGCTGTGCTGCTTTGCTTTTCTAGGTCTGCGGGCACGCAGGATTGATGGCCCGCTTGATGATTATATTACCGCTCGCAATTCGCAAACGGCCTCGACCCTGGGACTTTCCTTTCTTGCGTCCGGTATGGGGGCGTGGATTCTATTTGCGCCGCCTGAAATTGGTGCCTTTGCGGGGCCGTTTGCCCTAGCAGGCTATGCGCTTGGCTCGGCCTTACCCTTTGTTGTGTTAGGTCTCTACGGGCCTAAGATTCGCCGCGCGCTTCCTGAGGGGCGTAGCATCGCCGAATTTGCACA
>NZ_JBQDLQ010000024.1:18379-42863 GCF_052095695.1 Halomonas sp.
CTATGGCCTCGGCGTACGCCGCTGGGTCACGCTGGTGTCCATTGCCTACATGGCCTGCTTTCTAGCCGCTGAGCTAACCGCGATTGGCGCGATCACGGCATTGCTGTCCGATGTTCCTCCCGCATTAGTGGTGATTGGCGTCGCGCTGACCACGCTTATTTATACGGTAGTGGGCGGCCTGCGTGCCAGCCTCGCTACTGATCGTTGGCAGGCCTGGCTGCTGCTGGTGCTATTGGTCGTGGTGGGCGGCATGGCACTTTGGCGGCTGCCCTCTATGCCTAGCGAAGCGGCGCTGCCTGCTATTCCTGTTACCAGCGCGCTTAGCGTGGCATTAACGCTGGTAATTGCGGTGACGGCCGCCAACTTATTCCATCAGGGCTATTGGCAGCGCGTATGGGCTGCTAAAGATGATCACAGCTTGGGGCGTGGCGCATTGCTGGGCGGTGCTATGACGATGATAGTAGTGATGGTTATTGGTGGTTTGGGTATGTTGGCGGCGATGAGTGGGGTTTCTCTAGGCGCACCGCCTATGCCATTTTTTGCGCTGCTAACGGATGCGCCCGCGTGGCTGTCGCTCTCTGCACTGGTATTGGCTGTTACCTTGGTAGCATCCAGTGTTGATACGCTACAAAGTGGTATCGCCTCCCTTATTGTCTCGCGTAGCGGGCCGCGCGGGGTTTCTCTGGTTATCGCCCGTTGGGTAACGGTTGCGTTAATGATTCCCGTGGTAGTGATTGCTTTGCAAGGATTATCGGTACTGCGCCTTTTCCTTATTGCCGACTTACTTTGCGCCGCGATCGTGGTGCCAATATTGCTAGGGTTATGGCAGCGGATGACGCCAATAGCCGCGATTGGCGGCGGCATTGCTGGGCTGCTCGGTGCTATTTTGCCAGGATGGTTAAGCCAAGGCAGCTTCAGCGCAGGCGTCGTAGCGGCGAGCTTTCCTGGTAGTATTCCTACGTTGGGCCCCTTTCTGGGTGCACTGACTATGTCAACGTTGGTCAGCGTGGTGCTTGCCCATGCTATAAAAAAACAACCTGTGTAGCAGGGGGCAGCGTAGCGTGAATTTGGTGTGCCAGGACTGAATCGCTATAGTGGATAAATACGTAGAATGATTAGCGCTTCTGAGTGCTCGCTAATCGCAAGGACGACTATGATTAGAGCTATGCTTACTACGCCCGATGGTGCGGTTCACGAAGGTAATGAAGACTTGCTGGGCATGTGGCAAGCCACGTCTGACAGCCATATCTGGATCGATATGCAGGGTGAGACGCAGGACAGTGAACGCACCATTTTAGAGGCTTTTAAATTTCATCCTATGGCGATTCAGGATGCTCATAAGGAGCGCCATCCGCCAAAGATTGAAGAGTTCGATAATCACACGCTGATTATCTATCGGGGTATTTCCTCCTTTGATGGCGAGCTGAATTATCTGCCGCAGCAGGTATGTTTTTTTATCGGTGAACGGTTTCTAGTGACGCTGCACCCCGGTGAGGCGCTCAGCATTGAGCGGCTGTTTAATGAGCACGGCAAGACGCTGCTGGCGCATTCCCCTGAGCATGTCGCGCTGCGAGTGATGTATATTTCCGCCGGTTTTTATATCGATAGTCTGCTCGAATTTGAAACCGAACTGAGCGACCTGGAGGATGAACTGCTTGAAGACGGTAACGATGTGCTCATGCGCAAGATCATTACCTACCGTTCTCGGCTGGTGAAAATGCGCCGAATCTTTAGCTACCACCAGGGAATTACCCAAGAGCTAACGGCTTACGACTACGCGCATGTGCCCCGCGAAGAAAGCGAGACGCTTCACGCGATTAATGATGTGGCGGAGCGTTTCGAACGTCTCTATACCCTGACCCAGATGTACTATGAAATTTGCGGTGATTTAGTCGATGGCTATATCTCTATTTCATCCCACCAGCTAAATATCACTATGCGTGTGCTGACGGTCATTACCGCGATCTTTGTGCCTCTAACGTTTATTGCCGGTATTTACGGTATGAACTTTGAATATATGCCTGAACTTCGCTATCAATACGGCTACTTTTTTGTATGGGGAGCCATGCTGGGCATCGGTGGAATACTGATTTGGTTATTCAAACGTAAACACTGGTTTTAACGCCAGACAATGGAGTCAATCTATGGCCGACACTGCATACAAGGTACCAGCGACGATGGCTGCCATGCTCTTAACGGGGCATGGGGATATCGATAAATTGGAATACCATCAGGATGTCGCTACGCCGCAGCCCCGAGCAGGCGAAGTGTTGGTGCAGGTAACCGCGACGGCCAAGAACAACACCGATAGAAAAGCCCGGGAAGGCCTTTATCCCACCAAAGATAAGGGCGACGTCACGTCATTTTCCATGGGCGGCACCCCTACGTTTACCTTTCCGCGTATTCAAGGCGCTGATGTGGCAGGCCGCGTGGTAGCCGTCGGTGCAGGTGTTAGCGCCGAGCGTATTGGTGAGCGCGGGCTGCTCGATTTTAATATCTATGCTGACGAGCGTCGCGATATTAATTTAACGCCGGATTATTACGGCCACGGTGCTGACGGTGGGTTTGCTGAATATATCGCCGTGCCAGCTGATCAGTTTTATGCCGTTTTGAATCCTGAGCTGCGCGATGCTGAGCTGGCGTCAATGGGCATGTGCTCGTATCAAACCGCTTATCACATGATGACAGCTGCCAATATAGGTGCCGGTGAGCGGGTGCTGGTAAGCGGCGCCAGCGGCGGCGTGGGGACGGCGCTCATTCAGCTATGCCGTATCGTGGGGGCGATCCCTTACGCCGTCAGCCAGCTAGATAAAGCCGATGCGCTAAGCGCATTCGGCGCAGAGGCGGTGATTGATCGTGGCGACTTGCCGACGTTTGTTGAGCGAGTGTTAGCTTCCACTAACGGCAAACCGATTGATGCAGTGATGGATCTGGTGGGTGGTGAGATGACTAATCTGTTTATCGATACCATGATTGTCGATATGCAGGGCCGAAAGAGCTATCCGCGTCTTTCAATAGCCGGTGCCAGCGGTGGCAATCTCAGCGAAATGATGTGGACCCGCATTTATCTTTACCAAGTGCAGATTTTTGGCGTTTCTCACGGTACTCGTGAAGAGGCTGAGCAGCTTGTCGAGTGGATTCGTAGCGGCCAACTCAAGCCCGTGCTTCATGCAGCGTTTAAACTTTCTGACCTGCATGCTGCCGAGCGCTATTTTGTTAATCGAGGCAGCAACTATCTGGGCAAAATTGTGCTGGTTCCCGATTCACAGTGGGTTTCCCACGGTGCGCCGTTCGCTCTTGAAAACGCCTCTTCCGACGCTCAGGAGCAACGCTAGTGCATAATTTTCACACCATTCAGTTAATGGATACTCATGCCGGTGGCGACGTTAGCCGTATTGTTACGGGCGGCATTGATAGTTTGCCGGGTGCCACCGTTCGCGAGCAGATGGAGTACCTGCGCGATGACGCCGACGGTTTGCGCCGTCTGCTACTAGAAGAGCCTTACGGCGTGCCGGAAATGTCGGTCGATTTGTTGGTGCCAGCCTGCCATCCAGAGGCCGCCGCGGGTTACATCATTATGGAAGTGATGGGCTACCCCATTTACTCTGGTTCCAATACGCTGTGCACGGCCACCGCCGTACTAGAGAGCGGTATTGTACCCAAGCAAGAAGGTATTCAGCGCTTCAAGCTAGAAGCGCCCGCGGGCCTGGTGCAAATTGAAGCGAAGGTGCATAACGGCGTTGTCAAATCGGTCACCTGCAGCGGGTTGCCCAGTTATATCGACACCTATTGCGCTACGATTTACGTGCCGAGTATTGGTGATGTGACCTACTCAATCGCTTATAGCGGCGGCTTTTATGCGTTGGTAGATGCGACTGAGCTTGGCTTTAAGCTAGTGCGTGATGAGGAGCGAGCATTGGCGGAGTGTGCTTATAAAATTGTTGAGGCAATTAAAGCGCAGCGTGGCTTCTCTCATTACACGCTTGGAGATGTGGGACCATTGCCATTTTTGCACTTTATGGGCCCTGAGGAGAAGGTAGGGGAGGGATATATGCGCTCACGTTCCACCACGTATGTTCACCCTGGCGTTATCTGCCGCAGCACCACAGGCACCGGTACGTCGGCACGCTTAGCGCTAATGAACTATGAAGGGCGGCTGAGCGTGGGGGATAAGCTGGAGACCGTTTCGCTGCGTGAGACGGGCTTTATCGGGACCTTCATGGGCACGCATCAAGAGGGCGATTATCAGGTCGTCGACAATACCATCACCGGTCGCAGCTACGTGTTGGCTCACTCTGATATCGTTATCAACTGTGACGACCCCATGGTGGGCTGTGGCGAGCTACAACATATATTGTGTGATCGTCATCAGCATACAGAGTCTGAGAAGTAGCCTTCTGCTTCCAGTCGTTCCCATACCGGGGCTTTTTCAGCCTCGGTCATGGCTCCCCAGCAGGCTATTTCATCTAGTGTACGTCCACAGCCTTCGCACACCGATGTTGACGATTCTATGTGGCAGATTTGTACGCAAGGCGAAATAGGCAGCACCTTAGCGGTTGTATGGGCTTTCGTCATTATTGAAAGCTCTTCGGCATTAAGTATCGAGCGATGGCTTATGAAGTAGATACTTTGCCGCGCAGCGATTTAACTTTACCTTTGCGGGTTTTGTGGTCAACCCGGCGGCGTTGTGAGCCTTTAGTGGGTTTAGTGGCACGGCGAATTTTTTGCGGTTTGGTGGCACTCCGTATCAGCTCACTTAAACGTGCCAGTGCATCTTCTTTATTTAGCTCAAGCTTGCGATGGCTCTGGGCTTTAATAATCACCACGCCTTCTTTGCTAATGCGCTGATCGGACAACGCCATCAACCTTTCTTTGTAGAGTGGTGGCAGCGTGGAGCTCAGAATGTCGAAGCGCAAGTGTACGGCTGAAGCGACCTTGTTGACGTTCTGGCCGCCAGCGCCTTGTGCACGAATCTGGCTAATACCAACCTCCCAGTCAGCCAGGGTAACGTCGCTAGAAATGGTGAGCATTCATGTCCTCTGTGTTCCTCATGAACCTACAAGGCTAGCACAATTGGCACAGACATGGGGCTTATTGGCTGAATGGTACTAACCAACCCTAGCCAGCTAAATTATTGACTGACTGCCCATTGATATAAGCCAGTAGGTTGCTAAACGCATCGCCAAAGTAGAGCTCATAGCTGTCTTTTTCGACGTAGCCTAGGTGTGGTGTGGCGATTACGTTGGGCAATTCGAGCAGAGGGCTTGTGACGACAGGCTCCGTATCGAAGACGTCAACCGCGGCTTGGCCTGGGCGTCCGGCGCGCAGTGCCTGTTCAAGCGCCTGTGGTGCCAGTAGCTGAGAACGGCTGGTGTTCACCAGCAGGGAAGTTGGCTTCATTTGGGCGAGTAATTCAGCGGTGACGATACCCCGAGTGTCATCGTTTAAACGAAGGTGAAGACTTAATACATCGGCGCGCTGGAAGAAATCCGCCTGGCTTTTGGCAACGTCAAAGCCAGCCTCAATGGCGCGCTGGCGAGTGCTTTCTCGCCCCCATACCAGTACTTCCATGTCAAACGCCTGGCCATAGCGAGCGACTAAACTGCCAATTTTCCCATAGCCAAAAATACCTAGCGTGCGTCCCTTGAGCCCCGTGCCTAGCGTACGCTGCCAGCGGCCTGCTTTTAGGTTTTCAACCTCTGCGGGAATATTGCGCATCGCGGCGAGCACAAGCCCCCAGGTTAATTCCGCCGCGGCGTTAGGCGAGCCGGTGCCGGCCATCACGGTCACACCGTGGCGACGGCAGGCCGTCATATCAACATGTGCCGCACCACCGCCCGTTTGGCTAATCACTTTGAGATTCGGCAGGCGCTCAAGTAGGGCCGCCGTGATGGGCGTGCGTTCGCGGATAAGCACGAGTGCCTCTGCGGCCTTAAACCGGGTGCTTAGTGCATCCAGATCGGTAAGGGGGTCATGATAAATCGCCACGTCATGGCCTTCTAACTGTTTGAAGGCGTCTAAACTGCTTACACAGTCCTGATAATCGTCTGGAATGACAATGTTCATTGCGAGAGCTCCTTGCTTGGCAGAAGGGCGCGGGCGTCATCAGTACTATTTTTATCAGTACTATTTAATCGGTATTGCCACCCAAACAGCCCGACAATCAGTGCAATACCTGCTATATCGGTCATCACTTGACCATTAATCAGCATCAGGGCAGCTGTGAGTAATAATCCACGCTCGAGCCAACTGCATGGGCGTAAAAAGAAGCCAATCGTTGATGCAGCAAGCGCCACTATACCGATAATACCGGAGCCCACGGCAAGGGCAATCTCAAGCACGGTTCCATTGCCTAAAAGAGGTGGGTGGTAGATAAACATAAAGGGAATTAAGAAGCCGCCGAGCGATATTTTGGTCGCCGTAAGGGCCGTTTTAAACCAGTGTGAACCCGCGATAGCGCCGCCAATATAGGCCGCTAGCGCAACGGGCGGTGTCACGCCGGAAAGAATTGCAAAGTAGAGAATGAATAGATGCGATGAAAGGCTAGGCAAGCCAGCCTCAATAAACGCAGCCGCTACAACAGACGCAGCCAGCATGTAGGCTGCCACGGTAGGGAGCCCCATGCCGAGAATGATCGCCACTACCATTGCCAACAGTAGTGTGACTAATACATCGCCGCCGCTGACGACGAGAATCACAGATGAGACTTTAAGCCCTAGGCCGGTAAGGCTGATGACGGATGCAATAATCGCAACGCTACCGATGATAACGGCGATCATTGCCGCTGTCATCGCACCCGCTTCTAAGGCAGCGGGGATCGACTTCAAGCGATCCGTAAAGTTACCGGGGCTGCGCCAGGAGAAGAGGTAAATTAGTAGTGCTGTGAAATAAGCGGCGACGGCAGCAGTGGTAGGGGTATAGCGCAGCACCAGCATGGCGATGAGTACAATGATCGGCAGCAGCAGCGTTTCCATGTTGAACAGACCCTCGCGTAACGTAGGGCGCTGGTCTTTGGGTATAGGGTTTAGTCCAAGGCGCTGGGCTTCGAAGTGAACGCTCATCCAGATGGCTAGATAGAAAAGCAGGGCGGGAATAAGGGCGGCACCGATTATTTCTAGGTAGCTCACGGAAATAACATCAGCCATGACGAAGGCCGCGGCACCCATGATAGGGGGTAATATTTGTCCGCCGGTAGATGCAGAGGCCTCAGTGGCTGCTGCGAAGCGCGGACTATAACCGCTTTTTTTCATCAGAGGGATGGTGAATACGCCGGTAGTCGCTACATTGGCAGCGGTGCTGCCGCTGATGCTACCAAACAGGGCGCTGCATAAAGTGGCCGCTTTAGCGGGGCCTCCGGCCATGCCGCCAGTCAGCGAATTAGATAAACGCATAAATGTATCGCCACCGCCAGTGGTTACCAGCAGCGCGCCAAACATAATAAATACCACGATCACCGTTGAGGAAGTGCGCATCAAACTGCCGTAAATCCCGGTTGGGCTCATGTAAAAAGTGGCCACTAAGTCGGCCCAGCCAAACCCTCCGTGCCCCCATACACCGGGTAGATAGTTGCCAAAATAGGCATAGGAAAGCGCAATAAGTACCAGGATTGGAAACGCAAGGCCGATGGCACGACGGCAGGCCTCAAGCAAAAGTAAAATGGCCAGAATCCCGAACACCAAATCATAGGTGGTCGGCATGAGGTAACCCAGCTCATAGATAATCCGATCAAACTGCATGATGTAGTAACCGCTAACCGCGATTGCCAGTATCACAGGGATGACATCAAACCAAGGCAGGCGGTGATTGTCTTGCGCATGACAGGAGTAGCCCAAAAAGATTAACGGTAGGGCAAATAAGAGGTGTATGGCATTTTGGGTATTAACGGCCCCCGTTATAGCGGCATAAAGGTGAAAGACTGCCATCGCCACTGCGATTGATCGCATCACCAAAAACCAGACACCCGTAAGCTGGCGCTTGCCCGAGTCTTCTGAGTACTTCTCAACGATCTTATTGCTTCCAGCGGTATCCATTGGATGGCTCCCACGCTCACGTGCCCTTTAGCAACCACTGCAGGCGCGTATAAATATGAGGATGTTTAAGCATCCGCAGGCTATTAATCGCCTGCGGGTGCCAGTAGAAATTAGCGCGCTTCGGGAGGAATAACGTCTTCTGGTATTTCAAGGCCCAGCTCTTGGTAATAGCGCAGCGCACCCGCATGGACCGGGAAGGTGGCATTATCAATGACGTCTTGCGGGGTCATTCCCTTGGCAGGAGCAAAAGAAGCCGCTACCTGTTCATGGTTGTCCCAATAGGCTTTGGTGATGTTATAAACAATATCATCATCAAGAGAGCTATTGGCCGACACGCCCATATAGATTCCCAAGGATGTTGCCTCATCCATGCCGCGGTAGGTGTCTGCAGGGATAATTGACGTCGATAAGAAAGGAAGCTCGGTTGTTACGGTTTCAAGCTGCTCTTCTGAAAGCGAAAGCAACTGTAAGGGGCGCGAGGAGTGAACTTCTGTAAACGCCGGTATGGGGGGAATGCCGTTATAACTGAAACCTACCAAGCGACCATCAATGACTCCTTCGGCTGCATCATCGATCCGCATGCGCTGAAAATCAGGCTCTACGCCTAAAATATCAAACACTAGCTCAGTGATGTACTCGCCGCCGCCGCCAATACTGCTGGGATTGAAGCGCTTGCCCGTGAGCTCTTCGAAACTCTTGATGTCGGCGTCTTGACGAACGGCCCAGTGCATTGTGGAGGGGGCAATCCAGTATACAAGGCGTACATTTTCGTTGGGTGTACTTTCGAACCGACCAGTGCCGTTGTACTGCTCGTAGCCTACCAAGGCTTCGGTGAAGGCAAGATCAAGCTCATTGCGCCCTAAGCGAATAGCATTTTCTCGCGTGCCGCCGGTTTCGCGCACGGTAATTTCATAAGGCGTGTTAGCACTGATAACCCGTGCGCCCTCTGAAATACCAAAGAACCAGCCAGTGCCAGTAGGAACCGCGCCCATATTTAAGGCGTCTTGTGCTTGAGCAAGGGGGCTAGTAAGCATGCCTAAGGCCAATATAGATGCAGGAAGGAGTAATCGTGCTTTCAGAGTGAAAGGAGTCATTGTTATTACCTCAAGCATTGAGATGCTTTTATTGTCTTGGAGTGTTCGATTCGGTGATGGCGCGTTAGCGTTCTGAGCTTCAGTGATTAGCTCAAGCGCTAAGTGCCACTTTTTAATTGTGCTTGCGAGACAGTCGGGCTGCATTATACATAACCATCTCAAGACTATAATTACCTTTTATTAGTGCGCTTGGGTATTGGTGATTGATGAGCCTGCTTTCGTAAAGCGAGAATGCTGGCGCTGTACGAGTGCTAAATCCCTGGTAGCATCGTATTGTTCTGTCTCTTTTATGCTCGATTTGATGGTTGTGAAAGATTAGCAGATTCAACAAGATGGTCCACAAATAGCCTGGCGGCCATGGATATTCGCTCTATATTATTGACATAGATACACAGTGAGCGTTTAGACCAGTCATCTCGAATAGGCAGTACACGCACCTGAAGTCCGCCAACATATTGGCGAATAGCACCTCGGGGAACTACGCCAATACCAAGCCCCGCCTGCACCATCAAGCATAGCGCGTCGTAACTAGTAACCTGGATACGTAACCGTAATGGCCTATTAGCTAAACTGGCCGCTTTCAACAGCTGTAAATTGATGGCGCTTGATGAGTGCAGGCCGACATAGGCATGCTCAAGGCTATCGCGAAAATCGATGACGTCACGATCGGCAAGTGGGTGATTTAACGGCGTGACAAGCACTAGTTCATCCGTGTGGTAAGGCAACTCTGCTAAGTCATAGCCATGAGGCAGTTTTGCGCATATGCCAATATCGGCGCCATTTGCCATAATTTCACGGGTAATAACCGGGCTAACTTTCTCTTCAAGCTGCACACCAATATCAGGATGCTTTTCAAAAAAAGCTTGAGTCTCGCCAAGTAAATACTGAGTGATGGCTGACATATTGGCAAAAATGCGAATAATACCCCGTTCACCGCTAGTGTAATCGCGCATCTGAAGCTCTAAGTCTTCGAGGTTATGTAGCACGCCCCGCGATAAATGCAGTAGTGCATTGCCCGCGGGCGTTAACTCTACGCCACGGTTGTTGCGGTGCAGTAGCGGCGTGCTGAAATGTGTCTCTAGTTCACTTAGGCGTTTGCTAACCGCAGATGTCGCAATAAACTCTGCATCAGCAGCACCCGTAATAGTGCCCGTCTCTGCTACCCGGACAAACAGTCGCAAGGACATTGGGTCGAGTTTCATTTTGAACTCCTACTTTTTGATATGACTGCCCATGACCGTGAGCGATGCCGGGATTACTGCATGCAGCGAGGCTCGATTTTTGACCAGCGTAGGCCTATATTGGCTTTCGGCTTATTAAATTGCACACAAGATGACGAGAACTGCTGGGCAGCAGCTATTTCAGCGACTGAAGAGTGAGCCACAAATGAGCGACTACTTGCTAGACGAATCCCCATTAAGTTCAGGTGTTATATACCGGTTACTGTCTGGCACTGTTTGCCCACGCCCTATTGCCTGGGTCGCGACGAAAGATAAACACGGCAATGCCAATTTGGCACCATTTTCTTTTTTTAACGTAGCCAGCGTCAATCCGCCTGTGCTGGCATTCTCACCATTGCTAGATGGTAGTGGTGAGCTTAAAGACACGATCCGCAATTTAAACGACGTCGCGGAATGTGTCGTGCATGTGGGCAGTGAGGCGCTAGTCGAAGCACTCAATGTCACCAGTGCAAGCGTGCCTCCAGACGAGGATGAGTTTGCGCTGGCCGGATTAGAAAAAGCCAGTATGCCCGGTGTGAGCGTGCCCCGGATTGCCAACGCGCCGGTTGCTTTTGGCTGCAAGCTGTTCGATATGATTCGATTTGGCGACCAGCCCTTAGCAGGCACCTTAGTGCTTGCCCAGGTGGTCTCAATTCATATTGACGACGCACTGTGGGACGGCCGTCATGTTGATATGGAGCAACTCAAGCCCGTGGGCCGATTAGCCGGCAGCGATTATCTTCGTATCAGCGACCGTTTTGCTATTGAGCGTCCTGCTTAGAAAAGACTTTCTATTGCAATTGGTTAAGTAACTATAGCTGAAGAAGTTACCCTGTAATAATGGATTACCGGCGATATTCCTACGCAGCATCAAGTGCCCATCGCCACCTTATACGCTGAGCAAATTCTAGCGCGTGAAGGTGGCCACTGGCTCAGCCCAAGGCATTAAAAACGTCAGTTGAAGCGAATTTTTAAGGCATCCAAAAAGGCTTGGATGCGCGCAGCGTTGGTACCTACATCGCTGGCGCCTATACGCGATGCCGAACGCATATCCACCTGCACAGCGTTCTCGCGTTCCGTTAAACGAATGACAACGTCATCCTCTAACCCAAACCAAGGTGTCGTTGCCGTCGCCTCTATGTGATTATCGCTAATCCTGGCGATTCGCCAGCCAGCTGCTTCTGCCTCTGCTTGTGCCGCCGCCAGGACTGCCTGGGGCGTTGCCTTCAAAATGAGAGGCTTGATCGCCGGATAAGCCGCTTGCTGTTGCCGAGCGGTTGCTTCACCGGGATAAGCGAGTGCATTAGGCGCTGCTTGGCGAGCACTTGCTAGTGCTTCAAAAGCAGGCGGATTTTGCATGTCAGTGGTGATATCGTGAATGGCGGGTAAAGACTGGGCACGCTGCCAGTGTTGCCACGGCACATAAAGTAGCGCTGCCGCACTAAAAATAACCAGTGTTGCTATCACGGCTGGCGTGGAGCGGCGTTTGATCGCACTAACCAGAAGCGCCACAAGGCTTAATGCGACCGCTACCCCCGCGGCATAAACGCCGTTGCGCAGTAAGCTAAACGCCTCACTTAACGAGATATGCCCACCGCGGTATGCTGGGCCTGATCCGGCCATCATCACGGCTGCCACGACGAGTAATACAATGCTTAACCCTGCTAGTACACCCGGCCAGCGGCTAGGATTGGGGCGAGAGGCTTTTTGACGTGTCGTCACGTTTTCTCCTTATCACATCGTATTTAGCTATTGTTAACGCAACTGCGCCATCAACGGGGTGTTTATGACCGCTATAGAAACAGCGCTACGCGAATTGCTCACGAGCGCACCGCGTGAGGCACTGCCTATGACCTATCAGCAGGTCGCTTCTGCATTGTCGCTAACACCGCCGCGCACCATCGCCCAGGTCACTCAATCATTAGAGCAGCTAATGCGTGAAGACGCTGCGCAAGAGAAGCCCTTCATTGCCGCATTAGTGGTTAGCCGGCGGGGTGAGGGCCTGCCTGCAGAAGGCTTTTTTGAGCTAGCCGTTGCACTCGGGCGCTTTCCAGCTGATCGTGTGCTGCATGCGTCGGCGTATCACGCTGAGTTTCAGCGAGCGGCCAGCGAACGCAGGCAGCATCAATCTTAACGCTACCTGGGTCTCTGACGCAGTGGCTCTAACAGCTCACTAAGGCCATTATGGTCAATTTCCTGCATCAACTGTAGCAACTGGCCGATTTCACCTGAGGGAAATCCCTCTCGAGCAAACCAGTTCAGGTAAGGGCCGGGGAGGTCGGCAATGAGCCAACCCGCGTGCTTTCCAAAAGGCATGGTGCGTGTCACTAGCTTTTCCAGGTCTTCTGGTTTCATACGCTAAATTCCATCTATTCTCATTTAAGTGATGCCATATGTTTCTGATGTGGCGGATTTTTGCTAGACTTTCGACGGCAAATGATACCTATCTCGCTAAAGGACGCCTATCTTTCCGGCACGTTCTTTATGTACCGCCAGGGGCATGACATGCAAAAACGTTTCAACCTTTTACTCTGCTCGCCGCTTTTAGCGCTAGCAGCTATGCCGATTTCAGCCGATGAGCCTGTAGATGTCGTGTTGATTGGTGGCGGTATTATGAGCGCTACGCTCGGCACCTATCTACAAGAGTTAGAGCCTGAGTGGGATATACAGCTTTTTGAGCGCCTTGATCAAGTAGGTCAAGAAAGCTCGAATGCTTGGAACAACGCCGGCAGCGGCCACTCTGCCTTTATGGAGCTGAATTATACGCCGGGCGATGGCGATCACGTCGAAATTGAGCGTGCGATCAACGTAACCGAGCAGTTCGAGCTTTCTCGTCAATTCTGGGCGCATCAGGTAGACCAGGATGTTCTGAGTCATCCGAACGCTTTCATCAACACCGTTCCGCATCATGCGCTTGTTTGGGGTGAAGATGATGTGGCGTTCTTACGCGAGCGTCATGCCAGCATGGTGCAAAATCCGCTTTATGCTGATATGGAATACTCAGAGGATCGCGACGAGATCGCTGGGTGGATGCCTCTCGTGATGGCAGGCCGTGATGACAACACTCCCGTTGCGGCAACGCGAATGCAGATGGGAACGGAAGTTAACTACGGCGCCCAAACAGAGCAGATGATTGAATCGCTGAGCGATAACGAGCATTTCACTTTGTCGTTGAACAGTGAAGTCCGTGGGCTTGAGCGCAATGATGACGATTCATGGCATGTGACGGTTAAAAACTTAGCAAGCGGCGATGAAACCAGCGTCGACGCACGCTTTGTCTTTATTGGTGCCGGTGGTGCCGCGCTGCCGCTTCTTCAGGCATCAGGTATCCCTGAAGCGAGTGCTTATGCAGGCTTCCCGGTAGGTGGTCAATTCCTTTACACCACGAATCCTGACGTTGTCGCTCAGCATCAAATTAAAGTGTACGGAAAGGCCGGTGAGGGCTCGCCGCCAATGTCAGTGCCGCATTTAGACTACCGTAATCTTAACGGTGAGCCTGCGTTGTTCTTTGGGCCGTTTGCGACGTTCTCAAGTAAGTTCCTCAAAGAGGGCTCCTGGACGGACCTGTTTGGCTCCATGACGTTCAACAATACTTGGCCAATGGTGGAAGTTGGTCTAGATAACTTTAACTTGGTGCGTTACTTGGTAGGCCAAGTGCTGATGTCTGATGGCGATCGTATGGAAGCCTTGCAGGAATTTTATCCAGAAGCCAATCCAGAGGATTGGGAGCTTTGGACAGCGGGGCAGCGTGTCCAAATTATCAAGGATGATCCCGAAGACGGCGGCACCCTGCAGTTTGGTACTGAGGTTGTCATCTCTGCTGATGGCACCATGTCAGCTCTGATGGGCGCTTCACCGGGCGCCTCGACGGCACCTTCTATTATGTTGAATTTGCTGGATACGGCTTTCCCAGCACAGATGGAAAGTAGCGAATGGCAAAATGCTCTGCGCCAGATTGTGCCTTCATACGGCCAGCATCTCGCAGAAAATCCTGACTTGTTGAGTGAGGTGCGTGCTTATACTGCGAGTACCCTAGAGCTGGACGAGCCAGCGAATTTGGCCGCTGGCAATGGCAGCGATGAAGTGTTGGAAGAAGACGCAAACACCGACGCGGCTGAGCCTCAGCCCAATGGCGTTGGAGATGAGATTCAAAATGACGTTGAAGAGGACGATGCTGAGATGAACGACGTACAGGACGCCGAGCAGCAAGACGTTACGACAGACGCGTGATGCGTGTGATCTAACGCGTTTAACGTATAAATGCGCCAGCCCTTTTGGGCTGGCGTTTTTTTGGGTTTTTTTAGCTTAGCCAATCACTGTTCAAGCGCTGTTTACGTCAGGCTTCAGCGCTAGGGAGACGGTTGCTCGATGATGCGAGCGGTATCGTTAATTAAGTCGGCGAGCGCAGCAGCGGGCGGACTTAAATGCCCGCTAGCACGGTGGATGAGCCCAATGTCGCGGTGAAACGTCCGCTCGGCTAAATCAATAGCCCGTACTTCTTTAGGCCAGCGTTTAAGTGCTCCCGACTGCGGGGCAAGCGCCACACCCACCCCATTGGCCACTAATTGCACAATGGCATCCAGCTCATCAACCTCGCATACCTCGCGGACATGGCAGTGGTTATCTCTTAAAAAGCGATCCACCTGTCGGCCGCCAAAAGATGCGCGGTCATAGCGCACAAAAGGATGAGTAGCCAGCATCTGTTGCCAAGGCTCAATCGGTAGTTGGCGCGGGACTATTAAACGAAAAGGCTCATGGGCAAGAGGCGTCCAGCGTAAATCGCTATGCAGCGAAAATGGTGGGCGAATGATCACCGCCATATCTAGCTCACCGGCATCGACCTGGTTCATTAACGCCATGGAAAGACCGGGTACTACCCGGGTGCGGCATTCAGGGAAGCGACGATGAAAGTTGGCCAAAATATCGGGTAAAAACGTTCGCTGAATAGAGGCAATCGCACCAATATTCACGCGCGTGTTCAGCCCTTGGTCGGTGGGCGAAGCCCCTAAAGTGCCATAAAGCGCAAGCAGCGTGTGTGCCTGCTGCAACGTTTCTTGGCCGCATTGTGTCAATATCGCAACCCGGCCTTTACGCTCAAATAAAGCCACGCCAAGGGCGCTTTCCAAGCGTTTCATCTGAGCGCTGATCGCGGCTTGCGTCAGGCCTATTTTATTACCTGCCGCGGCGAAGGTACCTTCCTGGGCAACGGCAATCAACGTCTTGAGCTCACGAATCATTCATAAATACTTTTTGTGGGTTGGTTAAAAAACAATTGATTTTATTTTTGCATATCACGTCTTAGGATAATGACACCGTGGCCTTGCAAGACGCTAGCCATTTTACCTAACGCAAAGATTTAGGAGATGCTCATGAGCCTTTCACCTTTTCACTTGGCAATTCCCGTGTACGACGTAGCGCTTGCAAGAGCCTTTTATAATGACGTGTTTGGCTTGGAAGAAGGGCGCTCTAGCGAGCAGTGGGTCGACTTTAATTTCTTTGGCCACCAGCTAGTCATTCATGAGCAGCCCAAAACGCCGGGCCAGGAGAGCGCGCATACCAACCCCGTTGATGGCCATAACGTGCCAGTGCCACACTTTGGTGTGATCTTATCGTGGAACGAGTGGGAAACGCTGGCTGAGCGTTTAAAAGCACACGATACCCAGTTTGTCATTGAGCCTTACGTGCGCTTTAAGGGTGAAGTAGGCGAACAGGCCACCATGTTCCTGCTCGACCCGTGTGGCAATGCGCTTGAGTTCAAAGCGTTCAAAGATATGAGCCAGGTGTTCGCGAAGTAAGCATCGGGCGGCATTAGCAGCACTCTGTTCAGTTTTAGGCCCGTAAGGCCTGCTCTTGGCGGCGATGCTGCAAGGGCGATTCGCCAAAGTAGCGCTTATAATCACGGCTAAACTGAGAAACGCTGCGGTACCCAACGGCCGCAGCGGCTTGATTCACATTGTGAATATCCTGCACAAGCAGCTGTTGCGCTTTGATCAAGCGAAGTCTTTTTAAGTATTGCGCGGGTGATGAGCGCGTGATCTGCTTGAAGTGCTGGTGAAACGTTGATGGACTCATGCTCGCCTGCTGGGCCAGTTGCTCTACGCTAAATTCACCGGCCACGTTAGCATGCAGTTTCGAGAGCACCTGCACGATGCGTGAGTAATTGCCGTGACCTAGTATCAGTGCCCTTAATGCGGGTCCTTGCTCGCCCTTTAGTGCTTCAAACACCACATCACGAATGCGGGCTTTGCCCATCGTGCTGCGCTCTACCTGTAGTGGTAACGAGCGGGCTAAGCGAAGAACGGCATTTTGCATGCCCTCCGTCATGGCGACAGACGCCATTGGCAGCGGCGCCTGGGAATGATGACCAATATCGCCCATGGCTGTCACCATCTCGCTTAATAGTGCAGGATCAAGGCGAACGGATATGCCCAGTAAGGGAGATTCCGGTGAACCGTAGGTTTCACATTCAAACGGCAGCGGCAGTGTTTGTACTAAGTAATGACCAGGGTTGTAATGGATTTCTCGATCGCCCAGATAGCCCGTTTTACGTCCCTGCGCAATGATGATTAAGCTTGGCTCATAAAGCAGTGGCGTGCGCACTTGATGGCGGCTGAGGCAGAGTAACGAAACGCCAGGAAGAGGTGTTGCGGCCATGCCATCGCCCTCAATGAGGGGCTGGATGATATCAGCCAGCGCATTGCCAGCCTGGGCGGTAGAGGCCATGATTGCTTGTCTCCCTTTATGGTGGGTTTTGTATAATGATAACGATTTTGGCGTTATTTTTGTTATTTAGTTACGTTCATGCGTAGGAATAGGCAAAAATGACGTAGCTTTGTTTATCGCTATCCTTTCTGATTAGGCCAATAATAATGGCCGACTTTGATGACCCGGTCTTGAAGGCCCGGTCTTGAAGGGCAAGTTTTGACGATGAGGAATCCACCGATGAGCCAAGCGCTACCCCAAGTACTTTCCTATGCGGCGTTTGCTGCCGACAAGCCGCTAGCACCTTTCACGTTTGAACGTCGCCAGCCACGCTCAGACGATGTGTCGATTGAGATTCTTTACTGCGGCGTCTGCCACAGCGACCTGCACTCTGCGCGTAACGATTGGGGCATGAGTCAGTATCCCGTTGTTCCCGGCCACGAAATTGTCGGCCGTGTAACGTCCGTTGGCGACGAAGTAGTGCGCTTCAAAGCCGGCGACCTAGTCGGCGTAGGCTGCATGGTAGATTCATGCCGTACTTGTGCTGCCTGTAAAGATGGCGTAGAGCAGTACTGCCTGGAAGGCTTTACCATGACGTACGGCGGTGAAGATCGCCAAGACGGTACCATGACTCAGGGCGGCTACTCCGACGCTATCGTGGTGAGTGAACACTTTGTACTGCAAATGCCTGATGGTATTGATCTGGCGTCTGCGGCACCGATTTTATGCGCGGGCATCACGACCTATTCTCCGCTCAAGCACCACGGCGTAGGAAAAGGCCATAAAGTCGGCGTGATTGGCATGGGTGGCTTAGGCCATATGGGCGTTAAGCTGGCGAAAGCGCTGGGTGCTGAAGTGACGGTATTCACGCGCTCCGACGCCAAGGTTGAAGAAGCCAAGCGCAACGGTGCGGACCATGTCGTGGTTTCCAGCGATCAGGCGCAGATGGATGCCGTGGCTGAAAGCTTCGACTTCATGCTCGACACTATCCCGGTTCAGCACAACCTAAACCCTTACTTAACGTCGCTTAAGTATGACGGTACGCACATTATCGTTGGTTTGCTTGAACCTATCGAGCCTGCTATTGAAGCGTTCAACCTGGTCTTTAAGCGTCGCGTTGTGGCGGGTTCTTTGATTGGTGGTATCGCTGAAACTGAAGAGCTGCTAAAACTTTGCGCCGACCAAGGCATTACTTGTGATATCGAAATGCTCGATATTCATAAGATCAATGAAGGCTTCGAGCGCATGGAAAAAGGCGATGTACGCTATCGTTTCGTGATTGATATGGCGACGCTGAACAACAGCCCGGCTTAAATTACTTTTCACCTGCTCGCTAAGGCGCGTAGTAAACGACATGCCCCGAGCCCTTGAGAGGGCTCGGGGCATTTTTTTAGTCAGCCTTATTCGGTGCGTTTCTTTAGCGTGCTTCTCGGCGCGCGTTGCGCGCTGCAAATACACCTGCTAAGAGCATCACACCGGCCAGCAGCCACGCAGGCCAGCTTCCGGTACGCGTAAACGGCGTTAAGCCTTCCATAGCGTAGAACTCACCCTTGAGCGTGACTGTTTGAAACTGCGGAGCGCGTTCAACGATACGGCCAGTGGGATCGATAATCGCCGTAATGCCGTTGCTGGTCGCGCGAAGCACGTAGCGGCCATTTTCTAGCGCGCGTAGCCGTGCCATCTGCAGGTGTTGATTAGGGCCAATAGAGGCACCAAACCAAGTGTCGTTTGAGACGGTTACGATGACGTCGCTACTTTGCGCGCGACGGGCTACTAGCCCTGGGTAAATGATTTCGTAGCAGATTGCGTTACCAATATAGGTTCCCGCTGCCTGCATGGGCGCTTGTTCCGTCGCTCCTTTGGTAAAGGATGACATGGGCAGGTCAAAAAAGTTAATCGCTCCGCGCAACAAGCCTTCCAGCGGCAAGTACTCACCGAATGGCACTAAATGCTCTTTCTGATAGCTGCCTTCGACATTGCCAACGCCAATCACGCCATTGAAGTAGCGTTCCTGCTCATCGCGTTGCACGACGCCGGTCAGCAGGGCAACGTCGGGCGGTAGATGCGCTTGCACCCGTTCCAATATAGGTCGAGCCTGAGTTTCCGTCATCGGCAGGGCCGTTTCTGGCCAGATGATTAGGTCAACATCATCGGCAACGTCGCGACTCAGCTGGCTATAGGTATTAGCAGCGACGCGCTGGCCTTCTGAGGTCCACTTTACAAGCTGGGGTAGATTGCCTTGCAGCAATGCTACCCGCGTTGGCTGGCTGGCTTGTGTGGTCCACAGCGTGGGAAGTGCTAAAGGAATTAACCAAATGGCGGCGAGGGGGACAAGCGTCCACCACTGACGGCGCAGCAGTAGCTCAGCGGCGAGTGCGCCGCTGAGTGCAACCATCAGAGACAGCAAGTAGACCCCGCCAACGGGCGCCCAGGAGGCTAGCGGCGAGTCAACGTAGCCAGAGCCCAGCAGTAGCCAAGGAAAGCCAGTAAACAGATAGGTACGCAGTATCTCGCCCAGCACCCAGGCCCCAGCAAAGCTAATAAACGCGAGGCGAGCGGATGTGAAACGTCGGTAGAGCCAAAACGTGCCGGCAAAAAATAGCGCCAGAACGGTCACAAACAGGGCAGTCAGAAATACTGCCAGTGGAACCCCGGTATAACCGTAGTCATGAATTGATACGTATACCCACGACGTACCGCTGGCGAACAGCGCAACACCATATAGCCAGCCTTTAAGCGCCGCCTGAGCAGGCGTTAGAGTGTGCAGCCCAACGTATAGCAGTGCAATCGCAACAGGCCCTAGCCACCATAGTTCGAAAGGGGAGGCGGTTAGCGTGGTGAAGCCGCCTGCCACCAGTGCGGCAAGCAGCTGTAACAAAAACGCGGGGGGGAAGCCCATAGCGATGGCCTATCGTCGGTAAAATTTGAGGGAGTGGGCAGAGAGACAATGAAATGGCATCGACTAGGCCTGCTTGTCTTCTTGGTCGTTGTCGTCTTCATCTTCATCACGACGGTGATCACGATACGCCTCAAGTAGGCGAATGCGGCGAGTATCAGCGTTGAGAATCACAAACCGCCAGCCGCCGAGGATGGTATGTTCGCCGCGACGTGGCAAATGGCCGAACTGTTGCATGACCAGGCCGCCGACGGTATCAAATTCGTCATCGGAGAATTCAGTACCAAAGCGCTCGTTGAAGTCTTCGATGGGTGTCAGTGCGCGAATGGCGAAATGGTCATTTTCAATCTCGCGAATATCGTCTTCTTCATCGGTATCGTGCTCATCTTCGATATCGCCAACAATCTGCTCAAGAATATCTTCGATCGTAATGATGCCGGCCGTACCGCCGTATTCGTCTACAACCACCGCCATATGGTTATGCGTATCCCGAAACTCTTTCAGCAAGCTGTTAAGACGCTTTGATTCGGGAATAAACATGGCAGGGCGCAATATGTCGTCTAACTTGAAAGCGTCGCGCTGGGCTTGCGTCTGCGACAGCAGCGGCAGTAAGTCTTTAACTAGCAGTATGCCCTTGATGTCATCCAAGTTTTCGCCGATCACCGGGTAGCGTGAATGGCCGGTTTCTTGGATTAACGGCAAATAGCCGTCGCTTGTTTGATCCAGGGCTATTGCTGACACCTGCGAGCGCGGGATCAGCACTTCACGTACCTGCTGATCGCTAATATCAAGTGCACCCTCAATAATCATGATGGCGTCTTGATCAAGCTTTAATTTGCCTGCGGTATGGCGTAAAAACGTCATCAGCTCATCTCGTGAGCTGGGTTCGTCATTGTCTCCGGAAAGGGCGCCAAAGAGTTTCTCGAGCCAGGATTTTTGACTAGGGGTGCTCGATCGGTCTTCGCTCATGCGTCAAATCTCTTGTTTGCGGACAGACAGTTGCAATGTCAGGTGGTTAATTTATCAATGAAGCTGTTGTATCAGCTGAGCAAGGATAGTACCAGATTCACTGTAGGGTGATTGGACACTCCAATAATTAGGGCAGCCGCTTGCTAACGCTCTGAGCGACTATCGACATCGCCAGCACCGGTATCCGTCTCATAGGGATCGGGAATATTCAGCTCTGCTAGTAGCTCGCGCTCGAACTGCTCCATCTCTTCCGCTTCCTGATCATCAATATGGTCATAGCCCATCAGGTGCAGGGTGCCATGCACAACCATGTGCGCGTAATGATGCTCCAACGGTTTGCCTTGCTCACTGGCTTCCTGCGCTACGACCGCGTGACAAATCACTAGGTCGCCTAGCAGGGGTAGCTCAATGCCCGGCGGGCTTCCAAAGGGAAACGACAGTACGTTAGTGGTTTTGTCTTTGCCACGATAGTCACGGTTAAGCGTCTGGCCTTCGAGTTCATCCACAAAGCGAATGGTCAGCTCACGTCGCTGATCATCAGGGTGGTGTGCAAAAACACAGCCCACCCATTGGATGAGCTGTATCAGCGAAGGAAGCAGCGGTTCGTCGATAGCCGCCTGGCGATCAATTACTATCTCGCTTAGTGCGCTTTCGCTCATCGTGAACGGTCCCATGAATCTTCTCGGGCATGTATACGTGCATCGCGTTCTTGCTGGCGTGCTGCTTGGCGAGCGCGCTCTTCGACTTCCTGCTGGGACTCAAACATATCGTAGGCTTCGATAATGCGTTGAACCAGCGGGTGGCGTACCACATCTTTGGCAGCAAAGTGAGTAACGCCGATTCCCTGAGTGTCTTTTAACACGTCGAGTACTTGGATCAGACCTGAGCGCTGGCCTTTGGGTAGATCGACCTGGGTAACGTCGCCCGTTATCACCGCGGTGGAGCCAAAGCCAATCCGGGTTAGGAACATTTTCATCTGTTCCGGCGTGGTGTTCTGGCTCTCATCCAAAATAATATAGGAGTTATTGAGCGTGCGGCCCCGCATATAGGCCAGCGGCGCAATCTCAATCACCTGGCGCTCAATCAACTTAGCCACTTGCTCAAAGCCGATCATTTCGTAGAGAGCATCGTAAAGCGGGCGCAGGTAAGGGTCGATTTTCTGAGCCAGATCGCCCGGTAGAAAGCCTAGTTTTTCACCGGCTTCAACCGCCGGGCGTACCAGCAATATGCGCCGGACTTCCTGCTGGTTGAGCGCTTCGACCGCCGCGGCTACCGCTAAATATGTTTTACCCGTGCCCGCGGGGCCCACGCCAAAATTAATGTCGTGCTCGCGGATACTGCTAACGTAGCGCTGCTGATTAAGCCCGCGAGGTTTGATCATGGTGCGCGGTGTGCGCATGATCACTTCATCGCTACTGCCGGTGCTTTCCTCTTCGTCTTCCAGTGCTTCAAGCCCTGATTCCTGAAGAAAAAGATGCACGGTGTCGGCGTCAAGATCACTGGCTGCCGTTTCGCGATAAAGATGTTCCAGCACGTTGCCCGCGGCCTTAATACGGTTGGCAGCACCGGCTAACTGAAAAACATTGCCCCGGTTGCGCAGCGTCACGTCCAGGCGGCTTTCAATCAGCTTCAAATGCTCGTCCTGCTGGCCGCAAAGGCTAGCAAGGCGCTGCGGATCATTGGGTTCAAGGCTTAAGGTGATGATGCGATTGGCCTGAGGTGTTGGCTGACTCAAGAGTGGGGAACCCCTCGTTAGTGTGTGTATCGTTCAGCTTACTGCCCCGCCTGAAGCGGGGCAATGATCTGTGATAAGAGAACGATCAATAGCGTTCGGGAGAGGCAAGCTCACCGCGCAGCGAATTGGGAAACGCTTCGGTGATGTCGACATCGACAAAGTAGCCGATCAGCTCGGTGGGGTTAGCGGCGCGGAAGTTAACCACGCGATTATTCTCGGTGCGTCCAGAAAGCTGGCCGGGGTCACGCGGCGAAAAGCCGTTGACCAACACGCGCTGGGTGCTGCCGACCATGCGGCGACTAATCTGGGCCGTTTGCTGAATAATCCGTTCCTGTAAAATCGCCAGCCGCTGCTTTTTGACACTTTCCGGCGTTTCATCGGGTAGGCCAGAAGCGGGCGTGCCTGGGCGTGCGGAGTAAACGAAGCTGAACGAGTGGTCGAAGCCAATCTGATGAATTAAGTTCATCGTGGCTTCGAAATCCTCTTCAGTCTCGCCGGGGAAGCCGATAATAAAATCCGATGAGAAGCTGATATCCGGACGATTGGCGCGGATACGCTCCATCTTCTCGACGTACTCGGCTGCCGTATGACCACGCTTCATGGCGTTGAGAATGCGGTCTGAACCTGATTGCACCGGCAGGTGCAGGTGGCTCACTAGCTCAGGAATATCGGCAAAGGCGTCGACCAAGCTGTCGGTAAACTCTACCGGGTGCGAGGTAGTGAAACGGACGCGATCAATCCCATCGACCGCCGCCACACAGGCAATCAGTTCGGCCAGGTCGATCTCGTCGCCTAACTGGTTCTCACCGCGGTAGGCGTTAACGTTCTGACCCAGCAGGTTAATTTCACGCACACCCTGGTCAGACAGGTGGATGACCTCATCCATTACCGCTTCAAAGGGGCGCGAGACCTCTTCGCCGCGGGTGTAGGGCACCACACAGAAGGTGCAGTACTTGGAGCAGCCTTCCATAATCGAGACAAATGCCGTGGCGCCATCGGAAGTGGGCTTGGGCAGATGGTCGAACTTCTCGATCTCAGGAAAAGTGACATCCACGGCGGCAATCTGGTTATTGCCACGGGCATCCAGCATCGAGGGTACGCGGTGAAGGGTTTGCGGCCCAAACACCATATCCACATGGGGCGCGCGTTTGCGAATCGCTTCGCCTTCTTGGCTGGCCACGCACCCACCTACGCCAATCACCAGATCGGGATTGGCGTCTTTGAGTTTTTTCCAGCGTCCCAGCTGATGAAAAACCTTCTCCTGCGCTTTCTCGCGAATCGAGCAGGTGTTTAACAGAATGACATCGGCTTCACGCTCATTATCGGTGAGTTCGAGCTGGTGAGATTCGCCGAGTAGATCCGCCATGCGGGAGGAGTCGTACTCGTTCATTTGGCAGCCGTGCGTTTTGATGAAGAGCTTCTTCGCCATCGGTACCTGTCATCTATGAGTCGTCGGGGGACGAGGATGAATGGAAAGTTATCGTGCGGCCCGTGTTTGTCATCACCAAGCCGCAATCTTTAATAGCGGCATTATACGGATACAAGAAAGCAGCGGCTAGCGTTCCTCAATAATCGATACTTGACCATCACATTTCTACGGGTATACTACGCACCGTGTTTGAGCAGTTCCTCGATAGCTCAGTTGGTAGAGCAAATGACTGTTAATCATTGGGTCACAGGTTCGAGTCCTGTTCGAGGAGCCAATATTTTGCGTAAAGTATTTGGCAAAAAAGTACTTGGCAAAATTTTTGAAAACGCTGTGTTAAACACGACAACTTATTATGTTCCTCGATAGCTCAGTTGGTAGAGCAAATGACTGTTAATCATTGGGTCACAGG
>NZ_JBQDLQ010000025.1:0-41770 GCF_052095695.1 Halomonas sp.
TTAGTGCTTTGGTCACGTCTCTGCTTGACTTCTCGTCTCATCGGGCGAGAATGCCCAGGCACCGCACCCCAGGCGCAAAGCCCGTGGTGCGGTGTTCGAATGTTGCGGCAAGGGGATTCCCCTTGCCTTTTTTATTAGATAGCTTTTATTAGATAGTTATAGCGATGGCGTTGCTCACGCCGCCAGGGCGAAGTCGAAGTCGCTGGCAGCAACGCCGGTGACAGATGCCGGAATGGCATCGCCGGCGATACCCGCGTCTTCAAACACCGCCAGCAAGCCGCCATTGGTGCCAGTGTTGGCGCTATCGTTGAAGCCTTCTACTGAGCCGTTCATCAGGCCCCAGATGATGTCGTGCACTTCGTTACCACGATCGTCATGGCTGGCAACGATGGGGTCGTCGAAGGTGAAGGTAATGAAGTCGTTCGTTACCGTGCCGTCGTCGTTGAGGAAGGAACCCAGCGTAACGCTCTCCAGGGTGCCAGTCAGCGCATGATCAGCGAAGTTATATGAGAGGGTGCCTGTGGCTGAGAAAGCAAAGTCGCCTCCAGCGTTAGCCATGGCGTAGGTATCGCCCGCAAGACCTGAGTTGAATCCATTGGTATAGAATCCGCCTGTATTGATACCGCCTGGGTTGCTATCGTCGTGCTCGCCGGGTGCGCCAGACTCCTGAAATTCAAGTAGTAGGCTTTCCAGAGTCCCGGAAGTGAAATCGATGGGGAACCAAGTTTCATCGTAAGTATAGCTAATAGACATCTTCAGTCTCCTTACTTTATCAATGCTGGCCTTGAGGCCGTGATTGGCAGATAACGTGGGTTATCTGCCCTGCATACCCGCTGGGCGGGCATGTTCTTGGGCAGCGCCTTCGCACTGCCATGAAGTTAAAAACGTAGTTCCGCCCCTGCCATCAAGGTACGACCTGCTCCGTAGCTCTTGGAGAAAATATCCGAGTAGCCGGTGACGTAGTTACGATCGCGTACGTTAAGCATGGTGGCGCGCAATAACAGGTTGGGGTTGACTTGGTAGCTGGCAAACAGATCCCAGGTGACATAGCTGGGCCACAGGTCAAAGTCGAAGTCCTCCGGGCCGCCTGCAGCGCTGTAGTTAAGACGCGTGCCCACATCCAGGCGCTGATCTAACCAGCGGGTGCCAAATACCAGGCTGCCGCGATCCATGGGCAATTGCCGGGCGCTGTTCATACCGATGACATCGATGCCGCAATAGGTCAGGTCATCTCTCATGGCTTCATAAGAGTCGTAGCCTGCCTCGATGGCTTCGTAGTGGGCGTCAGAGTAGTTGCCGTTCTCATCTGGCATATCCTCGCGGATATTGCCGCTGCCTAGTGGGTAGACCTTTTGGCAGAATTGATTATCGCTACCCAGAACATGGGTGTAGTTAGCTTGGGTATACCAATTTTCAGCGTCGTAATCGATCTCCAGCTCTAAACCACGGAAGTTCATCGGTAGCAGGTTGGGCACGAACATGGTGTGGCCTAATCCCCCTACCTGTCCTGGCATCACGTTAACCATGGAAGTGATCAGGTAGTTGTCTACCCGGGTGTCGTAGTAGGAGAGCTTGCTGAAGAAACGATCCCCATCCTTAAACAGATCCTGGGCAATAAAGTTGGCGCCCACATCCCAGCTGCGTGAGGTCTCGGGCTGGGCATGGGGGTTGGGGAACATTACCGCAAAAGGATCACCCGGGTGGCTGCCCTGCATAAGTGTTTCGGTAAGTGAGGGTGGCCGCCAGCCGCGGCCCCAGTTGGCAAACAGCTCAACGTTCTCATTGGGGCGGTAGGCTGCGGATAGCGTTGGCAGAAGTTTGTCCATGCTGTTATCAACGTCATAATCTTGCATCACGGTTTCCGAGAGCCACATCGGATTGAAATGGCCGCTTGTCTCATAGTTGGGGAAAGTGGTTGGGTCGTTGGCGTAGCCTTCATAAGCAGCAATGCTATCGCAAGCCCTCTGTATCGAGCGCTCACTTGAACCGGGGGAGGGGTTATGACAATTTCTGGTTCGATTTGCCAACTGATTCTCTGCGTACCGCGAAGCCATGGCATAGCGGTCACGATAAGTCCATTCCGCGCCAGGCAACTTGGTGGATCCATCAAGCTTGTAGTAGTCGTAACGAAGCCCTGCCGCCAGGGTAAAGGTCTTGTTTTCCCACTGCAGATTGCCAAAGGCGCTGGCAATACTGCGCTCTCCGCTGGGCTGCATGGTGTTGTCGGTCGAGGCCAACTGGCGTCCGCCACGCTCCTGTGTGGTGGTGGACTCGCCCTTATCAATAAAATACTCAATACCGTGGTTAGAGGAGAAACCGTCCATGCCACTTAGTGAAAAGTGCGCAGTGTTTTCCAGCGTAAAGCCGTAGGTATCGATTTGAGTGCGGTTATTGTTATCCAGACCCGCCCGGCAGGCGTTGTAGTACATGTCCTGAACCGGATTGGCTTCGCAGACGCCTATCATCCAGTAAAGCTCGGTCATATCGGTGCCGTTTTGCACCACGGGCCGGCCAGCTTCGGTATAACGCTGCCCTTCTGTTGAAACGAAGTAGGCGTTAGCCTCCAGGTTAAGCAGAGGGGAGGAGGGGTTAAGGTTATAGCGCAGGCTGACCGAGTCGGACGTCGTGCTGGCGTCGCCAAAGCGCCGCCAAGCGTCATCGCCATCCCTAACTTCTCCAGTGGCCGGATTTGTGATCTGGCGATCAGAGACATTGTTGTAGGAGAGTTCAGTACCCAGGTAAGAGAACGTCAGTGACTGATCATCATTGATATGAAAACTTGCCTTGAACAGGTTTGAATCTTGTTCGTTATCCGTAAATCTGACCCGTTCGACGTCTTGCTCTATCTGCTGGTGAAACTCATCCTGAACACCTACCGTCAGGAAGTCATAGTTGGGGCGCCGACGCCCAGGCGTATATTCGCCGAAATTACGGTTGCTGCGCGCCGCCAGTAGTTCCCAGCGATCGCCAAGGCGCCCGGCCACAGCCGCGCTACCAATAAAGTTGACTCCATTGCCTTCGCCACCTACGCCGGTCATGCCGCGTAAGCGCACGCCGATATCTTTACCCGGTAAAAGAACATCATCTACATCGATGGTGCGGAAGTTGGCACTACCAGCGATGGCGCCCGCGCCATGTACCCCCGTACTGGCGCCTTTCTCAATGACGACATCCGACAATAACTCGGAGTCGACATACATGGTGCCGTTGCGCTGCTGGTGGCCGTTCTCGTTGAAGTTCTGGCGCATGCCATCAACCATCATATTGACGCGCCCAAAGTCTTGCATACCACGGATGTTGACCGACAGCCCTGGGTCTTGCGCATTGACCGCGCTATAAACGCCCGGCGTTTCCTGGAGCATATCGGCGGCATGACGGGGCGGTGTGCGATCAATCTGCTCGCGGCTGATAACACTCACCGAACGGGGCTCGTGATAGATCCAGTCGTCGCCAATACGGTTAGCCGTTACTGTTAGGGGGCTGAACGTTGTTTGATTACCCACGGTGGTCGAGGTGGCTTGTGCTAGCAGTTCCGCCGTTCTGTCATTGCGGTATGAAAGGGTGAGTGACGAGTCGGCTAGGAGTGTGCGAAGTGCTTCATCGGCAGTCATTTCGCCGTGTAGGGCCGGTGCGGTACCGTCGATAGGCTGGCCATCCTGACGGATGACGGCAATCTGTGTGGTGGCGGTAAATTCACCCAGCGAGTAGAGCAGGTGCTGCTCGGGCAGGTCGAACGTGTAACGCTGCTGTAAAGGGTTTTGCTGCGTCGCATCGGATGAGGCCGGTACAGAGGGCTGGGCCTGTGCCTGCGTGGCCAACAAGCCCAGCATAATAGCGGTTGTGGTATACCTAAAGGTAGGTCGACGCTTAGGCTTAAGACTTGCCTCAAGCGGCTTGAGTGGGAAACCCTTGACGTGCATGAACGTAATGCCCCTTTTTTATGCTAATAATAATCGTTTGTATAAGCATTAACGTTTGAGGCTGGGGTTTCCCTCATCAAAAAAAGCAATAATTATCGGTTCGGGAGTCTTGCGATAGGTTTTATTGATCTCAGGAAGCAGGATCGGCTGACACGGAAATAGATAGCGCAATAACGATGATGACGCTGTGCAGCAAGGAGCCAGCGATGATGGAAAGTAACATTGGCATCCATATTCCGTTGGTTTCGATCATTAGCCCGTAGAGCGTGCCGCCGCATAAAGCTAGCAAGGTGATGATGCATAAGAGTGCAGCCCACCAGTTGAGCAGCAGCATTGCGGCAGGCAAGCAGCGGGTACGCAGCTTGGGTTTGTGGTACAGCATCGCGTCATTCATTGATGTTCCCCTGGTTTTTATACATGTGAAATCAGGCGCTGATGATAGGTTGCAGGTTCTTATCAATTATTCAGCGCCAATGCTTCGACGAATGTAAATGCATCACGGGCGCCTTGAAGGGCCTGACCTTCCTGCTCGCTTGATAACGGGACGGCATCTAACTGAGCAATAAAGTATCTCCAGTGCAGCCCACGACCTGAATCGCTGGGTGCAAGGTGGCGAGCACCAAAGTTGGCCGATAATCCCAATTGAGTTGCATACTTGAGCAGGAACGCCGCGCCAAGGTTTGAGCCTTCATTGACATAAAGCCAGCCCAGCGCGGCTGCCAGAGAATCGATAGTCGGAGGTGAAACGAGGCTTATCTTTAGCTCATCCTCATTAATTGATAGATCTTTGGCATCAAGCTTTACTACGCTAAAACGGCAGCGTTGCTCAAGTCGTTCCAGCCACTTACAGAGATCCGCCTGCTCATAGAGTGGGGCGGTGTGGTGCTGGAATTGGTATTGAACGGTGAGAAACCGTTTGTAGCCATCGAGGTTGGCAAATGGGGAGAGCGCCATAATGGCTTTATCAACACGCTCATGGGCTGCGTGGGTGGAGAGTTTAAGCTGCTTGCTAAGTGGTAGCGTGCTTGCTGGCTTTGCTTGGTTCAGTATGGCTTCCATAAGGCACTCGCGGACAGTGGGTAGATAACAATGAAAGGGCGTTAAAGCGGGTTTGCCCTTTTCCTCTGGTGAGCACAAGGGCTGTTCATTAGCCTGCGCTCGCGGAACGTAACCACATCATATTGCCGGGTAGGTGGTGAGCCTCGATGGCTGATAGGTTTGTTAATGCTTCGAGTATTATGTGGGGGTGGCCGGTAGAGAAGCTGCCTGAGAAGCTCAGGTCAGCAAAATCCTGGGCGTTAAAAAATACTCGATCTGGCAGTAAGCGTTCGAGCTGCTCAACGATGTCGTCAATACCTGCTTGGTCGAAGATAATCCTGCCCTCTTTCCAGGCTAGGGCCAGGTGGGTATCTATTTCCTGAGTTTCCCCGAGCTTTCCGTTGTCCACGACAAGCTGCTGGCCAGATGTCAACAGAGCTTGGTTTTGATAGGCATCGCGGACGGCGACTTGGCCTTCACCAACAGTGATAGTGACTCGGGAGTGAAAACGGCTAACAGCAAAATGCGTACCCAGCACGCTTACCGATGTATCACCTGCATTCAGGTGCAGCGGCCGCTGTGGGTCTCGGGCGGCATCAATCCATAGCCGCCCACGCCTTAGTGTCAATTCACGCTGAGACTCGTCCAGGGCGATATCAAGTGCACTGTTGCCATCTAGAAAGAGTGATGAACCATCTTCCAGCACCACCTGTTGTGCTTTACCTGATGAAGTGGCTATATCAGCCATCCAGCGATCCAGACGTGCCGGGTCGCGCCAGAGCTCGAAGCTCAGAACCATGGTTAGCATGACGACTGCCGTAACTGCCCACCCTAGCCGGTTGCTCGGTGCGGTCTGCCTTGGGCGTGGCTTATGTACGGGGTGATACTGGTAAAACAGTTGCGCGGGGACTTCAATGTCATCCCAGAGTTGAATAGCTTCTTGATAAGCTGCTTTATGGCTGTTACAAGCGCTTACCCACGTTTGGAAGTCCAGACGATCCTGGGCAGTGGCACTGGCGTCCTTGAGACGTAGATGCCAGCTAAGCGCAATATCAAGCGTGTCGTCATCAAAAAGAGGTGAGTAATCTGGCTCTCCAGAGGCAGTTGATGATGTCTTCACGGTATTACCTCTTTTGCGAGTGCGTCGTATTATTATGGGTATAACGTTTAACGCGCCGTTCTTCCTCATCTTTCGTTTGTTGTTGCCACTGTCGGCATAGGCGCATCGCCCGCATCATGTCTTTTTCGACGGTGCTAATAGAAATACCCAAGCGGTCAGCGATTGCCGTATAGGTTTCCCCTTCGACGCGGTTAAGAAGAAAAACCTTCTTGGCTCGTCCAGGTAGGGTGTCTAACTGCATTATCAACCGTTGCCACTGCTGTAATGTTGTCGCCAGCTTTTCTGGGCTGGGATCCTGGGGACGGTATTCAGTGCTATTGTGCAGTTCCTGTTCATGATGACGCTGACGTACCGCCTGAGCTCGCAGATAATCCAGCGCCAAATTATGTGCTGTGCGGTGTAGTAGTCCCGGTGTGTCGGCATCAGTAGTAGGGCGCTGCCAGAGTTTCAAGAACGTTTCCTGAGCAAGGTCTTCTGCTTCGCTAGCACTGCCGACCACTTGCCTAAGCCGTTTGACAAGGCGTTGGCGTTCGTTCAAGAACATATGCAGCAGTGACGAAGGTGGCTTGCTCATAGCAGTATTCGTATGTTCCCTGGCAGTACAATTAAGGCGCTAGGAAGAGTAGGGGCTTGTCTTGGGTGGCGCCCTCAATGCAGTGCAGTTCGGCGGCGTAAACCTTTGCAATGGCGTTGGGATTAAGCACGCGGTTGGGCAAGCCATGGGCAATACGCTTCCCTTGGTGTAGCAGCCATACTCGGTCGGCGTAGGTACTGGCGAGGTTAAGGTCGTGTAAGACGCTAACAATCGCCATACGGTGTTGCTCTGCCCAAAAGCGTAGTTGGCGCATTAGGCGCTGCTGCTGGCCGATATCCAACGCGCTCGTCGGTTCGTCGAGTAATAAAAGACCACCATCTTTAGCCGTTGGAGCACGCCTTGAGAGCAGTTGGCAGGCGCCCCGTGCGATCATTAGCCGTTGGCGTTCGCCGCCGGAAAGTGAGAGTACGCTGCGCTTGGCAAGATGGGTCAGGTCTAAGTTATCCAGTAACTCAGCCACCAGTGATTGAGTTGGGTGACTACCAAGACTCAACAGCTCCTCAGTGTGCCAATCAAAGCCTGGAAGCTCCTGTTGGGCAACCAGCGCCCGTCGGTTGGCAAGTTCAGTGATTGGCCACTCATTCAGGGGTTTTCCATCCAGCTGTAGTTCGCCTTGCTCAGCAGGGCGAAACCCCGACAGCATGCTGAGTAGCGTGCTTTTGCCCGCGCCGTTAGGGCCAACAATGGCGAGTAGTTCGCCGGGGCGAACAGTTCCATCCAGAGGAGTGATAGCAGGCGTGGCCGTTAACCCGGCCTGGTGTAGCGTTAGCATGCTCGGCTCCTGCGCATCAGGAGGTACAGGAAATAGGGGCCGCCCAGCAGGCTGGTAAGCAGTCCAACGGGAATTTCCGCAGGTGCTGCAATGGTACGGGCTAAGGTGTCGGCCACGACTAACAACAGCGCGCCGCCCAACATTGAGGCGGGCAGCAGCAACCGATGGCCAGGCCCTAGCCACAGCCTTAAGCAGTGGGGCACCAGCAGGCCGAGAAAGCCAATTACCCCGGTGAGCGCCACGCAAAGTCCTACTCCTAAGGAGGTAGCAACAACGACTCGGCGTTTTAGACGGGTTGCATCCAGGCCAGCCGCATGGGCGGTAGATTCGCCTAGCTGGAGCAGGTCGAGTTCATCGGCACTGCGTATTAATAGCCATAGGGCAAAGACAATGAGTACCAGGGCTAAGGCCGTCGTACGCCACAGAGCATTAGTGAGCGTACCCATTCCCCATAAACTAAGCTGGCGTAGCTGCTCATCGCTGGCGATAAAGGCTAAAACTCCGCCCCCCGCCCCGGCCAGAGTATTGATGGCTAAGCCTGCCAGCAGCAGGGTCATCACGGCAGCACTACCGCCACCTTGGCGCTTGGCTAAGCCAAATACAATCAAACAGACGCAGAGGGCGCCTAGAAAGCCTGCCGCAAACTGACCGTAAAGGCTGCCTGCTCCGTTGTCTTGAAAGAGCACAATCCATACCGCGACAAATAGCCCCGCACCGCTGGCAAGGCCGAGTAGAGTCGGATCGGCCAGCGGGTTGCGAAACAAGCCCTGCATGGCGGCGCCGCTGCCAGCTAGCATGGCACCAACGGCAACGCCTAGCAGCAGCCGGGGTAAGCGCAACTGCCACCACACCTGCACGCTGAGTTCACTGGCGCTACTACGCATAAGCGCCCGGGGAGAAATGCCTAGTGCGCCTGAGGCCGCGCCCCACATTAAGGCGATGATCAGCGCGATGGTTAAGCCGATAAGAATGCGCGGCGCGCGGCTGGCCGGCAGCCAAGCATGAGGGCGGTGCGTGCTTAGGCTAATGCTCATTGATTAGTCCGCGCGGTCGTTGGCGCGGTTAATAACGCCTCTACCTGCTGGCGCAGCGCGAGTAGTTGATCCGGCGCACGGGGGCCAAAGCCGAGCAGCGCCTGGTCATCAATGAGTATCAAGCGCTGAGCATGGCGCGCTGGCGTTAATGCCATTCCCGGTAACTGCCATAGCGCCGTTTCGCCACCCAGCGCATCTAATCCACGCTGCGACATAATCATCAGCTCGGGGGCCTCTTTCGCCAACGCTTCGGCGCCCACGTTGTGATAGCCCTGCATGGCTGCAAACGCGTTTTCTAGCCCAACGGCTTCTAAGGCGGTATGGGCTGCCGTGCCGCTTCCCGCGACCCTAGGCGTCAGACCGCTATGTTGCATCACAAACATGGCACGGGTCGGTGGCAGTGGGGGCAGCGCGGCTAGGCGTTCCAGCTTCGCGGTTAAAGACACTGCTAACCGCTCTCCCTCGCGTTGACGATTAGTCTGGTGTGCCACCGCACGGACCTTGGCAGGGATAGCCTCTAGCGTGTTGGGGGCTGCAATAATATCGATCGTTATCCCCACTGCTGTCAGCTGTTCCAGCACTTCTTTCGGGCCGGCATGCTCGGCGGCCAGCACGCGGTCAGGCTGAACCGACAGTACGCTTTCCGCTGAGAGCTGGCGTAAGTAACCAACCGAAGGTAAATCGGCCATTGCCGGGGGATAAAGGACGGTATCGTCGCGAGCGATCACGTTGGCATCGGCACCCAGTGCTGTCAGTGTTTCGGCGATATCACCACCGAGGACTACCCAGCGCTCGTGAGCCGCAGCACGCTCTTCTGCATGGGCTAGCGGCATGCTGACCAGCATCAACCCCAAAGCCATCGCGCCTAATAAACGTGAGGTCCAGCGGGGCTGAATCATGCAACCTCCTCGCAACTTTCTAAAGCGTTAAGGAGTTGCCGCCATTCGCGTCTTTCTGGCTGCCCCTCTTGGCGCTCGGCATAAATCTGTAATGCGAGTGCACCGTCTTTATCGAAGGCCTCAATGCTGGTAACGCCGCCGTCACGATTGGGTTTACTGACTTGCCAGATGTGATTAATCGCCGTGTCATCAATGTGCAGGGTGAATTGATCGCCAAATAAGTTCAGCCAACCGCGGGCGCGCTGCGGAGGGGGGACGATGCCCGTACGTATCTGCACGCAGCCGGGGCTTGCCACAAAGAGCATCAGCGGCAACGCCTGTTGGCTCGCCTGAGTTAGCAATGCTTCCAATGCATGGGTAGGCAAGGCTCGGGTGAAACGACCTTCCATTAGAGTGTTGGCCTCGATACGCTCCAATTGATGCCGTCGCAGTAGCGTGAAAAATTGGTGGACATCGCGCATCGCGCTCCACTCGCTGGCGAGAGTGGGCGCGTCGGGAAGCGGTCGCGGTATGCGTGGTGCCAACTGGGTAAACGCGGGTGAATCTCTATTGCCCATGGCCATTAGTTCGCCCCAAGATCGCGGCAGTGGGTTTTCGAGGGCAAAGCATTTGTGGATAGCGCGGCCATGGCGATCAAACACCTGAATGCTCCAGCGCCATGTCTCTTTGCCTTCGAGTGGCGGCATCGTGTCCCGAATTAAGCAGGCCCAGTGCCAGTGGGAATAGAGCAGTCTTAGATCTAGGCCGCCGGGACCAAGCAACAGCCCCGTTTGCGGCCCGCCGTTTAGCTCAGGGTAATCGCCGTTTTGCTCGAGTACTGCTAAGCGAGAGCGGGTGAGCGCTTTAACACAGCCCAGCTGGGGCAGGTAAGCGGCAAGCTCATTCGGTGCTAAGGGTAGCGTCCACACATCGCGCCCGAGGCGGGCGGCCTGGAGTTCGCCTTCGCTGATTGCTAAGCGCTCGGCAATGTCAATCGCGGGTAGCCGTGGCTGGGCCGCTCGCGCCGCGTCGAAAGCTTCGGAAATAGCGATTTGTTGAGACTCAATCATGACTTACCTCTGCATAGGTCACTGAACATAGGTCACTGAGTGGGTTGATGATTATCTTGGTTACCACTGCCAGTTGAGCGTCGCGAACAGGCTGCGCCCATCGCCTAGACTGCCATCGGGGCGGTACCACACTTTGTCGCCTGCATTGGCGAGCCGCAGCGAGGTGTCAATGGCCGGGGTAAGATGCCAGGCAAGATGCACATCGTGAAGGCCGTAGCCAGGTAGGCGCTCATCGTCGCCCTGTTTGTCGAAGGATGGAGCGAATCGGCTTTGCCAACCTAGGCGAATATGGCTGCCATAGAGCGCCAGCTCACTGCCCAACGTTGCTTCTAGCGGTGTTTGGCTGCCCAGTGGGTCGCCAGAGTCGCGGTCTTTGCCGGAGACTTCCGAAAGGCCGGCAAAACTGGTCAGTGATGGGAGGGCGCTGGGCTGCCATGTCACGCGGGCGTCATAGCCCCATAGCTGAGCACGTTGAATGTTCACCGCCTGGGTTGTACCCGCCATAATGTCGACCTGAGTGTCGATAAAGTCGTCCGCGCGGGTATCGAAATAGCTGGCGCGTACCTGCCAATCGCCCTGGTGCCAGACCACGCCGCTTTCCCACGTGCTGCTGGTTTCGGGGGACAGATTAGGGTTGGGTATCCAGTAGTTGTCCGGGGTGCAGAAAAATGGCCCGGCGCAGAAACCGGCAAAATGGCGCTCATTGGCGTAAAGTTCGGAAAGACTAGGCGCGCGGAAAGCCTCGGCGTAGCCAGAGAACAGCATCAGCGCATCATCAGGACGCCAGGCTAGGCGAAAGCGTGGCGATACTTGATCATGGGCACTGTCACCATCATCTTGCCCGGTAGCGTCGTAGCGGTCGTAGCGCGCACCCAAACCAACATCAAACTGACCAGCGCCGCCATCAGATAAATAGCGCCCCGCCGTTAGCGTGGTGTCTAAATACGCGGCTTGGGTGTCAATATCGGCTTTTGGGAAGCCGTTGGCTTCGCCCTCCGGGCGCTGACGGGCCTGTTCCAGTTCGGCGCCGAATACCAGCGTTTGGGAGAGCCAGCCGTGATCCATGCGATGATAGCCATCGCTTTGCAAGCCGATACGTTCTAATGAGCGGCTGGCCTGAGGCTCATCAATATCCTGCTGGCTAAAGGTAAGCCGCGAGGTGATCTCGGTCGCGACGCCAGGCTGCCAGCGATGGCCAAGCTGCACGTTATTGCTCTCAACATCGCGGTCACGCAGTGGGCTGCTGGCATCTGTTGAAAGCTGCTGAGGGTTGGCAGGTTGGGTTGCGCGCTCGTCGTAATGTTGCCAACTGATAAATACCCGCTGGTCGTCGCTGGGCTCCCAACCGCCTTTTAACAGTAGGCTGTTGAGGGTGGCGTCTTCCTCTGCTTGATCGCCTCCGGCGCGGCGAATATCGCCTGACTCACTGCGGCCGACTGAAAATAAGCCATCCACCTTGCCGTTGGTGGTATCGCGGCGGCCAAAGGCCGTTAGGCTGCCGCGTAATTCATCGCTGGCAGTGGCACCGCCTATTGATAAGCGTACGCCGCTATCTTCGCCAGGTGCCAGCAGGTCATCGGCTTCCACGCTGGTAAAACTAACCACACCCCCCATCGCATTGCTGCCGTATAAACTGGAGAGGGCGCCGCGGGCTACCTGTACTTCCTGAATTAAGCCAGGGTCAAGAAAGAAGTTGCCAATGTGGCCCGTAGAAATGTCCTGACGAACCCCATCTAGTCGCACCAGTACACCGTTGCTACCAAAGCCACGCATGCTCAGTGTTTGGCCGTTGCGGCGTCCCTGGCCAGCGACATGCAGGCCCGGCTGGCGGCTAAGGATGTCTTCCACTCGGCTAGCCGTCGTCATCACCGCATCATTGCGGTTAATGATATCGATAATCAGCGGTGCCCGAGAGAGGTCCGTCGGCGTGCGAGTGCCCGTCACCGTGACTGGATTAAGTTCGGCATCGCCTGCAAAGGCGGCGAGTAAAGGGAAAAGAGTGAGGCAAAGGCCGCTGAATGCACATGTGTATTTCATGAGCCGGATAGTTCCAACAAAGAGAGGTGGAAGACATCGCTGGCTGAGTGCAGTCAGGCTGCAATATGGCTGGCTGTTGCTGTATTAGTTTTAAAATTAGGGTGTGCTTATGCGTTAAGGATTAACTTGCCGCTTTTGGTGCGCCGCAAGATATAGCGTCTTTGTTCATGATGAATAATCAGCTGGCCAGCGCTGCCCAGCAGCTCTTTACTATCCACTTCACGCGCCACGATAGGCGCCACTACTGGTGCATGGCGTTGCTCAGCGCCCTTGTCGGGAAACTGCATGCGATAATGACCTCTGTGTTAATGATAACTATTAGCGTTAATTTAACAGAGTTGAGAATGCCGCTCAATAGGCTTTGGATGGTAAACGCTTGTCGTCATGCGGCTAATGGCAGCAACTGCGCGAAAAGGTGTCTTTAATTTACCTATATACAGGTAGGCAGACCGTCATCACGCTGTCATTTTGCTTAGCTAGAGTCTCTTGAAATTCAATCGTTAGCTTAAAACGATACGAGGGAGACCCAACATGAGTAAAGAGATCGAAGATCATCGTCTGCTTAACCCAAGCCGCAATAAACCGTTCGCAGCCGTATTAGCAAAACATGTATCTCGACGCGATGTGATGCGTGGCGGCTTAAGCATGGCGGCGGCCTCAATGCTTAGTTTTGGTGGCGCCGCTCAGGCGCTTGCCTCAAACGGCACGCAAAAAACACCGCTGACGCTGGCGTTTGAAGCCGTACACGGTTCACTGACTGACGCGATAGTGGTGCCAGAAGGCTATGTGGCACAGGTGCTAGTGCCTTGGGGTACGCCGCTAAACGCCGGCGACACCTGGCAGTCTGACCAGCCGATGACGCCTGATCGCCAGGCTGCGAGCGTGGGGATGAACCATGACGGCATGGCAGGGTTTGCGCTGGATGCCGATAACGCCTCGCGTCGATTTGTGCTGGCGCTTAACAATGAATATATCGATCAAGAAGCGCTGTGGGCACCTCAGGGTGGTCCAACGAATGCGGAAAGCGGTAAGCGGCCCGCCGATGAGTCACGCACCGAGATCAATGCCCATGGTGTCACCATGGTTGAGGTTGAAAAAGATGCCAACGGCCACTGGGCGCATGTGCCGGGCTCGTCGTATAACCGCCGCTTTACCAGCGCAACGGTGATGGAAATCGCAGGCCCTGTCGCTGGCAGCGACTACGTCAAAACGCAGTTTTCGCCGTCGGGCATGCAGACCCGTGGTACCAACAATAACTGTGGCAATGGTGTTACTCCCTGGGGCACCTATATTGCCTGCGAAGAGAACTGGCCGGATATTTTTGTTAACCGTGGTGAACGCTTCCAGGACGATGCGCGCATCGGTATTCCTACCGATAAAAGCCGCTATGGCTGGGATACCTCGGCAGGCGATGCCAGCGAAGACAGCGCTGAGTTTGGCCGTTTCGATATTACCCCAAGAGGTGAGCACGCGGCTGACGACTATCGCAACGAGGCGCGCTCGTTTGGCTATCAGGTAGAAGTGGATCCGTATAGCGATGCGCTCGCCGTTAAGCGCACGGCACTGGGTCGTTTTCGCCATGAAGGCTGCTGGCTGGGCAAGCTGGAACCCGGTCAGCCGGTGGTTTACTACTCTGGCCATGATTCGCGCAATGAGTATGTCTATAAGTACGTCTCTGACGCCCTATGGAACCCCGCCGATGCCAACCGCCCCGGCGAAGAATACGACCGCCTGGCTATCGGTAGTCGATATATGGATAGCGGCACGCTTTATGTGGCCCGTTTCCATGCCGATGGCAGTGGTGAGTGGCTAGCGCTGACGCCTGATGCGACAACGCAGGATGGCCGCACGCTAGCCGTGGCGCTGGGCTTGGCAGACGATGACCACGCAGGAATTATCATTAATACCTGTGATGCGGCGGATTTTATGGGTGCAACACCAATGGACCGGCCAGAATGGGCGGCTGTCGATCCTGCATCAGGCGAGGTGTACCTCACGCTGACCAATAATACTCAGCGTACTGCCGAAGAAACCACGCCGACGTTTACCAATACCGGTGACGACATTGAGCAGTTAGGAGTCGGTTATGGCACAGCGCCCATCAATGCGTCCAATCCGCGTGCCAATAACGAAGCGGGGCATATTATCCGCTGGCGCGAAAGCCGGTTGCCTAATGCCTTTACTTGGGAGGTGTTTGTGTTTGGTGCCGCGGCAAACGATGTGGATAACCACTCTGGCCTGAGCGAAATGAACCAGTTCGCGAGCCCCGATGGGCTGTGGTTCGACGAGCGTGGTGACGGCCAGGGGATTCTTTGGATTCAAACCGATAATGGCTATGGCGGGTTAACGGAATATACAAACGATCAATTGCTTGCGGTAGTACCTAACGGGCTGGGCGATATCCAAGGCACCGGCCCGGTCATTAACAATAGCAATCAGCAGCAGCTAAAGCGTTTCGCGGTAGGGCCTAATGGCAGTGAAGTCACCGGTATCTTTGCTACGCCGGATAAAACCGCGTTGTTTATTAATATTCAGCACCCAGGCAACTGGCCCGCTGATAGCAACGCGCTGACATCGGATGCCACTGTCGCTGCCAGTGGCCAAGTACGCCCTCGTGCTTCTACCGTTGTTATCCAGAAACGCGATGGCGGGCCGATAGCGGTTTAAAAAAAGTAGCCGCTGAGCACCAGGCGCCACCGCTATTATTAGGCGCGATATTAAACGCTTCGAACCATTTCCAGGGTTCGAAGCTTTTTTTGTTCTAAGCTTGCTGAGCTTGTCGTTTTTTCTGCCTTGCTTCTAACGCGTGAATGGCATCTACCTTTAGTGGGAGTTGGTCGGCCCAGAGAATATCTTCACTGTGGTGCCCAATATCCAGCAGAACCTGATCGTCGTAGGCCAATAAAGGCAGAATATGGCGACGGATTGCGCTAAACGCGCTGGATCATGCCGGCATTCATTACCGAATCGCTTACTCCTGCGATCATTGTGTCGGTCAGGAAGCGGCTATGCTAGCTGATCTTGCCGTCACCGCTTACCCAAAAAGCCTGATTCGACCGCCGCTCAAACGACTAAGCAGCGGTTCACTACCGCCCCTGGGTGATTACCAAGTATCTCTCGTCAAGCGAGCGGGTAGTGGCGATGCCAGTGAAGTGCTGGCTGAACGCGTGGTGGAGACATTCAGGGAGGGGTAGTAAGCGCCCTCTTAGCCTCCCGCTAATTTACGTCATCGTCATGGCTTTTTGAGTTGGCATGAGTGGAATGACAGTGCTCCGCTGCTGTTTAACAGGGTACTGTAATTTGGAACAAGAAAAGACTATGCCACTTGCCTTTCAAGCTCGCTAGGAATCAAAAAGCCGCGAAGGATTTTTTCCATATCCTTACGTGCGTCGGTATGCTCGAGGTCAAGAAAATGCCCGGCATTGGGCACGACCTCAAATGCGCACTGAGGCATGTACTTGTCGGCTATCAGAATATCTTTTGGTGTTGTGTATTCATCCAGCTTGCCATTAACGAAAAGGGTCGGTATCTCAATATTACCCAGTAGCTGTTCATAGTCGGTGTCGTGCATGGATAGTATTTGCTCAATATGAAAGCAAACCTGTTGAAGCTCTTGTTCATCTAACCTTGAGAGGTGGCGGTAATTGATATGTTTCAATAAGCGAGGTAAGTATTTGCCTACTTCATCATTAAGAAGATGGGCGGCAGTTTTGACATCGCCAGCTTGTATGCAGTGACGCGCACCATTAATATAGCGCAGCATGTCATTATTAAGCTGGGTTGAAAAGGACGCTAGAACTGCTTTTTTTATAGAGCTGGGTGACTGAGCTAACGCCATCATTGCGGCATAACCACCCCATGAAACCGATAGTAGTGATGTTGGTTTAAAACGCTCAATCAGGGCAAGAAGAATGTTGACTTCATCCTCTTTAGTAACAATTCCACTGGCAGGGTTGTGCGGTTTCGATTGGCCAGAAAAAGGTAAGTCGAAAAGAATGACATTTAAACTATTGCTTAAATATTTGACACAATTAGTGAAGGAGGCGGTCGTTGCTAGTGCCCCGTTCACCATAATAATACTCTCAATGTTTTGAGGTTGTTGATAGAGTTCAACATGAACACAGTGTTTGCCTATCATGACGACCTGGGATTCAGCTTTCATTTCCTTCCCCTACGGTATGTGAATATTGGATGATGTGAACTCAAGCGTGCTGGTATGAGTAGCTGAGCCAAAGCAGTCCCATTAGCTATCACGAATATCGTAAGTAAGGTTTTATTTATTAGTGCGTTGTTATTTATCCTTCATTGTTGTAGGTGGAAGCTGGAATGTATGTAAGTTAAAGCTTATTTATTTGTAGGAAATTCGCTATTTCTATATAAGAGATATCTTATAGGTAACGTTTTAATTCAACACGGTTTCACTGTGTGTGATCGAGTATTTTTTGTGTTAAGAAAGACATTGTTATAAGGAGAGGTTGGGGTGGCAAGTTTACTGAGGCAGGGCCATAGCGCTTAAAACGTAGTCTTCTCCCTCGTTTGGGGAGAAGTGTTTAATTAAGTTTAGGGTGCGTATATAAGAGTGGGGGGTGGTAAAAACAGCGTTAACGTGGCGGCGCACTTAATTCGCTATCTCCGTTATAGGTAAGGGTAGTTTCCCAACTTTCGCTACTCACCATAATGGCTGCATGAATACCTGCGCTATCGCCTGCTTTTAAGGCTTTATAAATCGCTTTGTGATCCTTTAAAGCGGTTTCCGGCAGTGAGCGCATCGACGTTTCCAGTGCGGCTTCAATCAGTTGTAGCAAGGTCTCACCGACTCGAATGGTCATGGGGTTATGTGTGCTGTGCAAAATGGCGCGATGGAACGCGATATCGTGCCGCGAGGTTTGTGCGCCAGAACTGATCGCCTCTTCCATCGCGTCGATACTCTGCTGAATACGCTGATGATCCTCTGCCGTTGCGCTATGCATAGCTTGAAGGGTATACGCTGGTTCAAACATAAGGCGAAACTCCAGCACGTCCCGTGTCATGCCCCGCGCTAAAATCATTCCAAACGCCATCGGGTCGACCAGAGGCGTGCCTGGCTCGCGGCGAATCATCGTCCCCTGGCCGCGTTTGACTTCCACAATACCTATTGCTTGCAGCATTTTGATGGCTTCCCGCACGCTCGATTTCCCAATCCCTAAGCTGTGGGTCAATTCAGTTTCTGATGGTAAGTAGTCGCCTGGCTTTAAATCACCGCGAATCAAAGCACTTTTTATGCGTTCTAGCAGTTGCAGCGCGACGGAACTGCGCTCCATTGAATCCCCAAAAGATGTCTTATTCGAGGAAGTGGTCTCGGACTGGCGTTTCAAACTCATGTGGGCCTCGCGTGGCTCATCGGTGTTTATTGCATTCTATCAATGCCATAAGCCTAGCGGCTTAAGATACTTGGTCTCATATATTTAAAAGAAATATGTTTATTTTATTTTGGTTTATGCACCCATCTTGCTTATGGCTCGTTATTAGGTCTAGCATGATATCAGACATCTGATGTCTGGTATGTAAGTGATTCCAGGCACTTTGAAGCGAGAATCTGAATGACCAAAAAGCGCATTATAGTGCTAACCACGGGCGGCACTATTGCTAGTAAGCCTAGCAATTCAGGGCGCAGCCAATCGGGAGCGTTGAGTGGTGAGCACTTACTTGAGCAGGTGGCGCTACCTCAGGGCGTTGAAGTAACACTAGAGGTGAGTTCGATCCTGCAAAAGCCTAGCAACGCTGTCACCCTCGCTGATCTCGCTGAGCTTTATCGTCACGGCAGGGAGGCGTTAAATCGAGAAGATGTCGACGGCCTAGTCATTACTCATGGCACCGATACCTTAGAAGAGACCGCTTACTTCCTATCGCTGACGCTGCCCATTGATAAACCTTGCGTGATCACTGGTTCCCAACGGGCGCCACACCAGCTAGGCACCGACGCATTTAAAAATCTCTCCGATGCCATCGTGGCGGCGTCAAGTCCCCAACTCGGTCAACTCGGCTGTGTGGTGGTGTTCAATGAATCATTATTTACTGCGCGCTATGTCAGCAAGGTGAACAGCTTTCAGTTAAACGGCTTTGAAGCGCCGGGTACGGGGCCTGTGGGGTATATCGACGGGCAGCGGGTAAAGCTTTATCACGCGGCGATGCCGATAGCGCTTCCGATTGAGGGGTGGGACTTTCCGTTACCACGTGTCGATCTACTGCCCGCCTATTTAGATGCCTCCCCCGCGCTATTGAAAGCCTGTGTTGAAAGCGGGGCAAAAGCCGTAGTGATTGATGGCTTAGGCCGTGGCCATGTGCCACCTAGCTGGATGACCCCGATAAGAGAGCTGATTAACTCGGGCGTGCCTATCGCGATAGTGAGCAGCTGTGCTCAAGGGCCAGTGAATACTAGCTATGAATTTAGTGGCAGCCTTGCAGATTTAGCCTCTGCTGGGGTGCTAACACTTAACGATATCAGTGCACGTAAGGCAAGGCTTGCCCTTGCCCTGCTGCTGAGTAGTACCCAGCGCGAAGCGTTGGGGGATGCGATGGAGCGCATTATGGCGTGAGCAGCCACTGCCCCTGCTCATATGCGGTAACAGGAAACTAAAAAAGCAATTCACCATAACTAAATAAGGTGCTGGACATGAAACTAACGCTGACTAAAGCGACGCTCTCTGCTGCTATTGCCATCGCTTCTTTTAACGCCGTTCTACTCCATGCGGCCGAGCACACGTTCAGTTTTGCCCACGTGCTGATTGAAGAAACCCCTAACGGCCAAGCGGCGCTGCGGTTTAAAGAAGAGGTAGAGGAGAAATCTGACGGTCGGATTCAAATCAACGTATTGCCCGCCGCTCAGGTAGGTGGTGATGTTGAAATCATTGAGCAGATTCAAATGGGGTTGGTCGATATCGGTATTCCGCCATCCGCTACGCTGGGTAACTTTGAACCACGTATGCAGATTCTCGATTTGCCGTTCTTAATTGCCGATTACGACACCATGGTGGAAACGTTGGACGGTGACGTAGGCCGAGAAATTCTCGATACCCTGAATGGCCATAACATGGTTGGCATTAACTTCTGGGGAGCGGGTTTCCGGCATATTTCGAACAATGATCGCCCGATTGAAATGCCAGAGGATATGGCCAATATTCGTATGCGTACCATGCAGGCGCCGATCATTATTTCTACCTACCAAAACCTGGGTGCCAACGCGACGGCAATGGCGTTTACCGAGGTGTATAACGGTTTGCAGCAGGGCGTTGTATCAGGGCAAGAGAACCCTCTGGCCAATATCTACACCATGCGTTTCCACGAAGTGCAGGATTATCTCTCGCTGACGAATCACGCTTATCACGCTTACGCCGCGGTAATAAATCAGGATTCCTGGAACTCACTGCCAGAAGATCTACAGACAGTCATGTTAGAAGCCTTTGATAACGGTCGTGACACGTCGCGAGCATTAACCCTGCAGGATGAAACAACCATTCTGGAAGCGATTAAAGATGAGATCGCCATCAATGAGCTCACGCCGGAGCAACGCCAAGCTTTTATTGAAGCCAGTATGCCGGTGCACGAAGAGTATGAAGATATCGTCACTACTGAACTGCTGCATAAAGTTTATGACGCAGTAGGTATTGAATATTAAGGCTAGCTTTCACCAACGGAGCTATTTTCTTCTGGCCCATTAAGGGTGTGGATATCTCATGTTCGAAGCGCTCAATAAATGTCTTGATCGCTTGGAAAGTGTGGTGATGGTCGTTTTCATGTCGATTGCGACCGTCCTCACTACCATCCAAGTCGTTTATCGCTACGGCTTTAGCGGTTCGTTATTTTGGGCTGAAGAAGTCGTTATTTATTCCATTATTTGTATGAGTTTTGTGGGTGCCAGTATGGGCGTGCGTCATGGCACCCATATTTCGGTGGATGTACTGAATGCAATTGCCACGCCTGCTATTAATCGCTGGCTACATTTAATCGCAGCGCTAATGGGCATCGTGTTCGCTGGATTTATGGCCTATTACGGCTTTGTTCTCTATTTTAATACGCTCGGCCGTGGGCAGTTGACCGCCGCGCTTCGCCTGCCGATGGCATGGTTCTATCTGCCTATCGCAATATCTGGCGTGCTACTTATCTTGCGCTATTTATGGGTGATCAGTGACGTATGGAATAAGCCTCCGGTAAGTCTCTCCGAAGAGCTTGTGGCGGAGCCGGATAAGCTCGTTTAACTCTTGGAGAGCGATCATGATTACTGCGTTATTACCGATCTTCTTTGCCGTTTTATTGTTGGGGCTACCGATATTTGCCTCGCTCGCCTTGGCGGTGTTTCTCGCCATTGAGTTTTTTGGTACCACCAACCCGGTGATTGTGCCAATGCGCATGTTTACCGGCATGAATAACTTCTCGCTGATGGCAATACCGTTTTTCATTCTGGCGGCGGAGTTAATGCGTATTGGCGGGCTTTCTGACCGGCTGATTAATCTCGCCAAAGCGTTAGTGGGGTGGGTGCCTGGCGGTTTAGCAGCAGCTACCGTATTGTCATGCCTATTCTTCGGGGCCATTTCTGGTTCAAGCCCCGCCACGGTGGTGGCGATTGGTTCGATCATGTTTCCAGCGCTGGTAGCGGCTGGCTACGATAAGCATTTTGCGATTGGTTTGATTGCCACCGCCGGTACGCTGGGCCCCATCGTGCCGCCAAGTATCGCGCTGATTATCTACGGTTCAGTGACAGGCACCTCCGTAGGACGACTGTTTGCGGCAGGTCTATTACCGGCCCTCGTTATAGCCTCGTTGCTCATCGCCTACTGTATTGTCTACAGCAGCATAAAAGGGTATGAACGCTCTTCTTTCCCAACGCTGAAGGAAGTGCTAGCGGCCTTTAAATCTGCCGTCTGGGGCCTCGGCTTACCGGTGATTCTGTTGGGTGGCATCTATAGTGGGGTATTTACTCCCACTGAGTCAGCGGCAGTAGCCTGCATATATGGGCTGTTGGTTGGCATGGTGGTATATCGCACTATCAACTTAACGGCGTTGGTGGGGACGCTGAGAAGCTCGGGGCTGATTTCCGCCACTTTGCTGCTGATTACCGCAGGTGCCTCGGCTTTTTCTTGGCTGCTTGCTATTACCGGCACGCCTAGCCAACTGGCGGGACAGGTACTGTCGTGGACGGATGACCCCTTTCAGGTGATGGCGCTGTTTAACGTCGTGATGATTATTGCTGGGTTCTTTCTCGATAGTGCCTCGGCAATCATCGTGCTCTCGCCGCTGCTACAGCCTATTGCCGCCCAGGTGGGTGTAGATCCGGTGCACTTCGGCATTATCACGCTGATCAACTTCTCGGTGGGCATGATCACACCGCCCGTCGGATTGAACCTGTTCGTCGCCATGGCGATATCCAAAATGTCACTGCAGGAAGTGTTTCGGGCCTGCTTGCCGCTGATTGGTCTGATGCTGGTAGCGCTGATTATTATCACTTATATCCCATGGCTAAGTAACTGGCTGCCCTCGCTAATTTATTAATTAACAGCTTGAATACATTAATTAACAAGGACAATTAACCATGAGCAAAACGATTGAACAAGCCGTAGCAGAGCAGGGGCTGACGTTACCTGCGATTCCCAAGCCGCGCGGTCTGTTTCTGCCGTGGTCCCGGTTGGGCAACCAGTTGTTTTTAGCGGGACAGATCTGTGAGCGTGGGGGCGATGTTCTCTATCCTGGCAAGGTGGGCGGTGAATTCGATCTTGAAACTGGGAAGCTGGCGGCCCAGGCGTGTGCCTTAAACCTCTTGGCGGAATTGAGCGATGCTGTTGATGGCGACTTCTCTCGGGTGGTGCGCTGTGTGCGCATGAATGGTTTCGTCAATGTGGCGCCGGGCTTTCACGATGTGCCGCTGGTCATTAACGGCGCGTCTGAGCTATTTGTCGCTCTGTTTGGCGATGCGGGGCGCCACGCCAGAACTGCCATTGGGGTGGCGACACTACCCGGCAATGCAGCGGTGGAAGTCGAAGCGATTTTTGAAGTGCGTTAATCACCGGCCGGAGGTACGTGGAGTATGCAGGATTCAGCAATTTTTCTACCCCTACGCGAACAGCAAGCGCGGCTTCGTGCAGGGACTCTCACTGCGACTGCTCTTGCGGAGGCATCGATAGCGGCTTACCAGCAACGTGGCAAACACGATCACGCCTACCTCACGTGGAACGGTGAGCAGGCACTGGCGATGGCTAACGCCACGGATGCTGTGCTTACCCAAGGCGGCGATGCGGGGGCGCTAATGGGGTTGGCGGTCTCAATTAAGGATATCTATGCCGTGACGGGTCTACCCACTTATGCGGGCTCTTCCCAACGACTTCCCAAACGCTGGGAGCGCCCTGGCCCTGTAGTAAGTGCTTTGTTGAAGCAGCTGCCATCTGTCATGGGCAAAACCCACTCGGTTGAGTTTGCCTTTGGCGGACTGGGGACGAATGTCCACTGGGGAGCGCCGCGCAACCCGTGGGATATACATCAACATCGCACGCCTGGCGGTTCAAGCTCCGGGGCGGGTGTTTCGTTGGTGGGCGGCACTGCAAGTTTGGCATTGGGCACCGACACCGCCGGTTCGGTGCGTATACCCGCCTCAATGACCGGCGTGGTAGGCCTGAAAACCACCGTAGGACGCTGGTCGACCGCCCAGATCGTACCGCTCTCGACCACGCTGGATACCCCTGGGCTGCTGGCGCGAAGAGTCGATGATATCGTCTTTGCATTTGACGCGCTGGACGTTCATCTGAGCGGTAACGATGATCAAGTCCCTGCGACGCCTTCGCTTGCCGATTTAACCTTTGGCGTGCCGGAGACGTTTTTCTGGGACGACTGCAGTCCGGGTATTGCGGAAACCGTTCGCGCGGCTATCAAACAGCTGGAAGTCGCCGGGGCACGAATAGTGACCCTGGAACTACCTGGAATCGACGAAGCGTATGCGTTATTCAAACTGGGCGGTGTGGCCGCCGCAGAGCTAGCGGCGTTTCTAAAAACTGAACTACCTGAAATGATCAATTCCCTCGACCCCAACGTCGCAGCGCGTGTGGCCGCGGCAAATGATATGCCGGCGTGGGAGTATGTACGTCGTCGTACGGTGCTGGATTCGCTCTATCAATCTGCAGCCGCTCGCATGGCCGATGTGGATGCGGTGCTTACCCCGACGGTAGCAATTACCCCGCCCACTATCGAAAGTCTCGAGCCAGAAGGTGCCTATCCCAAAGCCAATATGCACGCCCTGCGCAACACGGTGATCGCTAATTTCCTCGGTCTGTGTGCCTTAACGCTGCCGGTTGGGAAAGATGCCGCAGGCATGCCCGTTGGTCTGCAAGTGCTCGCCGGACCGTGGCAAGACGCTAAACTGTTGGCCATGGGGCAGGCGATTGAAAACGAACTGGGGTCAGGATTGGAGATTTTAGGTCAGCCGCCGGCGGTGTGATCAAGCGAGCCTAAGTGCTTCCGCCGATTTGAAGCGTAAAACCCACGTCGTGCTGGCGGCGGTAGACGCTTTTGTCGCTTAGCCGCCGGATAAGTTCCTTGGCGGCTAAGCGCCCCATCTCTTCTCTGGGTGAGAGAATAGTCGTGAGTTGAGGGGTTACGTGCTGTCCAAGTGGCAGGCCGTTAAAGCCGGCAATGGCGATATCGCCCGGCACATTGAGGCCTTGACGCTGAGCCGCAAGCAGGGCGCCTGCCGCTAGGTCATCGTTAGCAAAATGGATGGCTTGGGTGTGGGGGTGTTGCGCTAATACCTGAGGCAGGCTGTCAGCCCCTGCTTGCAGGCTACCCAGTGTATCCAGTTCTACCAATGGTGCTTCGACTCCCTTGGCCTGTAACACAGCCTTGTGCCCTTGATAACGCATGCCCGCTCGGTAATCCTGAGTCAGGCGCGCGCCTACATAAACAATATGGCGATAGCCTTTGTTGATCAGATGGGTAGCCATACAGCGACCCGCAGCGACATGGTCTAGTCCAACGTTAAGATCCATCCCCTTGCCCAGCTCCATCACTTCCATAATGGGGTGATCCCAATTGGCCAGCAGCGTATGACACGCTGTGTTGTGGCGTAATCCGGCCGTGACCAGCGCCGAGCATGACCAGCCTAAAAACGTACGCACTAACTGATACTCGCGGTCTAGATCATAGTCGGTGTTACCCAGCAGTATCTGATAGCCCTCGGCTTCCAGTGTTTCCTGCAGGCCCTTGATAACCTCCACGAACACACTATTGATGAGTGATGGAACGATCACGGCAATCAGTCGTGAGCGAGACGATGCCAGGCTACCGGCTACCAAGTTGGGTACGTACCCCAAACTTTCCACTGCTTTTAGAACACTTTGTCGAGCGTTGTTACTGACTTTGTCAGGGTAATTCAATGCCCTCGATGCCGTAATCGGTGACACCCCTGCCACCAGCGCGACTTGGCTTAGCGTGACTTGGTCAGAGCGTCGGCGCTGTTTAGCAGTATGGCTGGTGTCTTTAGACATTGGTCGCACGGCCCTAATGTTCGGCTTGTTGTTATGCGAAGAATAATCTAAAACGAATGGTAGCGCTATCATGACAGCGCTACCATTCGTTTTCAGCATCGGGTAAGAGAAGGAAATAACACCGCGATAACAGCAACAAACACAACAACAGTCTCAAAACAACGAGGTATCGGCAGGTGAGTCAACGCGATAATCAAACACTTCAAGTAGGTGTTATTGGCCTGGGTGCCATGGGCATGGGCACCGCTACCTCATTGGTTAAACAGGGACTGGCAGTAACGGGCTGTGATATCTCTGCCGAGGCGCGCGAGACTTTCGTGGCGGCAGGTGGCAAGAGTGTCACCACTCCTGCGGAACTCGCTCATTGTCAGGTTGTGCTGGTGGTGGTGGTTAACGGTTTACAGGTTGAGCAAGTGTTGTTCGGTGAGCAGGGTGTGGTTGGTCAACTGGCGCAGGGCAGCCTGATTGTGCAGTGTGCGACGGTCGCACCTAGTCAGGCCAAACAGCTCGGTGAACGCTTGGCGGCGCAGAGGTTGATGATGCTGGATGCACCGATCAGCGGCGGTGCGGCGAAAGCCAAAAGCGGTGAGCTTTCGGTGATGGCGTCCGGGGCGCCGGCGGCGTTCAGCGACGCCCAGCCAGTGCTTGATGCCATGGCCGCCAAGGTCTACCGGCTTGGTGATGCCCCCGGCGTTGGTTCCAGCATGAAGCTCGTTAATCAGTTGCTGGCAGGGGTGCATATCGCCACAGCCGCCGAAGCGATGGCATTGGGCATTCGCATGGGGCTCGACCCGGAGGTGATTTTTGACGTTATTACCCACTCTGCAGGCAATTCCTGGATGTTTGAGAATCGTGTGCCGCACATTCTGAGTGGCGACTACACGCCACTGTCGGCGGTGGATATTTTCGTCAAGGATCTCAATATCGTTCATCAGACCGGCCGCGAGCTGGCATTGGCAACGCCGGTGGCGTCCAGTGCATTGCAGCAGTTTACCGCTGCCAGTGGCGCAGGCTTTGGCCGCGAAGATGATTCAGCGGTGATCAAGGTTTATCAACGGCTTTCGGGAATCGCATTGCCAGAAGCCGCTAACGATGCCCAAGGAGCCTGATCAACATGGGTATGGGATCGAACATGGTACTAGGGGCCATCGCCGACGACCTGAGTGAGGTCGATGCGGTCGTGGACGTCCTGGGAGCGGATCAAACCGTCATGGTACCCGCCTTTCCGATTAATGGCCGCACGATCTACCAGGGGCATCTATTTGTCGGTGACCGGTTACTTAACGACAGCGGCATGCAGCACCACCCGCTGACGCCAATGATCGATGCTGATCTCGTGCGGGTACTCTCTCACAGACGTTGCACGGGCGCACCCGGCGACCCCCAGCTGGGCGATGCCGTGCGGGGCCTAACGCCTGAACAGGTTGATGAACTTGAGGCGCGGTTTCCCCAGGGATTAGCCTACATTGCGATAAAGAGGCACCCATAAATCATGATTCGATTAGCCGCCAACCTTAGCATGCTGTTTAACGAGCACGACTTCATCGACCGTTTTTCGGCGGCGGCTGATGCAGGGTTTAAAGGGGTTGAGTACCTATTTCCGTACGCATACAGTGCTGAGGAATTGCGTCACGCGCTTAGGGATAGCCAGTTAGAGCAAGTGCTATTCAATCTGCCGCCGGGCGACTGGGAGGCAGGTGAAAGAGGGCTAGCCAGCCTGCCCGGCCGCGAAGCTGAATTTCGCGATTCGGTGGTAGAGGCATTGCGTTATGCCGAGATACTTCGGTGCCCTCGTGTTCATGTCATGGCGGGGCTGCTGCCGGAAGGCGCCGATGCTACGACCCAAGCCGACCATCAGGCTACCTACCTTCGTAACCTTCAATATGCTGCCAGTGAAGCCGCCAAACTAGGCAAGGACATATTGATTGAGCCCATCAATACCCGCGATATGCCGGGGTTTTTCCTATCTCGCCAAGCCCAGGCTATGGCGATTCTGAAAGAGGTAGGGGCGAGCAATCTGAAGCTACAGTTTGACCTCTACCATTGCCAGATAATGGAGGGAGACCTTATTCGTCATCTTGAGCAGCAAGTTAGCGCTATCGGGCATGTTCAAGTGGCTGGAGTACCTGAACGGCATGAGCCAGATGTAGGCGAGATCAACTATCCAGCGCTGTTTAGCAGGCTCAATGCGCTGGGTTATAGCGGCTGGGTTGGCTGTGAATACAAGCCTGCCGGGGACACTCGCCAAGGCTTAGGCTGGGGACGAGATTATGGCCTGCGTACATGACGCGGTACTTCATAGCGCGCCATGGGAATGGGTAACAGATAAACAGTCTCAAGCACTAACCACCTACAATAAAGCGAGGACACCTTAACCATGCATATCTTAATAACGGGCGCTGCTGGGTTTCTAGGGCAGCGTCTTTTACATCGACTGATTCGCCGTAAAGAGCTGTGCGGTCAGCCGGTCACGCATTTAACCCTGATCGATCAAACCCAGGCTGCCGTACCCGAAGCGGCTGATATAACGATCCACAATGCTGCCGTCAATATTACCGCTCCCAACGCACTCGATGGTGTACTTAGCCAACAGCCCGATGTCATCTTCCATCTAGCAGCCGTAGTAAGCTCCGCTGCTGAGGCCGACCTGGACCTAGGAATGGCCGTCAATTTTGATGCCACTCGCGCCCTGCTGGAAGGTTGCCGTGCCCATCACTTGAATAAGACTCGCTTGGTAATGGCCAGCTCCGTGGCGGCTTATGGTGGGACGTTGCCTGACGTACTGGATGATATGACTGCTTTACAGCCGCAAACATCCTATGGCACGCAAAAAGCGATGTGCGAACTCCTCATCAACGACTACAGCCGACGCGGCCTGATTGACGGCAGAGTGCTGCGTTTGCCGACGATTGTTATCCGTCCTGGGCGGCCGAATGCCGCGGCCTCAAGTTTCGCCTCTAGTATTCTGCGCGAGCCCTTAAATGGAGAGGAGGCGATCTGCCCCGTGCCGTTAGACCAAGCCCTGTTTGTTATGTCACCAGATAAGGTGATCGAAGCGCTGATACATGGCGCCGAAATTCAAGAAGACGCATTTGGTAAATTTCGCGCCTTTATACTGCCGGGTATTACCACTAATGTTACTGAAATGCTGGAGGCTTTACGTGAGGTGGCGGGCCCAGACGCCGTGGCGCGTGTACGTCATGACCCCGACCCTCGTATCGCGCCTCTGGTGGCCAGTTGGCCCGCCCGTTTTGAAACTGATAAGGCGAATCAGCTTGGCTTTGTTGGAGACCGTGACTTCAAGCAAATTATCGATGCCTATGTGGAAGAACATCGCTAATTTACCTTCGCCTACCTGTCTGGTGAGCGAGCAATAAGGGGTCTCTACTCCCCGTCGTTCTTACTAATAAATACAATCAGGAGTATTACCATGACCACTCGTTTTGCTCAGCGTACGCTTGCAACCGCTATCGGCACCGCTACCTCTCTGGCCCTGGCCGGCTTGGCGTTTCAAGCCCAAGCCGCGACAGAAGTCAGTGTGGGCTATGCCATCTCCAGTGATTCTCACTACGGTGCCGGCTCGCGGGCGTTTAAAGAGACACTTGAGCGCCTTTCTGACGGTGCGTTTACCGTCACGGATCACTCTAGTGGCTCTCTCGGTGGCGAACGGGCCATGATCGAGGGGTTGCAAATTGGCACCGTCGATATCGTGATTACCTCTACCGGACCGCTGGGTAACTTTGTCCCGGAGACCTACGTTCTCGACCTGCCGTTTTTGTTCACTAGCTACGAGCAGGCCCGTTGCGTCCTCGATGGAGAGGTCGGCCAATCGCTGCTCGATAAGATGGATGACCATGACCTGGTGGGCCTGTCCTGGTCAGAGAATGGTTTCCGCCATATCACCAATAGCCGACGCGCTATCGATAAGCCAGAGGATGTCCGCGGGTTGAAAATCCGTACTATGGAGAACCGTATTCACCAGCAAGCCTTTCAAGGGTTAGGGGCGAGCCCAACGCCGATGGCCATGCCAGAGCTGTTCACCGCCTTGCAACAGGGAACGGTAGACGGTCAGGAAAACCCCATTACGGTGATTGTGGCCGCGAACCTCTACGAAGTTCAGGATCAACTATCGCTGACCGGCCACGTCTATTCGCCAGCCATTGTGCTCGGCTCGCCGGTGCTGATTGATGGACTGAGTGAGGAGGAGCGTGCGTGGTTCGATGAAGCCGCCCAAGCTTCTACCGAGGCCACCCGTGCTGAGGTGTCACGCTTAGAAGAAGAGGGCGTGGCATTCCTGCAGGAGCGTGGCATGACGGTGACCGAAAACGTTGACCCTGAGCCCTTCCAAACGGCCGTGGAGTCAGTGCACGCCGATTTTGTTGAGCAGTACGGCGATGAGATGCTAGAGCGTATCCGCGACAGCAGTTGCTGAGCCCGTCCCGTGGCGCCAATGAGGCGCCACCTTTCCCACCCCCTGACGGATGAGGTGACGCATGGTGTCCTGGTTTTTGCGTATCGAGCATGTGTTGACCCGGTTGGCAATGGCGATCGCTATTGTGATGTTGATCGTGTCGGTGTCGCTGAGTTTCTATCAGGTACTCACTCGGTTTATCTTTAATGCACCTTCCACGTGGTCGGAAACGCTATCACGGGCATCGATGATCTGGTGTGTCTTTATGGCAGCAGCGGCTACGTTTCGCGGCGGTTTTATGATGGCCGTGGAGGTGATCTACAAGCTGGTGCCTAAATCTACTCTACTGGCGCTGGAGTGGTTTATCGGGCTGTGTTGCCTTCTAGTACTCACTGTCCTGGTGTACTACGGCATCCAAATGACCCAACGAGTCAGCAACCAGACGCTGTCGGCCCTGGAGGTGTCGATGTCCTGGGCGTACGCGGCCATTCCGGTGGGCAGCGCTTTTGCGATGGTCGCTGTTCTCGCGCGACTGCTGGCTCAAAGCTGTGGGCTTGAGGCCCTGGGGCCGGCGCATGATGAAGCGGCCGAGCAAGAGGTGATGACCGAGGTGTCTGCTACCCAGAAAGAGTCGCACTTATGAACCTTGCCATTGGTCTGTCACTGTTGATTCTGTTCGCCACAGGCGTTCCAATCGCGATCTCCATTTTGTTGGCCTCGATCATCGGCATTGAGTTTTTCTCGCGACTGCCGCTAGTGATGGTGCCTCAGCAGCTGTTTGTGGGGCTTGATCACTTTCCGCTAATGGCGATTCCCTTCTTCATCCTGGCGGGGAACCTGATGGCGGCCGGGGGCATCTCCAACCGATTGGTGGATCTGGCCAAGTCGATCGTGGGCGGCGTTCAGGGCGGACTGGCGATGACCTGCGTGCTAACCTGCATGATGTTTGCTGCGGTGTCAGGCTCTAGCGTGGCCACCACTTTTGCCATCGGGGCGATCCTGATTCCGGCGATGGTCAAGCACGGTTACCCCAAACCCCTAGCGGCCTCCATTCAGGCCTCCTCGGCAGAGCTTGGGGTGCTGATTCCGCCCTCTATCCCATTAATCCTGTTTGGGGTGAGCACTAACACCTCTATTGGCCAGCTATTCATTGCGGGCATTGGCCCGGGACTGTTGGTCGGCGGCGCGCTGCTGATCTTTGTGTACATTTTTTGTAAATTGCGTGGATTTGGACTTCAAGATCGCAATGACCGTACCCGCTTCGTCACCGCCTTCCAGCGCGCCTGGGCGGCAATGCTGATGCCCGTCGTGGTGATCGGCGGCATCTATGGCGGTATTTTTACCCCCACCGAAGCTTCGGCAGTGGCGGTGTTCTATGCCCTGGTGGTCGGTGCTTGCTACCGTGAGCTTAAGTTTTCCGACCTGGTGCCCGTGCTGCGCCAAAGTGTTATCTCAACCGCCGCGGTAATGTTGATTATCTCTGCGGCTGCGCTGTTTAGCTTTTTAATTAGTCGCTCCGGTCTTCCGGCCCAGGTTGCCGCCAGCGTCACGGCCATGTTCGATAGCCCTTGGGCATTCTTAATGGCGGTCAATATCCTGCTGCTGATAGTGGGGATGTTTGTCGAGACCGGTGCTGCCATTCTGGTACTGGCGCCCATTCTCACCCCCATTGCCATGCAGTTTGGAGTTCACCCGGTGCATTTTGGACTGATCATGGTGGTCAATTTAGCCCTAGGCATGATTACCCCACCGCTGGGCGTCAACCTGTTTGCCGCGTGTGCAGTGGCAAAAATTTCCATCGATCAGATGCTGCCCTGGCTGGTGCGCTTTGTACTGGTGGTGTTGGCGTGTCTGATGGCGGTTACCTATATGCCCTGGATCTCCATGGGGTTGGTTAACCTGCTGTATAGCTAAGGAGTATGCCAATGATTCATTTGCCCGAGTTTCCACCTCAGGCCGCGTTGATAGGCAACGCCTGGGTAACTACCAGTGCTACATTGCCGGTAGAGGCTCCTGCTCGTGGAGAGGTCGTCACGCAAATTGCGCGTTGCACGTCCGAGCATGTTAATGACGCCATCACTGCGGCGCGGCGCGCCTTTTCTGGTGAGCTGGGGGAGTGGGCTCAGTGGAGTGCACGGCAGCGCAGCGCATGGCTATTTGGTTTTGCTGATGCCATTGAGGCTAATCATCCGCATCTATCGGCGCTGGAGTGTCTGGACACCGGCAAACCCTTAACCCAGGCACGCGCGGATATTAAAGCCTGCGCTCATTATTTTCGTTTTTATGGCGGTGGCGCCGATAAGTTACACGGTGAAACCCTGCCCTATGAAGAGGGCTACACCGTTATGACGCTGCGTGAACCCTACGGTGTTTGCGCTCAGATCATCCCTTGGAATTACCCTGCCCAGATTTTTGGCCGCTGCGTGGCAGCCGCTTTGGCTACCGGTAATACCGTCGTACTCAAGCCCGCCGAAGATGCTTGTTTGAGCGTTTTGAGCTTAGCAAACCTGGCAGTTTCTACCGGCTTGCCAGCAGGGGTGCTTAATGTAGTGCCTGGGCTTGGGCGTGAGGCCGGCGCCGCTCTGGCCGCGCACCCGGGCATTGACCATCTCTCATTCACCGGCTCACCTGAAACAGGCACCCAGGTGACGCAGGCGGCGGCAGTGCATCACGTTCCAGTGACGTTAGAACTCGGGGGCAAGTCGCCGCAGATTGTTTTTGCGGATGCTGATCTTGATGCGGCTTTCGAAGCGGTGGTACGGGGGATTATCCAAAATGCGGGGCAAACCTGTTCGGCGGGCAGCCGTTTATTGATCCAGCGCGATGTATCAGAAGCGTTTACTGATCGTCTGGTAGAGCGCTTTTCAGCGCTGCGATGTGCGTCGGGCGAGGAGGATGCCGATTGTGGTCCGCTGATTAATGCGCGCCAAAAGTCTCAGCTTGATGAGCGGTTAGCCACTGCCGAAGCGGACGGCATTCGCATCGCCGCCAAAGGGCAATTAACCAAAAATGCCTCACGTGGGGGGCACTTTGTCGTTCCGCACCTGCTCACAGGGATTCCCGATGGGCATAACGTGCTGCGCGAAGAGCTGTTTGGCCCCGTGTTGGCCGTCCAGGTATTTGACGATGAAGCGGAAGCACTGCGCTTGGCAAATGCCACCGACTTTGGGCTTTGTGCCGGCGTTTGGACCCGTGACGGTGGTCGCCAATTGCGCTTGGCGAGAGGCATTCGAAGCGGCCAGGTATTCGTCAATAACTATGGCGCGGGCGGCGGTATCGAGCTGCCCTTCGGCGGTGTCGGTCGTTCGGGTCACGGGCGGGAAAAAGGCTTCGAAGGGCTGCGCAGCTATACCCGGTTGAAAACGGTGGCCATTCGCCATGGCTAGGCAAACGCGTAAGTAGTCATACGCAATTTTAGGTTAGGAGATTATTCATGAATCAACTCGTTCGTACAGAGCATCGCGTTGGCATGGTGGGTGTGGGGTTAATGGGGCACGGCATTGCTAAGAACATTCTTAAAGCGGGATACTCCTTGGCTTTTCTTGATCACTCAGGCAACCAGCCTGTGGATGATTTATTAGCGGCGGGGGCCGTGCCGTGTTCCAGCGCACGGGAAGTGGCTGAGCAAGCAGATGTGGTTTTGCTGTGTGTGACAGGGTCGCCCCAGGTGGAGGCCGTTCTCTTTGAGTCTAATGGGGTGTTGGAGGGGCTGGCTAAGGACGCCATTGTGGTGGATTGCTCAACCTCGCTGCCCAGCTCTACAGCTAAGGTCGCCGCTAAGGTAGCCGAAGTAGGAGGCTACTTAGTTGATGCAGCGATGACGCGAACGCCCAAAGAGGCCGAGGAAGGGCGGCTAAACCTTATCGTTGGCGCAGACCAATCACTGTTTGAGCAGTTACATCCGCTACTAGCGAGCTTCGCTGAGGTTATTACTCACGCGGGAGGAGTGGGGGCGGGTCATACCCTTAAGCTGCTGCATAACTTTGTTTCTTTGGGCTTTTCGGCGGTATTGGCCGAGGCCACTGCTGCCTCTCGTAAAGCAGGTATCAGCGATACTGCATTATTAGAAGTGCTCGGGGCAGGCGGCGGTGGCGGAGTGATACTAGAGCGGTTACGCCCCTATATCGCTGAAAATGATCCTTCGGGTTTTAGATTCACTGTCGCCAACGCCAGCAAAGACCTTGGTTACTATCACACCATGACTAATGAGCTGGGGGTAGAGCGTGGTATTGCTGGAGCAGTGCATGCGCTCTATTCGTCTATCGATGACACAACCTTAGCCGTTCCGGAAGTGATTGGCGTGTTGGAGGGCCGGAGGCTGTGAGTGAAGTAAACCTTTATATAAAGTCGATCGCATACCATGCCTAACGGCAAACATCATGATAGCGACGCCCATGTCGATCAGCCGCCAAATGACTGGGCGCGAAAGCCACGGCGCGATCCCGCCCCAGCGAGTGATAGCAAGCAAAAGTGGATTCTGCGCTAACCAACTGGCCAAGCCGAACACGCCTGCGGTTATCAGCAGGCTATCGCAAACGATGCATAGCAGCGCCACCGCTATATGGTGTTCGCGCCGCAGGCTTTGCGACAGCACGAACGCATTCTGAGCACCGATAGCCATGATGAATCCAATAGACAACAGCAAACCGTTGCTATAGCTCTGCCACAGGCTTAATTCCTTGCGACTTATGCAAGGTGGGTTAGGCTGGGGGTTAGTACCTGAACTACAGGTACAGCAGGCGTTAACGCGCGGTGAATTAGTAGATTTGTTTCCAGAACGGTTCATCGAGGTTCCCCTCTATTGGCACTACTGGCGCAATGGTGGAACGCTATTGTCTGGACTGCCCGAGCACCTTCGGCTTGAGGCGCTAAAGGTGCTGGAGCCACTTTAGGTAAGTATGGGCTTTATAAGAACATTGCCTAAGCAGGATCGCGATCAATTGCAAACGCTGACCATGCCTGACGTACCGGCATGATTTCAAGACGATTGATATTGATATGTGCGGGTAGTGTCGCCAGGTAGAAAAGCTGCTCGGCAATATCTTCCGCTTGGAGTGGCGATGTACCTCTGTAAAGTGCGTCCGAGGCGGCTTGATTGCCTTTGGTTCTAACCAGGGTGAATTCCGTTTCCGCCATGCCAGGGGCAAGATCGGTCACGCGGACACCTGTTCCTAGCAGGTCACAGCGCAGGTTATAGCTAAACTGCTGCACAAACGCTTTCGATGCCCCGTATACATGACCACCGGGATAAGGCCATTGCCCCGCCACTGAACCCAAATTAAGAATGCTCGCACCTTCACCCGTTTTAAGCAGCAGCGGCATCGCCGCATGGGTCACATTGACCAGCCCTGTGATGTTGGTATCAATCATCGTATGCCAATCTTGCAGTGCTACTTTTTGCGCTGGCTCCGGCGCTAGCGCCAGTCCAGCATTATTAATGAGGCACGTCAGCGGTAGAAATTCCGCCGGCAAATTACTAATTGCCTGGGTCACCGCATCACTGTCACGAACGTCTAGGGCTAGTGTTAGTGCTGAGGTTTGCTCTGAAAGCTCATCCTTTAGCGCCTGTAAGCGCTCTTCACGGCGGCCGGTTAAGATCAATGACCAACCCGCTTTAGCAAAGCGTTGCGCTGCCGCTTTACCAAACCCTGACGTCGCTCCAGTGATAAGTACGCTTGGCATGGGGGTACCTCCTTTGTAGTTAACAATTATTAGCAGTTAAAAATCAGGTTTAATTAATGGTTTTGTGTCGATAAAAGGTCGTGCATTTCATTATTTTAAGCAGCACAGGTAAAAGAAATTTAGAGCCAGTTAACGCCCGTTGGTGGGACATTGACTGTTCCTGACGTCATCTGTCCCCCTGGCATGTAACGATTGGCCCTACAGCCTAACGGGCTGAAGTTACTAGGCTGGCAAGCACGCTATGACCATTGATTAAACAGGGTGCTTGCTATGAATGCCAATGTTGCCGTTTCTTATCCAGCCACCGTTGATGTGGATGACCGCTATGTACACGGCTTAGATCGCCAGTATGTGTTTCACTCCTGGGCACAGCAAAGCAGTTTAGACCCTATGGTCATTGCTGGCGCGCAAGGCTGCCGGGTGTGGGACTTTGCAGGACGCACCTATTTAGATTTTAGTAGCCAGTTGGTTAATACCAATATCGGCCATCAGCACCCCAAAGTGGTAAGCGCGATACAAGCCCAAGCAGCGAGCCTGTGCACTATTGCCCCAGCCTATGCAAATTTAGCCCGTGGTGAGGCGGCCAAGCGTATTATCGCTAAAGCGCCCGCTGGATTCAGTAAGGTGTTTTTTACCAATGCGGGGGCTGATGCCAATGAAAATGCCATCCGCATGGCGCGACTATATACGGGGCGAACAAAAATCCTTTCTGCTTACCGCTCCTACCATGGCAATACCGGTTCAGCGATTGCCGCTACCGGTGATTGGCGGCGGGTGCCCAACGAGTATGCCAGTGGGCATGTTCACTTCTTTAACCCCTACCTTTATCGCAGCGAGTTTTGGGCGCGGGGTGAGGATGAAGAGTGTGAGCGGGCGTTAACCCATCTGCGCCGGGTGATTGAGTGCGAAGGCGCCAAGGCAGTCGCCGCTATCTTGTTGGAAACAATACCCGGTACCGCTGGCGTTCTATTACCTCCCAAAGCGTATTTACAGGGTGTCAGGCAGCTAGCCGATGAGTTTGGCATCGTGTTGATTCTCGATGAAGTGATGGCGGGTTTTGGCCGCACCGGGCGCTGGTTCGCCTTTGAACACTACGGCATGGCGCCCGACTTAATTGTCTTTGCCAAAGGGGTTAACTCCGGCTACGTGCCCGCCGGTGGGGTGATTATTTCAGAGCCTATCTCCCGTTACTTCGACGACCACTTTTTTGTCGGCGGGCTAACCTATTCTGGCCATCCGCTAGCGATGGCGGCGATTGTTGCCACCCTGGACGCTATGGAAGCAGAGGGCATCGTAGAGAATGCTGACAAAATAGGTAACGGATCATTAGCGGAAGGGCTGAAGCAACTGGCTGAGCGCCATGCTGTTATTGGTGATTGGCGCGGGCTGGGCGTATTTCACGCCCTGGAGCTGGTCAGTGATCCCGTGCGTAAAACGCCTCTACCAGGGCCTGAAGTACTAAAGTTAAAACAGCAGTTGATGGAGCAAGGCCTGCTGGTCTTCGCCGTAGAAAACCGCATTCACGTGGTACCGCCGTGTATCGTGACAGCGGAGGAAGTGGCAGAGGGCTTGGCAATCTTGAACCGCGTGTTGGAAAGCTACACTCAATCTACCTGATAACAAGCCGCTAAGTGCTTAAAGCGTTATCGTAGGCAAGACCCAGGCGCTGTATGCCTGGGTCGATACGCTCCATCGCGATGGCGCCAAACCCTAAGCGGAAAAAGCGTCGCGGCGGGGCGGCATCAAAGAAGTGCTGAAAGCCAGGTTCAATGAGCACGCCTCGTTGAGCCGCGTGCCAGGCAAGGCGCTGGGTATCGATGCTAGCGTCCGCCTCCAGCCAAAAGGCGCTGGAGCGGGTACTGCTGTGGCTGAGGCAACCGGGTACTGCCCGATCAATGGCACGCCGCATCGCGTCGCGCCGTCGGTCGATCTCTTCCACATGCAGCTTGAGATAGCGCTCGTAATACCCTTGGGAAATAAATTGTGCCAACTGGTGCTGCAAGGCGGCGGGCGGGTGGCGGTACATCATGCGGCGTAGTGCGCGTAGCTCATCAATCAACTCAGGATCCGCCACCACGTAGCCCATGCGTAGCCCTGGTGAGAGTGCTTTGGATAAGCTGCCCATATAGATAATCCGCGCACTCTGCGCACTGGCTTTAAGGGCCGGGAGCGCGAATTGATCGCCATGAATCTCGGCGTCGTAGTCATCCTCAATCACAATTTGGTCGCGATGGGGGAGTTGTGCTAGCAAGGCATCACGCCTGGCCCGGCTCATGGTGACGCCCGTTGGTACCTGATGGCTGGGCATCACATAGAGATAGTCACACGGCTGGGTATTCTCCAGGCGCATGCCTTCTGCATCCAACGCCTGGAATTGCAGGTTGGCACCGCAGTGGGAAAACACATTCATTGCTTCGCGATAACCGGGCGACTCTAAAGCAACGCGCACTCCTCGGTGGCACAGCAGTTGCGCAATCAAATAGAGCGCATTTTGCGTGCCCATAGTGATGAGGATCTCCTCTGGACGAGCGAAGATACCTCGACGCGGCAAAATACGTTTACGCAGTTGCTCAATGAGTAGTGGGTCATCTTGATCAATACGATCACGTAACCACGGTTTATCACGCTGCGAACTTAATAATCGACGAGAAACATCACGCCACTGGGCTAACGGAAAAAGCCGCGTATCTAACTGACCATAAATAAATGGGTATGCATACTCTGACCAATTGCCTGGTTTGAGAATGCCTTGGTAGTTAGTAGGGCGCTGAGTAATACGTTTGTGCCAGTTTGGTGCAGTTGTTGATTCATCTTTTTTTTCAGTTAATGCCATTAAGGATGAATTAAGCGCTAAATGTGGGTCGTTGTAGTCAGGATGCAAATAATAGCCGCTACGTGGACGGCTAATTAAGTAGCCATCTTCGACCAGTTTTTCATAAACAATAGACACTGTATTACGTGAAATACCTAGCTGTTGAGAGAGCTTACGGCAGGAGGGGAGCGCCTCATCGGAGGGCAAGCTACCTAAGTGAATCGCTTCAAGTAGCGTGGCACGCAGTTGTTCTTGCAGGCAGGCTGCGGCATTCGGGTCGACGTCAAGGCACAGCGTTGCCATCCATTACTCCTCTTCAGATAAGCTTGTCCTCACGTTAATCTAAGCATCTTTCGTGCCAGTTCTAAGCTGGCCAACTGTCCTTTTACTTTACGCCAACTGGCTCTAATCGAGAGCAGGATAAAAAACTAGGGTGAAGTCACCTTCCACATGTAGCCGTTCGGCTATCGATGTTTGTCTACTCTAGGGGAATCAGGTGATGAAGAACTTAGCTGTTTTAACTTCCGTATTAAGCGTTGGTGTTCTTGCGTTCGGTATGTCATTAACGGCCAACGCTGCAGACTTAGAAGAAATAGAGAGCCGTGGTTACCTGAGAGTAGCGACTGAAGATAATTACGCCCCGTTTAATTTTATGAGTGGCAGCGACCCCGATGGTTTTATCAAAGATATATTGGTTGAGCTTGAGGAGTACGCTGACTTTGAAGTTCGTCAGGACATTTTGCCGTGGACAGGGCTTTTAGCCTCCGTCTCATCAGGCCAATACGATATGGCGCTTACCGGTGCCTCAGTAACGGATGAACGCCTGCGAGTATTTAACTATGCGCCGCCGTTCGCCTCTGCCCAGCACTTTTACATCAAGCGGGCGGGCGATGACCGTATCAATAGCATTGAAGATTTGAGTGGTTTGACGCTGGGCGTTCAAGCAGGTAGCGCACTGCTGTCGCGTCTGCCAGAACTCGAAGCCATGCTGGAAGAGAGCGGCGGCGAGCTCGGTGAGGTGATGGAGTATGAAGCCTACCCAGAAATTTACGCCGATCTTGCCAATGGCCGTGTTGATTACGTCATCAACTCAATCGTCCCCGTGAATGATCTGATTAGTGAACGTGCCGATGTCTTTGAAGCAGGCCAAGCTGTCTCAGGCCCCGGTTATGTGGCTTGGCCGATGCCTAAAAGCAGCCCAGAGCTGCTGACCTATATCACCGATTTTATGACCCACCTGCGTGACTCTGGCCGCTTAGCTGAGCTACAGGAAGCGTGGTTTGGCGAGTCGTTTGATGACCTACCGACCACCCCTATCATCTCCGTGGAAGAGTTCCACGAAATGGCCGGTATGTAGTAAGGCGTGAACTATAACAGCCGTTCGCCGCATAAGCGGTGCAGCGGCTGGGTGTCTTTATCCAGCAAGTAAGGGGGGCGTATGGACAGTAGCGCATGGGGACTGCTCATTCAGGGAGCCTGGACAACGCTGTGGATATCCGGCATCTCTATTGCTATCGGCGTAGTAATGGGGCTGATAATCGCCTTGTTAAGGGTGGCAAAAATCCCTGTTCTGCATCCGTTGCTGGGTATTTATATTAGCTTGGCAAGAGCCACACCGCTGGTAACGTTGGTACTCTTCATCTTTTTAACTGCACCGACCATGGGCGTTAACCTTAATCGCAATGTGGCCGGTATTATCGCGCTAACCCTCAATACTACCGCCTTTAACGCCGAAATATGGCGCTCTGCATTCAACAACTTCTCCAAAGAGCAGCGTGAAGCGGCGCTAGCCATTGGCATGACCCCCTGGGTCTATTTTCGTCGCATTATGCTACCGCAAATCACGATTACCAGCCTACCGGGATTGGTAAACGAGATGTCGTTTCTGATTAAAGGCAGCCCCGCCATTGCCGTGATCGGCGTGGTCGACCTGACTCGCGTGACCAATCGTATTGCGGCGGTTACCTACGACCCGCTGCCACCCATTTTAGTGGCTGCGGCCCTGTATATGCTGATCATCAGCCTGTTGGTATGGCTTCAACGCCTAGCTGAGCGAAAAGCCAGCCGATTGGCCGTCTAACATGGCCAACAAAGGGGAGCCTTTATGAGCAACTGGGATATTCTTTGGTCATCGTACGATGTGTTTTTGAACGGTTTTTATAACACCTTAAAACTGTTTGGTTTATCCGCAGTGCTAGCGTTTATATTGGGTAGTGGGGTCGTGTTTTTGTTAGAGGGTTCGCGCCCGCGTTTAAAAATACCGTTGCGCATCTTTATTGATGGCATGCGCATGCTGCCGTTTTTGATATTGGCATATCTACTTTACTACGGCTTACCTAGCGCAGGGGTGCGGATGAGTGCCTGGACGGCGGGGATTATTGCCTTAGTGATGTATCACGGCGCTTACTTCGCAGAAATATTGCGTGGCTGCCGCGCTACTTTCGCGCAAGGGCAAGTAGAAGCTGCCATCGCCCAGGGGTTTTCGCGATCCAGCATGTTTATGCGCATTATTTTGCCGCAGCTAATTTTGAAGACAAGAGGTTTACTGGGCAATCAACTGATTATCCTGCTCAAAGACACCGCCTTTCTGGTGATTATCACCGTACGCGAACTGACCGCAGCAGCGAGCAGCCTGTCGAGCACCTACTTCATTCCCATGGAAGCCTTCATCGTGGTGATTGGCTTCTACTGGCTGATCAGTATTGGCTTAGAACTGTTTATTAAAATGATTGGCCGTTTTGGCGCCAAGCGAGGATTTGAAAATGCCTGAGACCGCCGCTGTCAGTATTCGCAATCTTTCCAAAAGCTTTGATGGAACCGAAGTGCTGCGCGATGTATCGCTGGAAGTGCAGCCCGGCGAAGTGATGAGTATTTTGGGATCTTCAGGGTCAGGAAAATCCACCTTGCTACGCTGCATTAACTGGCTTGAACAGCCTGACCATGGCGACATTCGTATCGATGGTGACCATATCGGAGTAAGTGATACCGGCAAACCTATGACACGCCGCCAACTAGCGACCATGCGTGCGCGACTAGGCATGGTGTTCCAAGGATTTAACCTATGGCCTCACCTGAGTGTGCTGCGCAATGTTACTGAAGCTCCCATTCATGTTCAGGGCGTGGGTAAGAAGGAGGCCGAAGAACGCGCCATGGCGCTGCTCGAAAAAGTCGGTATGGTCGACAAGCGCGAGCAATATCCTTACACCCTTTCAGGTGGGCAAAAGCAGCGGGTGGCGATTGCCCGTGCGCTTGCCATGCGACCGAAGGTAATGCTGTTCGATGAGCCTACTTCTGCGCTCGATCCGGAACTGGTGGGTGAAGTGCTTGGGGTTATTAAAGACCTTTCGAAAGAGGGCTACACCATGGTGCTAGTCACCCACGAGATGGAATTTGCTCGTGCCGTCTCCGATCAGGTGGTCTTTCTCGATAGAGGCATCATTATCGAAAAATCGCACCCTAGTGAGTTTTTTGTCAATCCCAAAACAGAACGGGTACGGCGCTTTTTGGAAATAGAAGCGCCCGCTGTGTAACGACACAGCGCCTGGGATTGGCTCGATCATTACCCCAGCTGCCTGCGCCAACGATTTTCAATGGTATCCAACTCTGCTGGGCCGTACTGCGCATGATCATGCGCCCCGTAGTAGGCCCATAATTGGTCGCCGTAATCAAAGTGCCACCATTCGCTGGGCAGGTTGGTGAAGCCATGCTGATGCATGGTGTGATACAACAAACGGCGGTGATCCCGCGCCTTATCTTGCTGTGGGGTAAGCATTCCCAGATGTTCAAAGTAGTCGCTATGAGATGCCGGAAGTGCCTCATCAAACAGCGTACCCATATCCAACGGCATGCCATCGAAATCACAGAGTGTGACATCCACCGCGCCGCCGGTGAGGTGTGG
>NZ_JBQDLQ010000026.1:0-33744 GCF_052095695.1 Halomonas sp.
CCCCGACATCCTGCTCCCAAAGCAGGCGCGCTACCAGACTGCGCTACATCCCGACTTATCACCCTAGACGCTACCGCCTTGCCCGTCCAAGCGAGGCATATATTACTATTTTTAAATTTAAAGTCAACAACTAAACTGGTTATTCGTTAAGTCGCTTTGCCTGGATGCCCTAGCATGCGAAAATTGCCGCCTTTAAAAGCGCGCCGTTACATCAGCATGACGATGCATAGCCCTTATTAACGTCATCCTTATCAACGTCCACAGGGATTCCATAAAATGACCGCCCAACTAATCGATGGCAAATCCATCGCTGCTACTGTCCGCCAACAGGTTGCCGAAAAAGTCGCCGCACGCCGACAAGCAGGTTTACGGGCACCGGGACTAGCCGTTGTTTTGGTTGGAGATGATCCCGCCTCTCAAGTCTATGTCAATAATAAGCATCGTGCCTGTGAGCAAGCCGGTATTGTCTCGCTTCAGCATGCCCTTCCAACCAATACTGCACAGCATGAGTTAGAAGCGCTTGTCGACCAGCTCAATAACGACCCAAACATCGATGGCATATTGGTGCAGCTACCGCTGCCTAAGCATCTTGATGCTGGGCCTATCTTAGAGCGCATTCGACCCGATAAAGATATTGATGGCTTTCACCCGTATAACATCGGCCGGTTAGCGCAGCGTATGCCCGCACTACGCCCCTGCACCCCTAAAGGCATTATGACTCTGCTCGCTCAAAGCGATATAGTCTTACGCGGCCTAGATGCCACCGTGGTGGGCGCGTCTAATATCGTTGGCCGCCCAATGGCGCTAGAACTTATGTTAGCGGGCTGTACCACGACCGTATGCCATCGCTTTACGCAAAACCTTGCCGAGCACGTCAGCCGCGCCGACATATTGGTTGTGGCTGTCGGCAAGCCGGGTCTGGTTAAGGGTGAATGGATAAAGCCTGGCGCTGTCGTCATTGATGTAGGCATTAACCGCCAAGAAAACGGCACGCTAATCGGTGATATCGATTTCGCAGTGGCGGCCGAACGAGCAAGCTTCATCACGCCGGTGCCTGGCGGCGTTGGACCGATGACGGTAGCGACGCTACTGGAAAACACGCTAGAAGCAGCAGAGCAGCACGACCTAACGCAGTAATCACGACGTCCAGGACGGTATTCCCCTTTTACTCAGGAGCATTGTGCAGTGAAGCGCATTGGTATTATTGGCGCGATGGCGCAAGAGGTTGACGCCTTAGTCGGTCAGCTAGAAGACGCTCAGCGCTATGAGCATGCAGGCTTTGTATTTTATACGGGCAAACGCTATGGCCTTGAGATCATCGTACTGCTATCGGGCATTGGCAAAGTAAACGCCGCGGTAGGCACGGCAATTTTGTTAGAACGCCATCAGCCCGATGCCGTCATTAACACAGGCTCAGCAGGCGGATTTGCTGCTGATTTAACCATTGGCGATATCATCATTTCAGAAGAAGTACGCCATCACGACGTTGACGCCGTGGTATTTGGCTACGAAATAGGCCAAGTGCCGGGCATGCCCGCTGCTTATCTCGCGGATATGCGGCTTCGCGGCATTGCTCGTAACGCCATCGCCTCGCTAGGCGAGGTTGAGGTACGTGAAGGTTTGATTGCTACCGGCGACGCTTTTATGGCTGACCCTGCCCGCGTTGATGCGACTCGCGCTCAGTTTCCTACAATGCTGGCCGTCGAGATGGAAGGCGCGGCCATTGCGCAAACATGCCATCTTTATCAATGTCCGTTTGTGGTCATTCGCGCCCTCTCTGATATTCCTGGCAGCGGTGACAACCATCTTTCATTTGATCAGTTCTTAGAAGTAGCTGCCGATCACTCATCACGCATGGTCGATCAAATGCTTCAACAGCTGGGCAATGCCGGCTAACGGCAAGAATAGCGCTCGCCGATTGAAGCCACTTATACCGTCAGCAACATGGCCGACGGTATAAAGACTAAGCCTTTACTGCCCAGCTAAGCGTCTCGCCCGCTAACAGCGGAACAATTTGCTCGCCCTGCGCATAAGGGTAGCTTTCAGGCAAACGCCACTCACGACGCTCCAGCGTGATGCTGTCAGTATTGGGCGAAAGACCGTAAAAAAGCGGGCCATTAAGGCTTGCAAAGCCTTCCAGCTTGTCCAGCGCATTCATCTCGTCAAAAGCCGTTGCGTAAAGCTCAATGGCTGCAGGCGCTGTGTAAGCACCGGCACAGCCGCAGCTTGACTCTTTAGCGCCCTGCGAATGAGGCGCGCTATCGGTGCCGAGAAAGAACTTATGACTACCGCTCGTGGCCGCTTTTAACAGCGCCTGACGATGCTGTTCACGCTTCAAAATGGGCAGGCAGTAATAATGCGGACGAATACCGCCCACCAGCATTTTATTACGATTAAACAGTAGGTGATGCACCGTAATAGTGGCGGCCACATTATCCGGCGCTTGAGCGACAAACTCAGCCGCCTGCTGGGTAGTAATATGCTCAAACACCACCTTCAGTGCCGGATGGCGTTCCAGCAGCGGCTTCATGACCGTCTCAATGAACACTGCTTCACGGTCAAAAATATCAATTTGCGCATCGGTCACTTCACCATGCACCAACAAAGGCATACCGACCTTCACCATCATGGCAATCGCTGCGTCGCAGTGCGCCAGATCGGTAACACCAGAGTCGGAGTTGGTGGTTGCGCCAGCGGGATAAAGTTTCACCGCTTTGACAATACCGCTTTGCGCAGCACGCTCAATCTCTTCGGGCGGCGTGGTATCGGTGAGATATAGCACCATCAAGGGCTCGAAAGTGCTACCCGCTGGCAAGGCTTCTAAAATACGCTGGCGATAGTCAAGCGCTTGAGCAGTAGTGGTCACCGGCGGCGTTAGATTGGGCATAATAATTGCGCGACCCATCTGAGCGGCGGTATGGCCTACCACGGCTTTTAATGCGCCATCGTCACGTAAATGAAGATGCCAGTCATCTGGGCGAGTCAGAGTTACAGTATCCATGGCAAGTCCTGTGCTGAAGTAAAGTCGCTAAAACAAGGGTACGGACAGTATACGCAATTAGCCGTTTGGATAAATCCACTCTTCAAGCCCCCACAGCCTTGCTCAAGTGTCGTATCATGACCGCACTTTTACACTGACTGTTTTCACAAGCAGGTTTATCGGCAAGGATCGGATTGTTTATGCAGAACGTGCGTCGCTATGCAGACATTATTGCCAGCCTAGAAGGATTGATGTGGCTTAGTCTCGCGTGGTCTATCTCGCTGTCTGTCCATATCGGCAGCACCGAACCCACGCTTGCCATACTGTTAGTTATAGGCGCTCTGGTGGTTTTTAGCTGGGCTCACCGGCCACTGCGCTACTTACTGCACCGCTACCATATCCGCAAACGGCGCACCGATATGTGGATACATATTTTAGCACTGCCGCTCTTACTAGCGATGTTCTTCCACATTATGCTCGCTGCGTTGCTGAGTAGTGCCTGGCTGCCGCCTAAAATGCTGCTGTTTAATATACTGGCCTCTGCCGGCTGGGCAACCTATGTGATGACGCTGTTTATCAAATTTGTCATTCACGGTTTAAAAGCTAAAACGAAGTAAACGTATCATGCAAACCGCCCTTCCTCTTCCGCTCTCCACACCCAACCGTAACTTGGTGAGACTCGCCATGGTACGTGGCATCACCTGGACAGGCTTTTTAATCGCCATCATTGTCGGCGTTGAACTGCTGGCCTTCGACTTACCGGTCATTCCGGTTGTCGGCGTAGTCATTGCCATGGGCGCGCTCAATATCGCCACCTGGTGGCGCCTGGGTCGTCCTCGAGCGGTGACGCATATTGAGTACCTGCTGCACTTACTCGCTGACATCGCCGGTTTGACGCTGCTGTTTTACTTTTCGGGTGGCTCTACCAACCCCTTCATTACTTATTACCTAGTACCGATTACCATTGCGGCAGCCACTCTGCCTTGGCGCCATGCCTGGATCATTGCCGCATGCTCGATGGCCGGCTATACGTTTTTAATGTTTTCTTATCATCCGATCCATCAACTGGGTCATATCAATAGCGACAATTTGCTTAGCCTGCATGTGCTTGGCATGTGGCTTAATTTTGGCCTGTCGGCAGGGCTCGTCACCTTCTTTATTTATAAAATGGCCCACGCGCTACGCAGCCGCGACCAGGCGCTGTCGCGTACGCGGGAAGCCGCGCTGCGAAATGAACAGGTTCTGGCAGTGGCGACTCAAGCGGCAGGCACTGCGCATGAACTAGGAACACCGCTATCTACCATGGCCGTTCTGCTCAAAGAAATGCAAGATGATGCCCCTACCAACTCAGTACTACATGAAGACATCGTGCTACTACGCCAGCAGGTGGACATATGCAAATCACGCTTACAAAATTTAGTGCTAAATGCTGATCGTCGACGGATGGCCGAACCTGAAGTGCTTGATGCTGAAACATGGCTAGCCGGAGTGGTACAGCGCTGGCTAGTGCTTCGACCAGACGTGCACCACCAGTTTAGCGTGAATGAAAAGCGCGGGCGCCCTTGGTTAGCGGTCGATGCCACTCTTGACCAAGCGCTCATGAACCTACTTAACAACGCCGCTGATGCAAACCCGGACCAAGTTGCGATCCGCCTAGACTGGCAAGGCGATAACGTGGTGATTGATATTCGCGACCATGGCCCCGGCGTCGCCATGTCGATTGCCGATCAGTTAGGCGAAACCTTCGTTTCTACTAAAAGTAAAGGGATGGGTATCGGCTTATTTTTAACGCATGCCACCATCAATCGCTTTGGCGGCGGCGTGAGCCTGTACAATCACCCCGAAGGAGGTACGCTGACAGAAGTAACGCTACCTCGCTGCGCGGCGCCTAATTAATCGGCGCATGCTTAAAGCATCTCCAGCAATGGATTAAGGACATCATGTCAATTCAAGAGCAACGCCTGCTGATCATCGATGACGACGAAATGTTTTGTCATGTCTTAAATCGCGCACTCACGCGGCGCGGCTATAGCGTGATTGTTGCTCACGATGCGGAGCAGGCGATTGCCATGGCCGCACAGCATTTACCCACCATGGCGACTCTTGACCTGAAGCTTGAAAATAGCTCTGGCCTAAAGCTGCTGCCTGAACTACTGGCTATAACACCCCATTGCCGCATCGTCGTGCTGACCGGTTATTCCAGCATTGCCACGGCAGTGGAAGCCATTAAGCTCGGCGCCGCTAATTACCTGTGTAAACCGGTGGATGCAGACGACGTATTGATTGCTTTTGAGCGCCAAAGCGGTGATCCCGACATTGAGCTGGCAGACAACCCTCCATCAATTAACCGCATTACCTGGGAACATATTCAAAAAGTGCTGCAAGAGCACGACGGCAATATATCTGCCACCGCTCGGGCATTAGGCATGCACCGCCGCACTCTTCAACGTAAGCTTCAAAAGCGTCCGGTACGCCGTTAGGTTAACCAACGACGACCGTGCAACATTGCTAGCGGAATGAAAGCTATCCGCGATCAATGCGCCGTCCAGCCTAGATCAATATTAAAACTGGAGCCGGTGACGGCGCCTGCCGCATCAGAGGATAGATAAGCGATTAATTGGGCCACCTCTGCAGGCTCGATTAAGCGCTTAATCGCGGCCTGTTTTAGCATGATTTTTTCGACGACGTCCTGCTCATCCATATTATTCAGCTTGGCCTGGTCGGCAATCTGATTATCCACTAGCGGCGTTTTCACATAGGCTGGGCAAACTGCATTCGCGGTAATACCCTGCTCCCCACCTTCAAGCGCTGCGGTCTTAGTCAAACCGATCATCCCATGCTTAGCACTGATGTAAGCCGCTTTTCCCGGCGATGCCACCTGCGCATGGATTGACGCCACGTTAACAATTCGGCCCCAGCTCTTTTGACGCATGTGCGGCCATGCTGCCTGGGTCAGCAAAAATGGTGCGGTCAGCATTAAATCTATGATCTGGTGCCACTTCTCTTCGGGAAACGTCTCGATGGGGGCAACATGTTGAATACCCGCATTATTGACCAGTATATCGACACTACCAAAACGCTTAACCGCCTCTCTTACGGCCCCACGACATGCATCCGGATCGCTCAGGTCGGCTTCATAAAACACAGCGCCCGTTTTTTCCGCAACAGCCTTTCCCGCTGGATTAAAATCTACCGCGAGCACCTGGTGCCCTAGCTTGCAAAAATGTTCCACCACAGCAGCACCGATACCACTGCTAGTACCGGTTACCAACGCAACACGCGGCGCGGTAGTCGCTTGAGAAGGCATAAGCATTTTCCTTTCGTCAGGGTTGATTGCAATGACATTTATCACTATAGGGTACTTACGGGCCGATAACCGTCAATGATAGCTAGCGTAGTGAGCGTCTATTGGCGAAAAGCGTAGGGCTCAGTCACAATAGCCACTTATTTATTGCGTCACTAACGGCAACTTATCACTCTATTATTGCCTTTTAGTAACCTGTCCAGCCTATCGTAAAGGAGTGTCCTCTATGTTTGTGGTTATTTTTGGTCGCATGTCATGCCCTTTCTGCGTGCATGCAAAGCATCTCGCGGAACACTTAGAAAAGGCCGGTAAAATTGAAGGTTACCGCTATATCGACATGCCATCCGAAGGCGTGACAAAAGAAGATATTGCCAAAACAGCGGGTAAGCCTATTCACACCGTGCCTCAGGTATTTGTCGATCAGATGCATGTTGGCGGCTTTACGGAGTTCGACCAGTTTGTGCGCGACAAACAGCTGCTCGCTGGTTAACGCTGGTCATTGTTGTTATGAACATTGTTGACATTAACCTAGTTTTTTTATCCGTCTTAAAAGCTTGCCGTTAAAACGCTCGTTAATACCCGTTGAACTCTTGCCTCTCGTGCTTGCCTATAATGAGCAGTGACTCAACGGCTCACGCTAGGGTGCGCCACTTTTGGGCAAGGAGTTCACTATGCAGCGTCATGAGTTTGCTCAGCAGCTGTGGCTTGACTACATACATACGCATTCCGACATCGGAGCGCTGAGGCTTTGGCCTCCATCAACTACCGCCGACTATCTAACGTTAGTGACCCTTAATCATGGCCCTTTTGCCGCCACTGCCTTAACGGGAAGCCTGGCTCGTATGGGGTATCGATCGATCGGTCGCTATGCAATGGCTGACAAAGGCCTTCTGGTTAGCCTTTTAGCGCCGAGCGATGGCGGCAGTTGGCTGGTACTGGCCGAACTACAAATGGGCACCCTACCCAAGGCCCCACGCGAAGCAATCAAAGCACTGGTACAGCAATCGCATCCGCAGGACTGCAAAGGCCATAATTTGCTTTGCCGTGGCAGGCCCTGGCCCATGCCATCGTGGGAGCTTTACCAGCAGTTACTAACGGCTCATCCACTTGCCGCCTGGCTGGCAGTGATGGGCCCGCGCTTGCACCATGCAGGCTTTGATTGCACGCAGCTAGGCGAGCCATTAATAGCCCTGGATCAAAAACTCCACGCGCTAGGCATGCCAGGTTTAAACGAGGATCAAAATGGAGTCTTTGCTATTTCGCCACTACTTGACCACCGCTTCTACCCCACCACATCGCAAAAAGTAGTGTTTGGCGAGGGTGATGAGCACCGGGTTTGCCTTGGCGGCTTGTCGCTGGTTCAAACGCACGCTGAAAGCACTCATGGCCGCATTGCTGAAGTGCTTCTACCTGATCACACCCGCTGTGAAATGGCGTAGACGTCGCCCTTACTGGGCGCGCCTTACGCCATTCAAGTAGTGAAGTTTCGCGCTTATTATTCGGCGTCAAAGGTCATTTCGGGCACGTGGTCTGGAACGATCAGCTTGCCTGCTGTTTTCTCAATGATCTCTTCAACGCTGACACCTGGGGCGCGTTCTTTGAGAATAAAAGCGCCGTCTTTAATTTCAAGATAGGCCAGATCGGTTAAAACACGGCTAATACATCCAGCGCCGGTCAAGGGTAGCTCACATTTTGCCAGCAGCTTGGATTCGCCATGCTTAGATGCATGGGTCATGGTGCAAATAATATTATCCGCGCCAGCAACCAGATCCATAGCACCGCCCATGCCTTTGATCAGCTTGCCCGGGATCATCCAAGACGCAATATTGCCCTCTTGATCAACCTCAAAAGCACCGAGCACGGTCAGATCCACGTGACCGCCGCGAATCATGGCAAAAGATTCTGCAGAAGAAAAAATCGCCGCGCCGGGGCGCGCCGTTACCGTTTCTTTACCCGCATTAATCATGTCCGAATCGAGCTCGTCTTCGGTGGGATAACGGCCCATCCCCAGCAGACCATTTTCAGATTGCAGCATGACATCGATGCCGTCTGGAATATAGTTGGCGACCAGCGTAGGTATACCGATGCCCAAATTGACGTAAAAACCATCTTCCAGTTCACGTGCGACACGCTGAGCCATTTGTTCTCTTGTTAACGCCATGGTGACTTCCTCTTTATTAAATCGATAAGTGAGCAGCTAAAGGGCAGTTGAAAACTAAATATTAAAAAACTAACGAATTAGCTGCGTACCGTGCGTTTTTCAATGCGCTTTTCAAACGTGCCTTGGATAATCCGATCCACATAAATGCCCGGCGTATGGATCTGGCTAGGCTCAAGCTCACCTGGCTCAACAATTTCTTCAACTTCCACCACGGTTATTTTCCCAGCAGTGGCGGCCATAGGATTAAAGTTCTGCGCCGTATGACGATACATAACGTTGCCATAGCGGTCAGCCTTCCAGCCCTTCACAATGGCGAAGTCACCTATAATTGCTTCTTCTAAAATATAGTGTCGACCGTTAAATTCACGTACTTCCTTGCCATCTCCAATTGGCGTGCCGTAGCCCGTCGCGGTATAAAAAGCCGGGATACCTGCCCCGCCTGCACGCATTTTCTCTGCGAGGGTACCCTGAGGAGTTAATACCACTTCAAGCTCATCGTTGAGCATTTGTTGCTCAAATAGAGCATTCTCGCCAACATAAGACGCCAGAATTTTACTAATTTGACGTTCTTCAAGGAGCAGCCCCAGGCCAAAGCCATCGACACCGCAGTTATTGGAAACCACGGTAAGGTCGTTAACGCCACGTCGCTTAATTTCAGCAATGAGGTTTTCTGGAATACCGCACAGACCAAAGCCGCCGGCGATCACCGTCATACCGTTTTCAATACCTTCCATTGCTTCTTCATATGAAGATACGCGCTTATCAAAACCTGCCATTGTCATGCCTCACATTGTTGTCGTTGAGTGTATTGGGTAATCAATATTACCGTGCACGATGTCATCAACGAAGAAGTAATGGAAATGGTGCGCTCACGGTACCACTCACAGCGCCCGGCATTTCTTGCCAAGTAGACATACTGACTCAGCAAGAGCTATCAGTTGCCGCCCATGCGCTGCACAACGTATTGCTTGAAACCGTTCAGGCACCGTCGACACCTCACGACTAAAGAACCGTTTTCTAAAGTCTAACCTGGCTGTTTATGCTGGGCAGCGCGGCTTTGATCCTTTAGCATTCAGGGTTAATAAGCGATTGATCTGACGTTAAGGAAACGTGGTATGCCTATTGTAAAAGGGCTGGTTAGCGCACTGCTGCTGGTGCTAAACACGCTGGTTTGGGGTGTACCTCTTATTCTACTGACCTTGTTGAAAATTATAACGCCGGGGCAACGACTCAAGCAGTACGTGTTGCGCGGCTTAAATGCGGTCGCGCTTAATTGGATTGGTTGTAACTTATGGTGGATGCGTCACTGGCTTCAACCTGCCGTAAACTTCAGCCTCCCCGATCATCTTAGCCCTCTACAAAGTTGGTTAGTGATATCCAATCATCGCAGTTGGACTGATATTTTCATGCTATTTATGGCATTGCATCGGCGTATTCCTATGCCGCGATTTTTTTTAAAGCGCCAATTAATCTGGATTCCTATCGTCGGCTTGGCTTTCTGGGCGCTAGAATTTCCTTTTATGCGTCGATTTAGTCGAGAGCAGATAGCCAAAAATCCTAAATTAGCCGTCATTGATCGTGCAGCGACCGAACGTATGTGCCAACAGGCGCGCAATACTCCGATTGCGATTTTTAATTTTGTTGAGGGTACGCGCTTTAGCGTTGCCAAACGCGAAGCGCAGCAGAGTGCTTATCGCCACTTATTGCGCCCTAAGGCAGGCGGCGTGGCGCAGGTACTTAGCCTGCTAGGAAATCAATTGGATGGTATCCTAGACATGACGATAAGCTATACCAACCCGTCGCCCACTTTTTGGGGATTTTTGTGCGGTAAAGAAGCCCCCATTGCGCTATACGCACGGCAGCTAGACATTCCTTTGTGGGTTAACACACCAGACCACCACGACGAAAAGCAGCATAAGGAACGCTTCCACACATGGATCAATGCACTCTGGCTGGAAAAAGATGGCCTGCTGGACGACCAAACCGCACACGACTGACAGCCCTACTGGGCTGCTGTTTGTTAGCGGGGATGCTCACCGGCTGTGCCAGCGGCCCGCAATCGTCGTCTCAAGGAGCAGCACCCAGCGCCAGCCAGCTCAGCGGCGACTGGATACAGGTACGCCGTGGCGATACTCTGGGGGAATTGGCCGCTAGAGCTAGCGTACCGCTAGAGCGTCTGCAGCGCTTTAATCCGAGCGTGGATGCACGCCGTCTTGAAGTCGGCCAGCGTCTATTGATTCCCACTCAGCAAGAGCGCGCGCCTTCCGGCGGGCCTTATCGGTATCAAATTCGCCCGGGCGATACGTTCTCAAGCATCGCTCGGCACTTTGGCACCACCAGCGGACGTATTCAGGGCGCCAACGCAGGCACATCGCCTACCAGTTTACGAGTAGGTCAAGTCATTAGCCTACCGCTGAGCAGTACGGCGGCGCGAAGCTCAGCGAGCTCAAGCGGCGGATCATCAAACGCTAGCCCACCGGCGGCCGTCAGTGCCCCCAGCCAGCCGTTGCCTGCATCAGCAAGACGCTGGCCCTGGCCGTTAGAAGATTATCGTGTGGTTCGCAGGTTCGGCCCTGATAGCCGAGGCACGCTGCAGCCCATGCTATTGGCTACGCAATCCGGTGCCCGCGCCCAGTCAGTGGCGCCAGGAGAAATTCGCTTTGCCGACGGAATGCGCCAGCTAGGCGAAGTTGTCATTGTCCATCATGCCGACAATCTGCAAAGCGTATACGCTCTGTGTGAGCGTATCTTGGTTAAGGTAGGACAGCAGGTCAGCGCTGGTGATGCGCTTTGTGAAGTAGGCCAAAGCGATTCGACTCAGCGCTATGACCTATTATTTGATTTACGCCAAGGCGGCAAGCCTATCGATCCTAGGCAGGTACTTAGATAGACGAGCCAAACGGAATATAAACACACAGCCTGGCCGGTGGCTCACAACCTTTCATCGAGCCAGGCACTGCCCTGACACTGCGCTTTTAGACCCACAAAAGCCTCATCCACTGCCCCCATGAAGCTCTCAACCGCCTGATTAGCCTCGGTAGTGGTTATTAACCTCGATAATACCCCGCTTTTACAAAGGGCATGGGCGTCACCACCATCGGCAGCTGTTTACCGCGCACGACCGCATACACAACGCTTTGCGGGGCTTCCTGCTCGCGGTTCACATAGCCCATTGCGACCGGCTTGCCGACACTGGGACCAAACCCACCCGATGTCACTGTACCGACGTCACTACCTGTCTCATCTACCAATGGAGCACCTTCGCGCACCGGCGCCCGGCCTTCAGCCAAAAGCCCTACGCGCTTGCGGGTATGATCTTTGGCATCGACTTGATGCAAAATCACACCGGCACCCGGGAAGCCACCCGGACGCTCACCGCCATGACGACGCGGCTTGCCAATCGCCCAAATGAGCCCAGCTTCTACCGGCGTGGTTTGCATATCCATATCGTGGCCATAGAGGCACAACCCCGCCTCTAACCGCAGAGAGTCACGCGCACCCAGCCCAATTGCCTCTACCTCAGGCTCAGCAAGCAGCCGTTCAGCGAACTCTTCACAAAAATCGGCGGCGACGGATATTTCAAAGCCATCCTCGCCGGTGTAGCCGCTACGGCTAACCCACACTTCCTGGCCTGCAATGGTGAAGCGGCCATGCTGCATAAACACCAGCTCGCAAGCTTCGGGGCAAAACCGCTGCATCACATCACGTGCCAGCGGGCCCTGCAGCGCCAGTAATCCGCGCTCTAAGGGCTCGATAGTATGGGTCGCTGACAAACTTAACCGCAAATGTGCCAAATCTTGGTCTTTGCAGGCAGCGTTAACGACAAGATAAAAGTGATCGCCAGCATTCACCAGCATCAAATCATCAATGATTCCGCCTTCAGCGCTGGTGAAAATCCCATAGCGCTGAGCGCCCTTTTCCAGCCCGACGAGATCAGCGGGTATCAGCGTTTCAAGAGCCTGCGCTACGTTGTCGCCTGAGACCAGAATTTGCCCCATGTGCGAGACATCAAACAGACCGCACTGATGGCGCGTATGTTCATGCTCTTTTTTAACACCCAGCGGGTATTGCACCGGCATATCATAACCGGCAAAAGGCACCATTTTTGCACCTAGCCGACAATGTAATGCGTGAAGCGGCGTTTGCTTTAACGTTGTCATGAAACATTCCTCACTTAAATGGATCACTTAAAAGAGAGCGGGAAGCCACCGACTAAGTGTCTTCCCGCCTCTGTAATGACTGACACCATGCACTCAATAGCGCATCAAGTGTTTAGCGTATTATTGATCGTGGTCTAACTCTTCACCCGGCAAGACGTCTTTGCCGTCAAAATAGTCCTTGGTCAGTTTAAAGACTACTGGTGAAAGTAGTGCTAGAGCAATCAAGTTAGGGATCGCCATCATTGCATTAAAGGTATCAGCCATCAGCCAGATAAAGGTCAACTGCGCAATAGCCCCTAGCGGGATCGCCAATACGAACAGCACCCGATAGATCATGATAGAGCCGGTTCCGAATAGGAATTGGCAACATTTCTCTCCGTAGAATGACCAGCCAAGAATGGTGGTGAAGGCAAAAATAGCCAATGCCACCGCTACGATCTGATTACCATACCCAGGTAACGCTGCATCAAATGAGAGTGCGGTCAGCGATGCGCCAGCCTCTCCCTCCATCCATACGGTAGAGGTCAAAATCACCAATGCGGTAATCGTGCACACGATAATCGTATCGATAAAGGTACCCAGCATGGCAATCAACCCTTGGCGTACCGGGTTTTTAGTTTTTGCCGCTGCGTGTGCAATAGGTGCACTACCCAGGCCTGCTTCATTAGAGAAGATGCCTCGGGCTACACCAAAGCGAATGGCTGCCATGACAGCAGCGCCGGCAAAGCCACCGGCCGCCGCCACCGGGTTAAAGGCGTAGTAAAAGATCAGGCCAAACGCTTCGCCAATCTGATCAGCGTTGATAATCAACACCAGCAGGCCAGCCACCACGTAGGCAATCCCCATAATCGGCACCAGCTTACCGGCGACTTTAGCAATACGTTTTATACCACCCAAAATCACTGCACCTGCCAACACCATAATGATAATGCCCGTCAGCCAGTGAGGTACGCCGAAGGTGATATCCATAGCATCCGCCACGGAGTTGGACTGGACAGTATTACCAATTCCAAACGCCGCCACAGCGCCAAAGAAAGCGAATACGCCACCTAACCACAGCCACTTTTTGCCTAGACCATTTTTAATATAAAACATCGGCCCGCCAACGTGGAAACCCGTGCTATCGGTTTCACGGTAGCGAACGGCCAAGACTGCTTCAGCAAACTTGGTCGCCATACCCACTAATGCAGTAATCCACATCCAAAAAACCGCGCCGGGCCCACCTAGCGCAATGGCAGTAGCCACACCGGCAATATTACCGGTCCCGATCGTGGCAGAAAGCGCTGTCATCAAAGCATCAAAAGGCGATATCTCACCTTCATCGCCGTCTTTCGACGCGATTTTATCAGCGCTTGCCTTGGGCTCACGTCCAGCCCACATTAGCTTGAAACCCATGCCGAGTTTTCTGATAGGCATCAGTTTCAAGCCAAGCTGGAGGTATATACCCACGCCCAGCAACAGAACCAACATGAGTGGCCCCCAGACCACGCCATTAATGGCTCCTAACAGGTTCGTTAACATTTCCACGCGCTTCTCCTCACCCTTAGATTTATTGCATTTATTGGTTATTCCTGACAGGCGGACTGCCGATCCTAAGAACTGTTTCCAAGAACATTTTGGCGGTCAAACATGACGCTGTCACGGAGTTATCACGCATGTTTTACACTATATACTTAGTCAGCCACTAGGATGATGTCGCTTGCTCATAGCGTATGCTGCTTTTTTTATAACTGCGCGCAGTGCTAGGCTCATAGCGAAACCATGTTCTGACCAAGCTCGCAAGGGAGTGATTAAGAAACTTGTTTCCGATTGGAAACACGTTAACATGCAGCATTATTCTTTTGCTGGCTACCCGCTGACAGTCGCCAAGGCGAGCCACAGGCGCTAGTATGCTTGGATACAGAAAACCGCTTTATATAGGAAATCATCATGAGCAATCTTCCCGCAAATCTTCGTTATGCTGCAAGTCACGAGTGGGTGCTTGATCATCAAGACGGCACCGTCACAGTTGGCATTACCGATCACGCTCAGCAAGCGTTAGGTGATGTGGTTTTTGTCGAATTACCTGAAGTAGGTGCAGCGCTTACGAAAGGTCAGGAGTTCGGTGTCATTGAGTCCGTCAAAGCGGCGTCTGATCTTTACTCACCGGTGAATGGTGAGGTCATCGAAGTCAATGAAGCGCTTGAAGACTCCCCAGAAACAGTCAATGACTCCCCTTATGACGGCGGCTGGATTATGAAAGTACGCATTGATGATGCGGCTCTCGAAGACCTCCTCGACGCAGATGCCTATCAAGCAACGCTTGGCGCTGACGACTAATACGCTAGTAGAACCTGCCTTTTCTGGCGGGCTCTTCGCTTTTTGCCGCTGCACGGTTCTCTTCTAACGTCCGGAATCTACCCCATGTCTTTTGAAACACGCCGCCTGGCCGAGCTGGCCGACCACGATGCTTTTATTAAACGTCATAACGGCCCCAATGCTGACGACGTATCTAGCATGCTAAACGCGCTCAACATGAAGGACATGGACGACTTAATTGAGCAAACCGTGCCAAGTGATATTCGCCTTGGGCGCGAGCTAGCGCTTGACGAGCCACGCAGCGAAGCAGAAGCACTCGATTACTTAGCCCAGCTTGCTCGGCAAAATCGCGCGGTTAAAAGCTATATTGGCCAAGGCTATTACGGCACTCATATGCCCGCGGTTATCCAGCGCAACGTGCTAGAAAATCCCGGCTGGTATACGGCCTACACGCCCTATCAGCCAGAGATCTCCCAGGGCCGTCTTGAAGGCTTGCTAAATTTCCAGCAGGTTGTGATGGATTTAACCGGCATGGAGCTTGCCAATGCTTCACTACTTGATGAAGCAACCGCCGCTGCCGAAGCCATGGCGCTTTGCAAACGTGGCAATAAGAAAAGCAAGTCCAACGCCTTTTTCGTGGCCGACGACGTTTTTCCGCAAACGCTGGATGTCGTCAAAACACGCGCCGAGTTTTTTGGCTTTGAGCTGATTGTTGGTGCCGCTGAAGACCTAGCCCAGCATGATGTGTTTGGCGCCTTGGTTCAATACCCCTCTGCAACTGGCCAGGTGCGTGATCTTGCGCCGCTAATAAGCCAAGCTGCTAAACGAAATATTATGACCTGTGTTGCCACCGATCTATTGAGTCTTGTGGTGCTGAAAGAGCCAGGCCAGCTTGGGGCCGACATTGTCGTTGGTAACTCACAGCGCTTTGGCGTACCGATGGGCTTTGGCGGCCCACATGCGGCGTTCTTCGCCACCTCCGATAAACTTAAACGCTCCATTCCTGGACGCATTATCGGGGTGTCTAAAGATAGCCGTGGTAATACGGCGCTGCGCATGGCCATGCAAACGCGCGAGCAGCATATTCGTCGTGAAAAGGCGACGTCTAATATTTGTACTGCTCAGGCACTGCTGGCCAATATCGCCGGTTTTTACGCCACCTATCACGGCGCTGAAGGCCTACGTAAAATTGCCGGTCGCGTTCACCGTTTGGCAACGTTACTTGCCGAAGGTCTTAAGCATGCCGGTGTCTCGCTTGCCCATGACAGCTGGTTTGATACGCTGTGCTTAACTGACGTGGATGCAGGCAAGATTCATGGCCGCGCCATGACCCATGACATTAACCTGCACTACTTTGCCAATGGTGATGTGGGCATCAGCCTGGATGAAACAACCACGGCCCACGACATAGCAACGCTGTTTGATGTTTTGCTAGGTGATGAGCACGGCCTTTCTGTCGCAGTACTAGACGAGCAGGTCATTGCAAGCGACCTATCGGGCATTCCCTCTAGCTGCCAGCGTGAAAGCGACTTTTTGAGTCACCCGACGTTTAGCCGCTACCGCAGTGAAACGGAAATGCTGCGCTACTTAAAGCGCCTTGAGAATAAGGATCTATCGCTAGCACACGCGATGATCCCGCTCGGTTCTTGCACCATGAAGCTTAACGCCACTAGCGAAATGATCCCCGTCTCCTGGCCATCATTTGCGCACCTGCATCCCTTTGCGCCTCGCGATCAAGTCGCGGGCTACCATCAGATGATCGACGAACTCTCGGCTTTTCTGGTCGAAGTGACCGGTTACGATCATCTTTCGATGCAGCCAAACTCCGGTGCACAGGGCGAATATGCAGGATTAGTAGCCATTCGTCGTTACCAGGCCGCACAGGGTGAAAGCCATCGCGATGTCTGCTTAATTCCCAGCTCTGCCCACGGCACCAACCCTGCCTCAGCGGCCATGGTGCAGATGAAGGTGGTGGTGGTTGAGTGCGATCAAAACGGCAACATTGATATAGCGGACCTGCGCGCTAAAGCCGAGCAACACCGCGACCAGCTATCAGCCATTATGCTGACCTACCCATCTACGCACGGCGTGTTTGAAACGAGCGTGCGGGAAGCCTGCGACGTTGTTCATGACAACGGTGGCCAGGTTTATATCGATGGCGCCAACATGAATGCCCAAGTAGGTTTAACGCGACCCGGCGATTTTGGTGGCGATGTTTCCCACCTCAACCTGCATAAAACCTTCTGTATTCCTCATGGCGGCGGCGGCCCAGGGATGGGCCCTATTGGCGTTAAAGCGCACCTTGCGCCCTATGTCTCTAACCACGTCGTAACGCCCATAAGCGGCGTCAATGCGGATAGCGGTGCCGTCTCCGCGGCAGCCTTCGGTAGCGCGTCCATTCTGCCCATTTCCTGGGCTTACATTAAGATGATGGGCGCTCGCGGGCTGCGGGAAGCAACCGAACTTGCCATCCTCAACGCCAACTACATTGCCAAGCGCTTAGAAACATCCTTTCCTATTCTTTACCGCGGAAAGAATGGCACAGTGGCACACGAATGCATCATTGACATTCGCCCGCTTAAAGGCGCCTCTGGGATTAGCGAAGAAGATATCGCTAAGCGCTTAATGGACTATGGCTTCCACGCGCCGACTATGTCCTTCCCGGTGCCTGGCACGCTGATGATTGAACCGACAGAGTCTGAGTCGCTGTATGAAATCGACCGTTTCTGCGATGCGATGATTGCTATTCGGGAAGAGATTGCGCGTGTCGAGCGTGGCGAGTGGCCGTTGGATAACAACCCGCTCGTGAATGCACCGCATACTCAAGCGGATCTTATGGATAACGACTGGCAGCGGCCCTATGATCGCCAGCTAGCAGCATTCCCAACACCAGCTATCCAAGCGTCTAAATACTGGCCCGCCGTTAACCGCGTCGACAATGTCTTTGGCGATCGTCAGTTGATTTGCTCTTGTCCAAGCATCGACGAATACCGCGACTCCTAACGTCGATTCTTCACAACGCCTCTGCTGCCGATATATTTAACGACAGCAGGGGCGTTTTTTCTTGCAGGCGCTGAGCATGAAATCCGTTCAGCAGCTTCTCATAGCGCTTTGGCAAAACGGAGTCACGCCGACGCAATAGATACAGCACTTCATTGACCGCATTTGGCAAATTAAGCTCTTTAACCTGACGCTGCCAGGGCGAGGTCTCTAACACCAGCCGCGATACCACCGTAAAACCCAGCCCTCTGGCGACCGCGTCTAACACCATACCCACCTCATTGGTAAAACCCTGATGCCGGAAATGCGTCATCGAACGAAACTCATCCGGATAATTCGCGCGCAGCAGCGCGTTAGCGTGATTGATGCCATCGTAATAATTCAGAAAACCAATACCCATTAAATCTGACAAGGTACTGCCAGCAAAATCAGCGGGTACGACTAAGCACAGCGGCTCCTGGTGCCAAAACGAGCAATCCAGCTCAGAATGGCTCATTGCCTCAGTCACAATCCCTATGTCGTAACGCCCATCAAGAAGGTCATTCACAATTTCATGGTTAAAGGCAAAGCTGTAATTGACCGTTAAGTTAGGATGCATTTGCTGCTGCCCCAAGATAAACGGATACAACATCAGACCGACACTTCCCGGGGATGCTATCCGGCAATCGCCGCTGTCTAACGAATCATCGTCCAGACCATGACGGAACTGCTCGTGATCGGCAAACAGCTTCAAGGCATAGTCGTAGGCTCGGCGGCCCGTTTCGGTGAGCGTAAAGCTGCGCCCCTTGCGTTCCAGCAGCTCTTTATTTAAGTATCGTTCCAACTTGCGGACATGCTGGCTTACGCCAGGCTGCGTCATTTCTAAGCGGTGCGCGGTGCGTGTAAAACTACCTGTTTCTACAAGCGTGATAAAGGTACGAAAATACTGGGCATTAAACATAGTTAATCGCCATGGCCTTGGGAACATTCTTTGCGAGCAGTTTTTGGGAATAGCTTTTTGAGACAATTTCTGCAAGGCAGTGTTTAACAAAATCTATAAAAACGGCCTCTACGAAACAGGCTTACTAAGTAAAAGGCTCTTTAGTCGCCATCACTATATAACGCTTATAATAGCACAGCTGCGATACGCTCCCGGTGCGCTGTACCCACTGCTTGAGCGTGATAGTATACATAAAGTAGTTATCAAACGATCATGGACAGCCTCACTAATGACCGCAAACGTTCAACCTCGCGCTACCCTTTCGAGCATCATTTCCCCTGAAGGAAGCCTCGAAGTACTTTCTCAACATGAAGTAAATCGACTCCATAGCACGTCTCAAAATGGCCTGCATGATCTGCTTAGACGCTGTGCGCTGGCAGTGCTAAATTGCGGTAACCCCACCGACGATAGCCTGGCTATTTTAGAAGCCTACAAAGATTTCGATATTGAGGTATTGCAACAAGATCGCGGCATTCGTCTAAAGCTAACCAACGCGCCAGCAGAAGCCTTTGTCGACGGCCGAATGATTCGCGGTATTCGTGAGCACCTGTCGTCGATCATTCGCGACATTGTGTACGTTTATAACGAAATTCAGCACCATAACCGCTTTGATCTAAGCACAGGGGAAGGCACCACTAATGCGGTTTTTCATATTCTGCGCAAAGCGGGCACGCTACAACCCGGTCGCGACCCAAGTCTCGTCGTCTGCTGGGGCGGCCACTCCATTTCACGGGAAGAGTACGAATACACTAAAGATGTCGGCTACCACCTGGGCCTACGCGATTTAGATATTTGTACCGGCTGCGGGCCTGGCGCCATGAAAGGGCCAATGAAAGGCGCGAACGTCGCCCATGCGAAACAGCGACGTAAAGAAGGCCGTTATTTAGGCATTTCAGAGCCCGGCATAATCGCGGCCGAAGCGCCTAATCCTATCGTCAATGAGTTAGTCGTTATGCCGGATATTGAAAAGCGATTAGAGGCCTTTGTGCGTTTAGGGCATGGCATCATCGTTTTCCCTGGGGGTGTGGGCACCGCAGAGGAGATTCTCTATTTGCTGGGTATTTTGCTGCATCCAAGTAACAAGGACATTCCTTTCCCGTTAATTTTCAGCGGCCCATCGGATTCGGCAGCCTACTTCCAAAAAATAGACGAATTTTTAGTCTATACCCTTGGCGAGGATATTCGTCGCTACTACACCATTATTACCGGTGATCCGGTCGCCGTTGCGCGTAGCATGCGTCAAGGTATCGATGAGATCGCTGAATTCCGGCGCGCGCATCAGGACGCTTTCTACTACAACTGGCGCCTGACGATTGCACGTGACTTTCAAGCGCCCTTCGAACCGACCCATGAAGCAATGCGCGCCCTGGCTCTGCATCGCCAACAGCCTACTCACGAGCTGGCGGCTAACCTACGCCGCGCTTTTTCAGGGATTGTCGCAGGCAACGTAAAAGAACCCGGTATTCGTGCAATTAAAGCCCACGGCCCCTTCGAGCTGACGGCTGAACCTGAGTTGATGCACCGCCTAGATGAGCTATTAACATCCTTCGTCGCTCAGGGTCGTATGAAACTTGATGGGCAGCCCTACACGCCCTGCTATGTGTTGAAATAGCCGAACGTGTAATCTAATTGCTACCTACTCACCACTCAGCCGCCTAGGTAAGGCGGCTGACTTTTTAGCAATCATCGGACCCGCCCATGCTAATTGCGTTTATTACGTTGTTAATTGCTGGAATCGTCAAAGGCGCGATAGGGTCAGGTGTCCCGGTTATTGTCGTACCTATTCTCACAATGCTTTACGACGTGCAGCTCGCTATCGCGATTCTGATTGCACCTAACCTGTTTAGTAACGCCTTACAAATATGGCAATACCGTCATGATTTATTACCACTTCGCTTTTTAGCCGTTTTTTCTATCGCCGGCGGCCTGGGAATCCTATTGGGAACTTGGGGGCTAGTCATATTATCGCCTGACATGCTGTCACTCGGCGTGGCTTGTGCGATTGTCATGTATCTGGTTATTAAATTAACCAGGCGCCATTTTACGCTCTCTTTTGAAACGGCTAAACGCGTGGTTATTCCTGCTGGGCTAATGGCAGGCATTCTTCAAGGAGCAGCCGGCATGTCGGCCCCAGCTTCGGTGACTTTTCTTAATGCGATGCAGCTTGAACGACGTATATTTATTGGCTCAATATCGGTTTTCTTTGTCGCGATTACCAGCGTTCAAATGCCGGCACTCATTGCCACTGGCATTCTCACATGGGAGCGTTTCATGCTCAGCATGATCGCCTTGATGGTGCTGCTAATTACTATGCCGTTTGGCGCAAGCTTAGGTAAACGTCTGCCTCACCGCTGGTTTGACAACCTTATCATGCTGCTTCTGGCCGCCATCGCATGCAAAATTTTCATAGATACCTTGGTCATCCGATAGGCCCAACGCAGGGCTTTCAGGCATGCAGGGGAACCAACTTATAAAAATCTGCCCTAATGTAATGACTTAAAGAGCGTACGAATCACTCATTCACTGCCGAAAGGACTTCACAATGCCGATGATTGACCAACTTAATAGTGGCAAAACGAAAGACTTCGCAAAACATTGCTATGAGAGTAGCTCTATCGACAAGCTGCGTGATGCTATTGAAGGCCAGGCAGATCAAGCTGAAATGGCTCACTGGGGTCTGAGCGAAGGGGAGTGGAAAGAGGCAATGGCCGCAGCGCTAGCGGATCACGAGGCAGAAGAATAAGCACCTTCCATATGCTTTAACCCCTCAAAAAGCGCTATTGGGCAACCGGTAGCGCTTTTCTACATTTAGCAATCTTTTAAGCCGCTACTTTGCTGAGGGTGCCATGGCATCTCCATATTGGTCGCGCAAGCGCTCTAGCCTGTCTATTTCACTAGCAGTCAAATCGGGTGAATCCCAAAGTGCCTGATCGTCTTGCCCGCGCACCCCTTCCACGCTAATTGTTAGCGTCGCGCTATCAGGAATATCAACGTTTCCCCATGGCCCAAACCGATTGGGCGCAAGACTCAGTGACTGAGTTTCTCCCGCATCAATGCCACCGGCAATGATGTAATAGAAGGTTTCATCGACCCATGGCGTTTCCCGACCAGGGCTCATCACAACGCCCCTCAGGGAAAGCTGCGACAAGGCTTGGGCGGTATCATTGGTAATTTTAAGATCAATAACCGGTTCGGGAGCGCCATAGGGACTCTCGCTGATATAAAATCGAGCTTCATCAATGCTAAAACGCGCTAGCTGCTCTCTATCGCTTGCTGCTTTCGCCTGTTTTTCTTCCAGGCGAGACAGCGTTTTAATGGCCTGCTCGCGTTCTCTTGAGCGCCGCTCTCGCAGTATCTCATCAGCACGGTTAATGACTTCGTCTCCCGTCAGCCCATGCATCTGAGCATTCGCTAACTCGGCTATCTCAGCAGCATTCATACGCTGCGGATTAAGAATATCGATGCCACCAAAGGTCGCGGTAGCAATGATGATCAGCGCTTTATCAAAATCGTTTCGTTTATAAACAGGCAGTGATTCACGCACGTTTTCGACAGAAACGACTGACGCTGGCATGGAGCTAGTATCGATTTTTGGATCTGAGCAACCAGCTATCATCAACAACGATAGTGATATGGCAGACAGCCTGACAAGGCTCCACATAAAATCACCTCAAAACAGCAGATAAAAATTGCTGAGGAGCTTAACGGAAAGCGCTACCTACCACTACCCCTTTCAGAACTGAACAGCGCGTCCCGCCCTTTAAAGCAGGCCACTATCTACATTAGCAAGCCGGTAGCTGACGCAACAGAGAACTGAAAACGGTCGATCAAAGACTCACCATTAATGACTAACTAATGGCTAGCCTTATGCACTAGCGGCGGACCACACGAAAAACGCCGCTCGGTTTTAACCTAAGCGGCGTTTTTCAATATATTTGGTCGGAGCGACAGGATTCGAACCTGCGACCTTTGCAACCCCATTGCAACGCGCTACCAAGCTGCGCCACGCTCCGCTGTCTTTATTGGCCTTTACATCTTTGCCTCAAGACGGTGCGTATACTAGCCGGTTACTGAACAAATGAAAAGCCCTTATAGCGTTTCTTTTCAAGTATTTGTCACACCCCACTGTTACCTTGCATACCCTTTTCACTCGCGCTGATCAGCTTCAAGCAGAAGATATGCCATGGCGTCATACACACCAGGCGCAGCCACGAGCAAATGCTCTGAGTAGAGATCAGCGGGCACCGCTGACGGCACTTCGTATAAGTGTCCTGCTCGTGCGCCCGCCTCTCGTGCTATTACCCATCCTGCAACAAAATCCCAGGGCGAAACACTTTCGTAATAGGCATCTAAGCGTCCACAGGCAACATCGCATAAATCTAGCGCAGCCGCACCATTGCGACGAAGATCTTGGCAGTGCATTAGTACTGCTTCTAAACGCTTTAGCAGCTGTTTACGCGACTCATGACGATAAGGAAAACCTGTACCGACCAAGGTATGTAGCAGCGAATCTGCATTGCTCGGCTGAATGGGTTGACCATTGCAAAAAGCGCCTCCACCTTCTACAGCACTAAAGGTTTCGCCTAAAAATGGCGCATGAACAACGCCCACTTTGGCAATACCCTCTTCCAGCCATCCTATTGATACGGCGACGTAACGCAATCCCTGCGAGAAATTGACCGTGCCATCGATAGGGTCAACAACCCAAAGCTGTGATGCTTCCGCATGCACAGCACTTTCTGGGGCGAGTTCTTCACTCATTCGTGCTTCGCTTGGAAAGTGCTCTTCTAATCGCTTACTAATAAGTTGATCAACGGCAACATCAACATCCGTTACCAGTTCATTGTCTTTTTTCATCCGCCGTGAAAAACCTTGTTGCTCACGAGCGCGAACAATCATCTGGCCGGCCTCTTCAGCAATAGAAATGGCGATTTTGAGCCGCGACGATAGCGTGTGGTCAGTCATTGAATCTCCTATTGGGGATGACTAATGGATATAACTGAACACCATAAGCTGATAAAAGGTAATTTTCGAGCCACTTATAAAATTGATTTAATCTAAAACATCAACTAAAAAGCGACTCGTGTGCCCCCAGGACTCCCAAGACAATATCAGTCTCTACGTAATGAATGGCAGTCTGCGTGCTTTTAATCTCGGCAACCGGCAGGTAGATGGGTGTCAGGAACAGGGTCACTTACACCGCCCTGACAGGTCCAGCCTTTGGAGGGGTCATCAGTGAATATCTCCATGGTCTGTGCAATATCACCGTCACTCAAAGCGCTATCGGTTTGAAATGTTACAGTGATAGTGCCCATTCCGGCGGGCCTACCATAAGAAGCTGATTCTACATAACGACCTTCGATAGCTGGATAATTATTATCCACAGCATCTCCAACCACATAGTCGCCGCCCTCAGGCATCTCACCTGTCAAGTAAAAAATCTCCGCTATGTCTGCCCGAATACCCGCTGTTAAGGAAACCCCTTCGCTTGCCTGCGCACGCCCTACATAGTTCTGATACTGGGGCACCGCGAAGGACGCCAAAACCCCAATAATAGCCACAACGATCATCAGCTCGATCAGCGTGAAGCCGCGCTGGTAACTGCATCGGGTTACCCGCATTTCTCTTAATGATAATGGCACAGTTAAGCTCCTGATATTTTTCATTAAAACTAAACTTAAAGCTAATCATAATGAATTATAAAAATTAAAAATAGCTCACTTTATTTAATATTACAAGTTAGAATCAACTAATAATTAATTTAAAATCACCCTATTATTATCATCAAAAATCGCGCTAAGCTGGCAGGCTAAGCTACCCAATAAAGATACAAGCATTCGTTTATGCCTATCTAACATAGGTCTTCAGATGAGTCAGTCATATATTAAGCCTACGGTAAGCCATCCTATGCCTAACGCTGGCGCTTTTAATACTAAACGCCGCCTTGTCCATCATGGGCTATTGACGGAGACACAAGCAGACGCGGCGGAAATAGAGGCAAATAATCTAAAAACATCTTATTTTCAGCATGTTATTGATAGCGGACTGGTTGACACTGTCGAAGTAGCGGTAATAGCTGGCTATGAGCATAGGCTTCCCATCATCAGTCTTGATGACGTTAATATTAATAGCTTACCACCAGCATCTGAATACCCTGCTAAGCTACTGCGACGCCTTAAAGCTCTTCCATTGGTGCGCCATGGTCAGCATTTAACTGTTGCAGTCGCCTATCCAGCGACACTGACAAAGCTGGATGAATTGAAAACAGCCACTGGGATTAATGTTAAAGGCATACTCGCACCTGCAGATCAAATCACTGCATCTCTTAATAGTTATCTTTCTTTATGCGAAGACAACGATGACACGCTAAATGAACTGGATACTATTGATGCCGCTATTAACGGCTTAAACACTGTGGCTAGGCAGCACATGGATCACGAAAAGCCCTTAGAAGAGTCTTTTCAGGACAGTGATGATGCGCCCGTCGTAACATTTGTTAATAACATTGTATTGGATGCGGTTCGTCGTGGCGCGTCCGACATTCATTTTGAACCCTATGAAACACTTTATCGCGTACGCTTTCGCATAGATGGACTGCTCGTTGAAGTTGCACAGCCTCCGCTAGCATTGTGTAAAAGGATTGCTGCTCGTTTAAAAGTCATGGCGCGCTTAGACATCTCAGAACGACGGCTGCCCCAGGACGGCTCACTAAGACTCAATATGTCGCGCACGCGCGCTCTCGACTTCAGGATTAATTCGCTGCCCACGGTTTATGGTGAAAAGATAGTGCTTCGAATTCTAGATCCCAACACCGCCCAGCTAAGCATCGAACAGCTAGGCTTTACCGATGAACAGCGTGACCATTATCAGCAAGCGTTAAGCCAGCCTCAAGGAATGATCCTAGTAACAGGGCCTACCGGTAGTGGTAAAACCGTTTCTCTCTATACCGGTATTAATATTCTCAATAAAGTTGAGCGCAATATTTGTACTGCAGAAGACCCTGTTGAAATCAAGGTGCCCGGCATCAACCAGGTAAGCGTGCTACCAAAAATAGGTTTTGATTTTGCCAGCTCGCTACGGGCATTTTTGCGCCAAGACCCGGATGTGATCATGGTCGGTGAAATTCGAGATCTTGAAACAGCTGATATTGCCGTTAAAGCAGCGCAGACAGGCCACTTGGTGCTATCGACCGTACACACTAACTCAGCTGCTGAAACGCTCACCCGCCTTGCTCAAATGGGTATTTCATCATTTAACATCGCTAGCGCCGTAACACTCATCATTGCCCAGCGTTTGGCGCGTAAGCTTTGCCCGCATTGCAAAGAGCCTGCGGAAATTCCTCATGAGATATTACGTAAACAAGGCTTCCGCAATGACGAAATACTTCACTCGACTATCTACAAAGCTGCCAATTGCCGCCTCTGCACACAAGGCTATAAAGGTCGTATCGGCCTTTATGAAGTGGTGCCTATCACCGATGCCATGCGCCAGTTAATACTGCGTGATGCTAACGCGCTGGATATCGATCAACAGGCCCGTCGAGAAGGCTTTCTCAGCCTTCATCGCAACGGCTTATTGAAAGTAATGCAGGGTGTTACCAGCCTTGAAGAGATCCACCGAGTGAGCTAGGAGTAAGTCATGGCCCAAACTATACGCCTGCGCCCAACTCGCGCCACTGAGCTTTCACGCTGGAAATGGATCGGCAAAGGGCCTCAAGACAGGCCGTTAAGTGGTGAAATGATAGGACGTAATAAGGCTGAAATAGCCGCAGCATTGCGCAAGCAAGATATCGTTATCAGGCGTATAAGCAAGAAAAGCAACGTAGTCGGCAGTAACCGCATTAACGCTAGTGACATCACGCTATTTGCCCGCCAGATGGCAACAATGATTCGAGCGGGCATTCCCTTACTGCAAGCACTTCAAGTGGTCACTAAAAGCTTGAAGAAACCTGCCATGGTGGCCGTCATGCAACGGCTGATGAGTGATATTTCGTCAGGTTCTAGCTTTTCTGACGCTTTAGCCCATCACCCAAAACACTTTGATCGGCTGTTTGTTAACTTAATAAATGCAGGTGAACAATCTGGTGCGCTGGATCAAATGCTCGATCGTGTTGCCACCTACAAGGAAAAAGTGGCGTCGTTGAAAGCGCGTGTTAAAAAAGCGCTGTGGTATCCCTGCACCGTTTTGACGATTGGCGCTGCAGTGACCATCCTGCTGTTAATCAACGTTGTGCCCGAGTTCGAGGCTATGTTTCAGAATTTTGGCGCGGAGCTACCGGTACTAACGCAGATGACAGTGAATTTGTCGGAGCTTGCTCAGCGCTACTGGCTAGCAGCGCTGGCCGTAACGGGTATCGCTGTACTGCTACTCAAAACAAGCATTCAGCGCTCCCCAAGAGCTGCCTACCGCATGCATGCAGTGCTTCTTAACTTACCCGTGATAGGCGATATTGCACACAAATCCGCCCTGGCGCGATTTTCACGCACTTTAGCAACGACGTTCGCGTCTGGCATCCCCCTGGTCGAGGGTCTAGATATAAGCGCCGGAGCCACAGGCAATAAGGTGTATGAGCGTGCGGTGCTACAAACACGTCGGGATGTCGCCACCGGGCATCCGTTACATTTCTCTATGCGTATGACAAACTGCTTTCCAGCTATTGCTATTCAAATGGTAGGGGTCGGGGAAGAGGCTGGCTCATTAGACGCCATGCTTAATCGTATCGCCGATTATTATGAAGAAGAAGTCGATAATAAAGTCGATGCGCTAACATCGCTCATGGAGCCCATTATCATTGTTATATTAGGTGCTGTGGTAGGTGGCGTTGTGGTCTCGATGTATTTACCTATCTTCGAGTTAGGCTCTGCTCTCTAAGGTTTCTATCATTTCAAAATGCTAAGGAGCGACATGTACCATCCTTCGCTTACCGTATGGCTACTGGCTTTAATGGTTGGGCTGTGCTTGGGTAGTTTTCTCAACGTCGTGATTACACGCCTGCCAGTAATATTAATGCGCCATTGGCGCAGCGAGGCTCGTGCAGCTCTTGAACTAGAGGAAGAACAGTCAACGCGCTTTAACTTAGCAACACCTGGCTCTATATGTCCACGCTGTGAAACCCCTATTGCTTGGCACGACAATTTGCCTATTATCGGCTGGATAAAGCGTCGTGGACGCTGCGCCGAATGTAAAACCGGCATTAGCTTACAATATCCCCTAGTGGAGATAGCCGGCGGCCTGCTAGCCCTCGCCGTGTTATCGCTTCACGGGCTAAACGCACAATCAGTATTGATTTACGCCGCCTGCCTGATGCTGCTAGCCCTCGCCGTGATCGACTTTCGCACTCAGCTACTACCCGACATAATAACCATACCGCTGCTATGGGCTGGTTTACTGTTTCAGCTTACCTTCCAGCCATTGATGCTATCGGATGCCATCATTGGCGCAGTCGCAGGTTACTTAATCCTGTGGAGTTTTTATTGGCTATTCAAACTGCTCACTGGTAAAGAAGGTATGGGCTTTGGCGACTTCAAACTACTCGCGGCACTTGGCGCTTGGCTGGGATGGAGCTTTTTACCACTATTGCTAATCCTTTCCGCAGGACTTGGAGCTATTGTAGGGCTCATTGTACAAGCCTGTTTGCCACATTTGCGTGGGAAGCCACTACCCTTCGGCCCGTTCCTAGCGCTCGCGGGCTGGGTAGCGTTATTAGTCGGTGACGAGCTTATGTCGCTATATGTCAGTATGATTATTTAACACTTATCCATTTAAAACTTAGCCATTTGACACTTCACTATATGAGGCACTAATGATTATCGGATTAACCGGGGGGATTGGGTCAGGTAAGTCTACCGTTGCTCGTGCCTTTGAAACGTTTGGTGCCGCCTGGATTGATGCCGACGATGTTGCTAGAGAAGTAGTTGCCGCCGGGGAGCCCGCGCTGATGGCTATTAAAAATCGCTTTGGTGACCATATCATTTGCCAAGATGATGGCACGCTCAATCGCGCCGTATTACGTGACATTGTATTTAAAGACCCAGAACAACGACAGTGGCTAGAATCAGTCACGCACCCCAAAATACGCGAGCGTATTCTAGAGCACTTGAAGCGGCTTAAATCCCAGGGCGCGCCGTATGTTCTGCTAGTGTCGCCGTTACTGTTTGAATCGGGTCAAAACGAGCTGGTCAGCCGCTGCATAGTGGTTGATGTGCCCCAAGCGCTGCAGCTATCCAGAACGCTAATGCGAGATGGGGTGAGTGAACGTCAGGTGCGTGCTATTCTCGCGGCCCAACTTACACGTGACCAACGGCTAGCAAAGGCAGATGATGTGATTGATAACAGTGGTGACCACGCGAGCATGAGAAAGCAAGTGGCACGACTTGATGCATCCTATCGGCAGCTGCTTAACTGCTGATTCATCGCATTTGTTACCGCAAATGGAGTTTTTATGGCGAGCCCTGCAAACGATTCCCCACTCGAAGTTAACTGCCCACAGTGCGCCAAGCCCGTTCAGTGGCTCCCAGAAAGTACGTATCGCCCTTTCTGCAGCAAGCGCTGTCAGCTGTTAGATTTAGGCGCCTGGGCCGACGAATCACACCGTATATCAGGTGAATCGGCGATGGATGAAGCTGATATCGAAACACTGTTAGCGCAAGCGGATAAAGATGCGCCCCTTTCTTAGACAAAAACGTCAATTAAAGCGGCCTTAGCGAGCCACGTAACAACCATGACTACCAATAAACCAGGATCATCGTCACCCGCCGCCTATCAACTGCTGCTCAAACTAGAGCAGCAGTTTGACTATTTACTCGCCACCATAGATACCGCTGCCTCGCTATACGAGCAGCAATCACCGGCCACCTGGGTCTTTCATCAAACGACGCCTTCGCATCACTGGCTGCGAAAAGCACTGCTCGATATGTGGCATGAGCAGGATCAAGATGGCCGTGAAACACGCAATTACATTGCAATAGTGGCAGCGAACGATGAACTGCTTGCCGCGATAGGTGCTATCAATCAAGCCAAAAAAATATTTAGCGAACTGTTACAGCACATTAAAGAAGCTCATCCACAGTCTCTCAGCGATGCTAAAAGCCGCCTACCTACGCGCCACCCGCATGTTGATGCGGCGCTTAGACGCAACGGGCTAGCACGCTTGCATCTTAAACAAAGCTGGCGGCAGCTACCTATCGCACAGGCCCCTGTCTCACGCGTTCGTTTTGCGTGGTATAGCAGTGGCCGTTCCATTAAGCGACTAACGGTACAAGAAGCAGAGCATAAGCTCTTACAGCTAGATACCGATGCCTCTCATATACGCATTCAATTGCATCAGCTAGCGGGCATCCCAAGCGGTGAGATTCTTGCCCAGGTGCAGACACAGGCGCCACTTATGCGTGCAAATTTATTTTTCACCGAACCACTTGCAGACGGCCACTCAAGACGGGCATTAAATGCCGCTATGCCGATATTTGTACCCGATAACAATCAGCGGCTGCCACACATTAATCTACCTGCACTACAACCTCCCACGACCCGTACTCGCGCTCGACGACGTGATGAGAAGATAGAACAGGAAATATTCTTACCGAGCATACGCGTTTATCGCTACCGGTAGCGCGGGGTATATTTCCCACGCTTTAAGATTGCTCACCGCCAGGCACTGAGTCTAATTGCCATAACCCATGAGAAAGTAGCGTCTCAGACAGTTCTTCTAAATCATGATGCGTAAAATCATATTCGCTTAACAATGCTTCAAAGCGCTGCTGAAAAATACGCCTCTGCTCCTGCTGATGCTCTTCCTGCTTCGCGTCCAAGTCATCTTGTTCGAGCGTTGCAAGTGATCTTACCGGCGGCCCCGTAGGAATATCGAAATCACTATCGGGGTCATCTAACTGGCGCAATGCTTGCGCAAAAGCATCGTCTAATTCACGAAATTTACGCAGTTTATCGCGCTCATCTAACTGCTTTTGAACCTTTTGATATTTCATCGATGTTTCGTTTACACCTTGCTTGAAATGATTGATATGACTACCAATGCAGCATTTTCTCTAAAGCAGATATCAAACACATGAAACGATTAGGCAATATTTAATTACCACCTACTTGCCTGGATGACGATATGATCGTCATATTTTCCAAAGCGATAAGAACGACCACTAGCAAAGTACTCTACAGAAAAGATAAATACAGCTAACGAATACCGCCATATTGCAGTCATTTACCTCATTAATATAGCGCAAATGAGTTACACGTAGGGGCGCAGACCATGCTTATTTTGCATAGTTCAAGCGCTACCAGAAACAGTTTAGACCAGGCCAGTTCTCGCCACTGCTGTAAGGCTTACTGCGCCAGAGGTCACTTTCCGCGCACAGTAACAAAACCGCCGTCGCCCCCCTACCCAAAACCTGCATGGGAGAATATCTATACAGAGACTGACAAACAGCTACTTGAGGCAAAGACAGCATAGCTATCACTGAGCTATGCACACTGAAAGCAAACCAGTGAGCGTGCGATTAGAATAGCTCTTACGAGGTTGAAGCATAAACATGCATGTTGCTAAGAAAAAACCGGCATTCCTATAAAGAAATGCCGGCGACTAAATAACTTAGTCTTCCATGCGTACCAGCCAGGATTCAACAGCTTCATCGCCATGCTCATCCTTCCAGCTACGCAGGCCTTTATGATTGCCGCCACGCGTTTCGATCACTTCGCCTGTTTTAGGATTTTTATAAATTTTAAGGCGACGCTTGCGACGAGCATTGCCACTTGCGGTGACTTTAGCTCCACCACGTTGCTCAGCAGCAGGATCTAACAAAGCAATAACGTCACTGGGACGCTTGTCAAATTCTGTCATCAGAGCTTCAAGTTTAGCTTTGAACTCTAATTCGCTTTTTAGCCGCTGATCACCCTCTAGACGCTGAAGGTCTTCTTGCAGCTGTTTTAGCTGTTGTTCTTTTTGAATATATTCGTTAAGTAATGACATTGGGGTTCCTTTAGTATCATATCCAACTGAACAGGGTCCAACTGGCTTAGGTGCAGACTTTACAACACTGGCACCCACTAGTTCAGAATGCTAGGACATTATTCCTGTAAATCAGGTAACTGACAACAGTCTAGTTGATTTTTGCTCAATTACTATTCGTTTTTAAAACTTATAGCATTTTAATCAGCTTGAACCCTAACCAGCTTCAATCAATATGAAAGCCCGACTACTCATCTATTACAAACAAAAGCGCCGCCCATTAGGGCGGCGCTTTTACAAACCAATAACTAATATACTATTAGTCTTGGCCCATTTGCTGCTTGATTAGATCACCGATAGTAGTCGGACCACCTGCAGCTTCCGGCTCTTGATCACGCAGCTTCTTAAGGTTCTGACGCGTATCGTCTTGGTCTTTCGCTTTAACCGACAGATTAATCTGACGGCTCTTACGATCAACGCTAACAATACGTGCTTCGACGCTGTCACCTTCATTCAATGCATTGCGCGCATCTTCAACGCGATCAGCACTGATTTCAGAAGCCTTCAGCACAGCAATAACGTCAGTCGCCAGCTCAACCTGAGCTTCTTTAGCATCAACTTCAATGACACGACCGGTTACAATGCTGCCCTTGTCGTTAACTGACAGGTACTCAGCAACGGGGTCGGAATCCATCTGCTTGATACCCAGCGAGATACGTTCACGCTCTGGATCAATAGACAGGATAACGGCTTCAGCTTCGTCGCCTTTCTTAAAGCTGCGTACAGCTTCTTCGCCAGTATCAGTCCAAGAAATATCAGACAGGTGAACTAAACCGTCGATACCGCCTTCAAGGCCAATGAAGATACCGAAGTCAGTGATTGACTTGATGGTACCTGAAACACGGTCGCCCTTGTTGTAATCAGTGTTGAAGGTTTCCCATGGGTTAGCAGTACACTGCTTGATACCCAGAGAAATACGACGACGCTCTTCGTCGATATCCAACACCATGACGTCAACATCATCGCCCACTTGAACGACTTTAGACGGATGAATGTTTTTGTTAGTCCAGTCCATTTCAGAAACGTGAACCAAACCTTCAACGCCCTCTTCCAATTCAGCAAAGCAGCCGTAGTCAGTCAGATTAGTGACAACTGCCTGCACTTTGGTGGCTTCAGGGTAACGCGCCTTGATATTAACCCAAGGATCTTCGCCCAGCTGTTTCAGGCCCAGTGAAACGCGATTACGCTCACGGTCAAACTTCAGAACTTTGACATTGATCTCGTCGCCAACAGCAACGATTTCAGACGGATGCTTGATACGCTTCCACGCCATGTCAGTAATGTGCAGCAGGCCGTCAACGCCACCCAGATCTACGAAAGCGCCATAGTCTGTCAGGTTTTTAACGATACCTTTAATCTGCTGGCCTTCTTGCAGAGTGGCCAGAAGCGCTTCGCGCTCTGCGCTGTTCTCTGCTTCCAAAACCGCACGACGAGATACAACAACGTTGTTACGTTTCGGATCGAGCTTGATGACTTTAAAGTCTAGCTCTTTATTTTCCAGGTGCGCAGTATCGCGAACTGGACGAACGTCAACCAACGAACCAGGCAAGAAGGCACGGATAGAGTCAACTTCGACCGTGAAGCCGCCTTTAACCTTACCGTTAATAACGCCCTTGATAATTTCGTCTTTCTCGAAGGCTGCTTCCAGAATCTTCCAAGCTTCTGCACGCTTGGCTTTCTCGCGGGACAGACGCGTCTCACCGAAACCATCTTCAACGGCTTCAAGTGCAACGTGTACGTCGTCACCAATTGCGATGTTCAGATTACCGTGTTCATCGCGGAACTGTGATGCAGGGATCTGACCTTCAGATTTCAGACCAGCGTTGACAGTAACCCAGTCACCGTCA
>NZ_JBQDLQ010000026.1:33754-41599 GCF_052095695.1 Halomonas sp.
TGTGAGTTTAGTGCCCTGCCACGTCGTGACACCTATCCAAAAGCGCCGCAAGGGAGAATCACACGCCGCCTACAAGCCCTCTGTGGGTTAGCAGTTCGGTCAGTCGATCAACCACTTCCGGTATGCTCAGACGCGTGGTATCAAGCGTTATGGCATCATCTGCCGGCTTGAGAGGTGCCACGCTGCGCTGCATATCACGTGCATCGCGTGCCTGAATCTCCGTTAAAAGACTCGAAAGACTAGCATCCACCCCGGCTTCCTGCAACTGTAGATAGCGTCGGCGAGCGCGTTCGTCGGCGCTTGCCGTTAAAAAAATCTTCAATGGTGCATCCGGAAAGACCACCGTCCCCATATCGCGACCGTCCGCCACAAGCCCCGGCGCTTGACAAAAATCACGTTGGCGTTGCAATAGAGCTTGGCGCACTAATGGCAAAGCGGCCACCTGCGAAGCACGCCCACCGGCGTCTTCAGTGCGAATGATTTGGCCGACATCGTCACCTTCAAGCATTGTTCGCGGCCGGCCATCCTTAATTGGAAAAGCAACATCCAACTGCTCAGCTAAACGCGCTAAGGCAACTTCATCGTCTACGGCCACATCATGCTTAATGGCCGCCTGTGCCGTTAGCCGATAAAGCGCACCGCTATCTAGCAGATGCCAACCCAACCTCTCTGCTACTAAGCAGCTAATAGTGCCTTTACCGGCACCGCCAGGGCCATCAATCGTCAAAACGGGGACACGGTCATTCATGCGCGCCCTCCACGCTGACGCCCATACCTATACGCGTAGCTAATTCAACAAAATCCGGGAAAGAGGTGGCCACATTGGCACAGTCTTCAATGAAAATCTCATCACCAGCACGCAGCGAAGCAATCGCAAAGGCCATGGCAATACGGTGATCACCCAGGCTATCAATGCGTCCACCGCCATAGCTTGCGACCTGCGCATTACCATTACCGGCAATATCGATGCCGTCTTCTACCACGGTGTGCTGAACGCCTAGAGTAGCCAGGCCATCCGCCATTGCCTGAATACGATCTGATTCTTTAACGCGCAGCTCTTCTGCACCTCTTAGCCGCGTTATACCTTCTGCATTTGCAGCGGCAATAAACAGCGCAGGAAATTCGTCAATCGCCAGCGGCACCTGATCAACGGGGATATCGATTCCCTTTAGCGGTGCGTAGCGAATACGTATATCCGCCACCGGCTCACCGCCCACTTCGCGCTCATTCTCTAGCAGTAAATTAGCGCCCATCAAGGTGAGGATATTAATCACCCCTATACGCGTAGGGTTAATGCCTACGTGTTCAAGGGTAATATCAGACTCAGGCGTAATCGCCGCCGCGACTAGGAAAAACGTCGCTGAAGAGATATCCGATGGCACGTCGATAGGGCCAGCAGACAGCTTGCCGCCGCCCTGAAGCCAGCACGTATCACCATCACGAGAAACCACATAGCCGAAACCGTTAAGCATGCGCTCAGTGTGATCACGCGTGGGGGCAGGCTCACGCACTCGCGTTTCGCCCTGTGCGTACAATCCGGCTAATAATAGGCAAGACTTGACCTGCGCACTGGCCATAGGCATATCGTAATGAATGCCTTTCAGCGCAGCGGCACCACGAATTTTGAGCGGCGGACGCCCGCCCTCAGCGGTATCGATCGTCGCGCCCATGAGGCGCAGCGGATCGGCTACGCGGCCCATCGGCCGCTTAGTCAGCGACTCATCGCCCGTTAATTCACTGTCAAAGGCCTGGCCGGCAAGCAAACCTGAAAACAACCGCATAGCGGTGCCCGAGTTACCCACGTAGAGCGGCCCAGAGGGGGCTTTTAAGCCATGCATGCCGACACCGTGAATGGTGACTTTTCCCTGATGCGGACCTTCAATCGCCACACCCATTTCACGGAACGCCTGCAGGGTGGCCAGGCTATCTTCGCCTTCTAAAAAGCCTTTTACTTCGGTGACGCCTTCCGCCAGTGCGCCGAGCATAATAGAGCGGTGCGACATCGACTTATCGCCTGGAACGCGCAAACGTCCCTGCGCCTGGCCGCCTGGCCGCACACGGTAGGTGACTTTACCTTGTGGTTGCATATGATATTCCGCCTGGTAACTAGTTTTGTTCAATAAAGAGTCGAAATAGTGGCGGGCATGACTCGCCCGGTCAAAGGTGGCAATCAACGCATCGCTATCGCCGGCTTCTACCGCGTGACGCAGGCGTCCGAGGCCCGCTTCAAAATCATCCAGCGAGGCCAGCACCGCCTGCTTATTGGCGATAAAAATATCCCGCCACATCACCGGATCGCTACCTGCAATCCGGGTAAAGTCACGAAAGCCGCCCGCGGCATAGCGAAAGATATCTAACCGCTCGTCTTGCCGCGCAAGCGTGTCAACTAATGAAAATGCCAGCAGATGAGGCAAATGGCTAGTTCGTGCCAACACTTGATCATGCCGCTCTACGTCCATTTCTAGTACGTCTGCGCCACAGGCCAGCCATAGGCTGCGCACCCGCTCCAGCGCTTCGTGATCAACATTAGCTTCAGGCGTCAGGATGACTTTATGGTCAACATAAAGACGTGGATTCGCTGCCGCCACACCGCTTTTTTCTGAACCAGCAATCGGATGTCCCAGCACCATATTAGTGGGCACCTGGCCAAACACACGCTGGGCACAAGTCCGAATCGTCGCCTTGGTACTGCCCACGTCGGTGATAACCACATTGGCAGCAGCGCTAGGCAGCGCATCAGCCAGGGCGGCCATAACGCTCTCCATGGCGAGCACCGGCACCGCCAGCACCACCATGGTGGCGTCATTTGCTTGCTCAGCGAGGCGGGTACCGCCTGAATCGATCAGGCCCATTTCAATACCGCGAGCAATCTCACCTTCATCGGGGTCACAGGCGACTATTTGCCCCTGGAACCCCGCAACGCGCAGCGCTGCCGCTAGTGAACCACCAATTAATCCCAAGCCAACAATCAGTAAGCGAGTCTCATGGCATGTGGGTTTTTCTACGCTGTCTGCCCCCATCAACGTCACAGCACGCCCACGGGGTAGGAACCCAACACGCGCAAGTCCGCTGCCCGCAGCCTTACTTCTTCAAGCACCGCAGCAACCTGGGGCTCGTCACGATGGCCTTTAAAATCGATGAAAAACACGTAGTTCCACACCCCGGTACGCGAAGGGCGTGTTTCAAGACGCGTTAGGTCGATCTGATGGCGATGAAACGGCTCCAATAAAGCATGGAGCGTCCCTGGCTGGTTGCGCATGGCAACCACAATTGAGGTTTTATCTTCCCCCGCCATGGGCACCTCCTGGTTACCAATAATCAAAAACCGCGTGGAGTTATCCGGGCGGTCTTCAATTTTTTCCGCTATATGCTCAAGACCATATAGCTTAGCCGCCATATCACCCGCAATCGCCGCACTATGCCACTCGGTTTTGACTAACTTGGCCGCTTCAGCGTTGGAGGAAACCGGCACCCGCTCAGCATGGGGAAAATGCGCATCCAGCCATTTACGACACTGACCAAAGGATTGCGGGTGCGAGTAGATACGCGAGACTTTATCGCGGCGGGTTGTCTCACTGACCAGCAGGTGATGGTGAATACGCAGCACCACCTCGCCACAGATTTTAATCGATGAGTCCATAAAGGTATCCAGGGTGTGATTCACCACCCCTTCGGTGGAGTTCTCCACCGGCACCACACCGTAATGCACGGCGCCCGCCTCGACTTCACGGAATACCTCATCGATGGCTGCCATGGGCAAACTCACGGCGCTTTCACCAAAATGCTTGAGGGCAGCCTGCTGAGTAAAGGTACCTTCAGGACCTAAATAAGCGACCTTAACTGGCTGTTCTAATGCCAAACACGCCGACATGATTTCACGAAACAGGCGCGCCATTTCCTCTGAATCAAGCGGACCTTGATTCAATGCCATAATGCGCCGCAGCACCTGCGCTTCTCGCTCAGGGCGATAGAACACCGCATCTTTATCTTCGGCCAGCTTCACGTGCGCTACTTGCTGAGCACAGTTTGCACGCTCACTGATGAGATTCAGAATATCGCTATCGAGCTGATCGATTCGCTGGCGCAGTTCGTCCAGATTGATCGACGTGTCGGACATGGTGGTTAGCCCCTTGTTTGTTCAAAATCCGCCATAAACGTGATTAGCGCATCTACCGCAGACTCAGGCACCGCGTTATATAGGCTGGCACGCATGCCGCCAACGCTGCGGTGACCCTTTAAATTAAGCAGCCCCGCCGCATCGGCTTGTTGCAAGAACGCCTTATCCAGCGTCGCATCGGCTAATACAAACGGTACGTTCATCCGTGATCGATTGGCTTGAGCGATGGTGTTGCTATAAAACTCGCTGGCATCAATAGCGGCGTAGAGCTTATCGGCTTTACGTTGATTGATAGCATCCATCGCCGCCAACCCGCCGATATCGTCTTTCAACCACTCGAATACCAGCCCCGCCAGGTACCAGGCGTACGTCGGAGGCGTATTAACCATGGACCCGGCTTCCGCCAGCATCTGGTAATCAAACAATGAAGGAGTGCCAGACTTGACCCTGCCTAGCAGATCGTCACGCACCACGACCAGCGTTAGCCCCGCTGGCCCAATATTTTTCTGCGCCCCAGCATAAATGACGCCGAAATCGCTAACATCGATTGGCCCAGAGAGAATATTCGACGACATATCGCAGACCAACGGCACATTAGTGCCGTCAGCGCGCTGAACATGGGGCGTATAGTCAAATTCCAAACCACCGATGGTTTCGTTAGACGTGTAGTGCAGGTAGGCGGCATCATCGCTTATCTGCACAGTGTCGCGCCCAGGCACCGCCATATGGCCGTTAGGCTCACTGCTGGCGGCTACATGGCAGTCAAAACCAAGGTGTTTGGCTTCACTAAGCGCTTTCTTACCCCAGATACCGGTCTGGATAAAGTTGGCACGACCGCCCTGGCCCAGCAGGTTCATCGGCAGCATGGCAAATTGCATGCTGGCGCCGCCCTGCAAAAACAGCACTTTATAGTTATCGGGCACGTTCAGAAGCTGACGAAAATTCGCCTCCGCTCGCTCGGCGATGGCAATAAACTCATCGCTGCGGTGGCTCATTTCCATAACAGAAAGGCCACGACCCTGGTAATCCAGCAGCTCTTCACGCGCCCGTTCAAGCACGGCTACTGGCAAGGCCGCGGGCCCTGCGCAGAAATTATAATGACGTGTCATCAGTACCCGTTTCCTGTGCATCATCGGATGATTCGCCTACCTCGGCACCCTCAAGGCTGCTTTCTTCAAGATCGCCCTCGACAAGTCCACTAAGCTCGTCGATTTCTTCCGGCTCATCAACGCGGACTGTCTTAACCAGCTTCTCTTCTTTACCCAAGCGAATCAGCATCACGCCCTGGGTATTACGCGACGTGGTAGAAACTTCTTCTACGCGGGTACGCACTAACGTTCCACGATCAGTGATCAGCATCATTTCATCGCTGTCATAAACCTGCATCGCCGCCACCAGCGCGCCATTACGCTCGCTGGTTTGCATGGCGATAACACCCTGGCCACCGCGACCACGCAGCGGGAACTCTTCAAGGCGCGTGCGTTTGCCGTAGCCGTTTTCACTGGCGGTCATGATATAGATCTGGCCGTCGGCGGTTTCGGCCGCAGCGCTCTCAACTGAAGCGTCTTGCGTTTCGCCTTCGGCATCTGCTTCAGCATCAATTTGCTGACTCTTCGGAATAATCAGGCTGATGACTTCAGCATCACCTGCCAGGCGCATGCCGCGCACACCACGTGCGGTACGACCCATAGCGCGGGCATTGCCCTCTTCAAAGCGAATAGCCTTGCCGTTAGACGACAACAGCATGGCATGATCATCACCCGTGGTAATGGCCGCACCGACGAGGCGGTCACTTTCTTCCAGATCAATTGCAATAAGGCCGACGCTGCGCGGACGTGAGAACTGCTCAAGGCTCGTGCGCTTCACGGTACCCTTGGCCGTCGCGAAGAAAATATAGTGCTCGGGATCGTAATCACGCACCGGCAGAATAGCGTTTACCGCCTCACCTTCTTCTAGCGGCAGCATGTTCACCAGTGGTTTACCGCGTGAACCACGGCTAGCGTTCGGCATTTCATACACTTTCAGCCAATACACTTTGCCGCGATTAGAGAACAGCAGCACGGTATCGTGCGTCGATGCCACCAGCAGGTGCTCGATGACATCTTCATCTTTCATCGCCGTTGCGGACTTACCGCGACCACCACGACGCTGCGCCTGATAATCAGACAGCGGCTGCGTCTTGGCATAGCCAGAGCGCGACACGGTGACAACCATGTCCTCTTCGGCAATCAAATCTTCAATCGAGAGATCTAGATGACTGGCTTGAATTTCAGTCCGACGGTCGTCAGCAAACTGATCACGCACGGCGTGCAGCTCTTCACGAATAACTTCCATCAAGCGATCTGCCGAGGCCAAAATCTCGGTTAGCTCAGCAATTTTCGACAGAATAGACAGGTACTCATCAAGGAGTTTCTCTGTCTCAAGACCCGTCAAACGGTGCAGGCGCAGCTCAAGGATGGCCTGGGCCTGGGCAGGCGACAGACGATACGATGTGGCTGCCGTGTTTAAACCGAACCCTTCGTCTAGCTCTTCTGGCTTGCATGACGTAGCACCCGCCCGCTCCAGCATCGCAGTGACTTGGCCAGGCGGCCACGTTTTAGCCAACAGCTTTTCACGCGCTTCCGCCGCGTTGGGCGAAGCTTTAATCAGCTCAATCACTTCATCGATATTCGAAATAGCGACAGCCAAACCTTCAAGCAGATGGCCACGCTCACGCGCTTTTTTCAGCTCATAAAGCGTACGCCGAGTCACCACTTCGCGGCGGTGGCGAATAAAGGCTTCAAGCATCTCCTTGAGATTCAGCGTGCGCGGCTGGCCGTTTTCAAGCGCCACCATGTTAATCCCGAACACGTTTTGTAACTGCGTCTGGGCGAACAGGTTATTGACCACTACTTCGCCGGACTCGCCACGCTTGACTTCAATCACCACGCGCAGACCGTCTTTATCGGATTCATCGCGCAGCTCGGCGATGCCTTCAATTTTTTTCTCTTTCACCAGCTCGGCGATTTTTTCAATCAACCGCGCCTTGTTCACCTGATACGGCAGCTCGGTAATGATGATGTGGTCGCGACCAGTTTTATCGTGATGCTCAATCGTGTGGCAGGCACGCACGTAAATGCGCCCGCGGCCAGTACGATACGCAGACAAAATGCCCGCACGGCCATTGATAATCGCGCCGGTGGGGAAATCAGGACCAGGGATGTACTCCATTAAGTCATCCACCGACAGCGTATAGTCATCGATGAGCGCCAAACAACCGGCGATCACTTCACGCATGTTATGCGGTGGAATATTGGTCGCCATGCCTACAGCGATACCAGACGAGCCGTTGATCAGCAGATTAGGCACTTTGGTGGGCAGCACGGCGGGGATACGCTCGGTGCCATCGTAGTTATCTACCCAGTCAACGGTATCTTTTTCAAGATCAGCCAGCAGTTCATGGGCAAGGCGCGACATGCGCACCTCGGTATAACGCATAGCAGCCGCGTTATCCCCATCAATAGAACCGAAGTTACCCTGACCGTCGACCAGCACATGACGCATTGAAAAGTGCTGAGCCATACGAACGATGGTGTCGTAAACCGCGCTATCACCGTGCGGGTGGTATTTACCGATAACATCGCCAACGACACGCGCCGACTTCTTATACGGTTTATTCCACTCATTACCCAGTTCATGCATGGCAAACAGCACACGCCGGTGAACTGGTTTAAGGCCATCCCGCACAT